>CAVCJC010000046.1:10909-15979 GCA_963602475.1 Lachnospira hominis (ex Liu et al. 2021)
CAGTCATCCAGCGTCAGATATCCGCCAGACTGCACAATCGGGCGCACCGTGCAGTTCTTAAAATTGAGTGATTCAAGCCGCACATCGGACCCCGTGAACTGTAGCGCATTCGGGGTCGTGATTGTGACGCCGCGTCCCCCGTTGAAGCCGTCAATCTCAAACGGAATCGTCCCCGTTTTCGCCGTAAGTGCACTCGTAAGCGAAATCACATTCTTGCCATCTTCGTCAGGGAGGTTGAACTCAATACGCCTGAGTCCGTTCGTACCCGTGAGCCTATCGTTCGCGCAAAGTTCCCTCACCGCGTCTCTCAGCGTGATTTTCCCCTCGCCAAGATTCTCGCCGTCCTCATTCGAATTGACGACGAGCATAGTGGGCGCGACTTCCCAGTGCGCATAGAGCGTAACTTCGTTTTCAACGCTCTCCCAAACAGGCGAAAAAGGCGATCCGTCCGAACCGTAGATGCACACGCCGCCCTCCTCAGCCGTGAAGTAGCCGAGGAAGCGGTAACCGTTACGGGAGACATCCGTGCAAGCTGGCAACTGCCCCATAAGCGAAGCCTCGACCGAACCAACTTCTTCACCTTGGGACATGAACTTGATTGTTGTTGTATAAAGTCCTGGCGAAATAGCCACGATGGGCGTATTACTGACGCGCCGCGGGGAGGAGGCGAACTTAACGGACGCACCGACTATGAGCGAGCCATTATCCGCGCGTGAGCTGTTAGCATCACCGCCCGAGCCTCCACCGCCACTCGTGGAGCTACCCCAGTAGCGCGAGCGCGTCGACGAGGGGTTGCCACCATTACCCGTCGTGCCAGTCGTGCCAACAGCGGATTTACCGCCTTTGCCACCTTCTCCGTAAGGTGCCTCATGACCCGAACCAGCCGCCGTGCATTGCGTGCCGCCAGAGCCGCCGCCACCACCACCAGCACCGCCTGCGCCACCACCGCCGATGCCGAAGAGGGCGCTCTGACCGCGTGAGCCACCGCCGCCGCCACCGCCGCCACCAGATGCGTAGTTTCGAGTATTGCCCGAACCCGCGTCCGTGCCCATATTGCCCTTCGCACCTGCCGCGCCATCAGCCGTAGCAGCCGCTCCAGCCGTCGCTTGGACGGTGAGGTTGCCAAGAATCACGACCTTGCCCATCGCGGAACCGTTAGACCCCTTCTCGCCTGTGGAGCCGTCATTACCATTTCCACTGAAGTCCGAGCCATTGCAAGCCCTGGTGACACTCGCGCCGCCCGCGCCGCCCGCGCCACCCGAGCCGCCTACGCCACCGATGGCCGCCGCGCCGCCGCCACCGCCTTTGCCGCCCGTGCCGCCCGCACCGCTCGTGCCAGAATCAGAACCTCCTGTGTAATAGCCGTTACCGCCACCCAAGCCTTGAAGTCCGTTGCCTGCCGCGCCACCGTTCGCCACGAGCGTACCCTCGCCGAGCAGATAGAGCGTTGAACCCGGCTCAACATAAATTGCCGCGCCAGCACCCTTCTCACCCGTCGCCGCGCCGCCATTGACTGTAAGCGTCACGCCTTTTTTGACATTAATGGCGACCGTCTTGTTGCCTTTCACTTGAAACCTACTCTCGCCCGCGCTCGCCGAGATGGTCCGATTCTCGCTCACATCGTAAATCGTATCGCCCTCGAGAGTGGCAGCCGTCGCATCCGTCAATTCGATGTGTGTCGTCGAAAAACGCGCCTCGGCAACGATTGTTGCCGCGAGAGAAGCTATCAAAATCAACTTTTTCATATCACGCTTCCTTTATATCAATGAGCCTTACCAAATGCCGTCGCGCTTACCGTGCGCGTCGCGGAAGTGTCGCCTTGCACCTGACACCCCTTCGGCAGTAACACCGTGAAGGCTCCTTCATCATTTTCATAGGTGAGAACCATATCACACGAAGCAGCACCTGTCGTATAGCATCCGCTCGCGGCGGGGGCGTAGGGATACGCCGCACGAGCGGGGGAAAGTCCCTTCACCGTCACTTTCCCGTTGCCGCCACCCACCGACTGCTCCGCCGCCGAGGCGAGATAGCAGACGGGCGGAAGTTGCGCCGTGCCATTCGTCACGGTAACGGACGATACGAGTAGCTCATCAATAGCCGCCTTTTCGACCGCGACGAGATTCTGCGCGTAAAACACATCCACCGCCTTGGTGCGTGCGGCACGCGCGGCACGTACGCCCGTCGTGAGCGTCTGACGCGGCTTTATTTCGGTGGCATTAGGTGGTGTAAGACCAATTTCAATCGCACCTTTCGCGGCGGCGACCGCCTCGACGAGTGATGTGTAGGTCGCGCCCTGCACAACCGCGCCGTTGTCGTCCTTGAGTTCGGCATAAAATACACCGTACTTATCCACCGTCGCCACGAGGGAGCGTCCCCAAAGCGGCGTAGTTGGCGCGGCACTATCGTATATCTTGAATGTGAGCGTCAAGTTCTCGCCGTTTTCGGCAAATCCGCCTGTGCGGGTTAGCTGTCCACGATAGGTTAGCAATTCAGGCACCGCAGCCTTTAACGGAACCATCGCGCTCACCGCGACCCATAGGGCGACCGCAGCAAACGCGGCACTTCTAGATTTCTTCATATTTTGCTTCTTCATAGTAAAAGTCCTTTCAACTATTCTTCAATCTTGCCGACTTCGACAATGCGCTTTAAGTAGAATATGCCAAATGAGTTTATCTCGCCAGTGGAAAGAAGTCCACCGACTGTCCAAGTCGCGAAACCAGCGGTGGTTTCATTCGGATTCTGCTCGAAGTCGACATCTTCCGTCTCAATATTCTGCTTGTGCCACGAAAGATGAAGCGTATTCGTAATGCTCCAAAGTTCGGGCTTCACGGGGTTAACATAGTTACTGAGGTCGTCGCCACTCACAACATCGCTAGAGTAGTCGGCTGTCTTGCCGTCGTGGTCGGGATGCCAAGCGTGGCGGAACGGATTATCACTCGCCTTGGAGTCAACCGTCCAAGCAAACTGCAGATGATCACCGAACTTTGTATATGAGCTCGCGGCAACTATGGGATTATCCACGCTCATCATCACGGACGAAATGCGCCGCGGGTTTTCACACGCCTTCTTCGCGGAAGCGAGTTCCTTAAAGAGGTGTATCGCCCCATTTGCGTCGGTGCCAGCCGCAACGCGCTGGAGAAGCTTAGCGTTGCCATCCGCGTCAACATGAACGAGGATGTTCATCTTCAGCGTGCCAGCGGACGCAGTGGGTGTCTCGTTTGTGAGCGACGAGACGGTTTCCATTTGGATGTAGCCCGACCAAAGTCCCGTGGGGAACGCCACTTCGTCCGCCGTCTTCTCGCCAATCGTCACAGGAATCCTTACGCGCATCGCGGATTTCTCATCTTCAATTTGCATCACCGCCGCGTATGTCGTGCCCGCCACCATATTCTGGCGTTCCAAAGCGAACTTCTGCACGCTAAGAGCGTCGGACGCGAGTTCAACATCCCAAGAAACATCTTTTACGATATTCGTCCAATAGGCGTTGCCCTGTTCGTCTTTCAGGCGGCGCTTTAGGAGTCCGTCGGGGAATGTCTCCTGTGCATCCGAGGAAGCAATCATCTTCACGCGGAAGGTGTGATTCGTCGTGCCGCAGTTCTTGAGCGTGACATCCGCGAAGTTACCGGAGTCAAACCCAACCTGTGCAACACCCGAGAAGCCAATCACGCCCGGCCACTCCGCATCGCTCGTCGCCGTCAGCGCATATGCTTTGCCACCCTGGAGCTTCGCGCTCTTAGTGCCAATCGTCATCGGCAGAAATGTCGGGGCACTCGTCTTAGTCCCGCCGATTTGATAGGCTGTGCCATTAGCCGTACCAAAGGGACCTTCACCAAAATAGCCCTTTGCGGAGACAGTAGCACTCGCATCCGCCGAGACCCCCACGAGGTTCATAAAGCCCGTTTCACTCGTTGTGGCGCGCCAAGTAAAACGCGGCGCGGCAGGCACGCCGAGGAATGTGTAACTCCAAGCATCCGTCGCGTAAATCATATAAACGTGACCCCCCACAAGCGAGGAAAGCGTCGAAGCCGTCTCATCACCCTTAATCCACACATTGTAAGAGAGGGGCTTCTGGGCAATCTCCGTCCCATCATCCGCGAGCTGCCGCGTGGACGAGTAGGCATCGGACTGGTAGGACGCGACATGCGTCACTGGCGCATCAGCGAAAAAGACCTCGCAAGGCGCATTGGTCGGCGTGGATTCAAGGTAAATCGCGTTCCACCCCTTCGCGAGGGTCATCGTTTCCTCAATGTGCGCCGCCCGCGACATAATCGAAAGTGCCGCGACGGTCACGCAGGCAATAATCTTCTTCATTACTTCACCTCCAACTTGAAGAATTGGCTTGTCGCGCCCTCGGCTGGCACCACATAGATTGTCGCAACACCGAGATCGTCTTCATTCGCGGACGGCATTATCTGCTCCTGTTCAGTACCCGCTTCAGTCTTTTTCGCCTTTTGAGTCGCCCACTGCGGGTTCGTCAACGAAAGCGTCGTCAAAACTCCGTAAAGATGCCCACCGACATATTCGAAACTGAGCGAATGAGCCGCATTCTGCGACGCAGTGTAGGCGGTAATCCGCAACTTATCCGAGCTGTCAAACGGATTTGTCCCCGCGCGATATTCCTCATAGTTTGACGCGCCATCGCCATCATAGTCGGCGAAGGGATCGTAGTCACCCGTAATATCATTGGCTTCCATCCACGGGACAATTGCGTCTAGATATTCCTGAGGGATACTGACCGTTGTACCATCCTTTGTGTATTCTTTCGTGTTAACGAACGCGAAGGTAGCCGTCGAAACCGCATTCGCGTCACCTACAAGAAGCGAACTGCCCGAGAGGGAGAGCCCCGACTCCTGAATAAGGACGAAGTTGAGCTTGTCGCCAATCGCGACCGTGGAGTCCGTAGCCGTCGTGGAGAGCGGAATCTGCAAAAGGAAGTTGTAGCCATCGTCCGTCGGATCTGCCACCTTTGTCGAGGCGATGACCGTTCCGTTCGTCGCAACCGCCTGAATCGTCACAGCGGCGGACGAGGTCAACACCTTGTTCTCGTAGTCCTTTAATGTCCCTTTGATG
>CAVCJC010000047.1:0-15322 GCA_963602475.1 Lachnospira hominis (ex Liu et al. 2021)
GAAGGTAAAAGTCGAAGTCGAACAATGGTGGGGCGCATTCGCGCCCAATAAACGGCGGGCAAGGGCCTCTAGGCTACTTAGCTGCGTTCTTGCTTTCGAGGGCGAGGGATTGTCTAATAATCTCATTCAAGAATGCCGCGTCTTGTTTGCCCGCGTAGGCAAGTCCCTTATCCGCCCAATAGACCGCTGAGAAGAAGGGACTCTTCCAATTGTGGAGTTCGTACCGCTTCTCAACATCCTTCATTCGGGCGACATCCATCTTGAGGGACGCCCAATCGCCTGTGCGCTCCGCCTCGTCCGTGAGCTTTGCCCACTCGACGCGGTAAAGTGACGCGGCACTATCGATATCGACGCCAATTTTGAACTCAAAAAGGAAAGCTATTTCCCGATAAAGTTCGGCGGACTCAGGATTAAACGCGAGCCCCTTATCGCGCAAAAGCCGTAGCCCCGCTTCCACCCACCGCCAACGATCTTCGAGGGTGGGCATCATAACGGATATGTTATACGCGAGATTCCACGCCGCGTAGCTCCAAACCTCGGGAACATGCGGTTCTAGTAGGGTTAGGGTATTCGCGAGTTGTACCATTTCGGCATAGCGTCCCTCGCTCTGTAGCATGTCCGCTCGAAACCAGACGAACTCGGCGGCGACGGAGCGGAGTCCGCCAAGGGCGGTCAAAACGCTTTCGCTGACGACGGGTTCCGCCGCCGCGCGGCGCTTTGTGAGCGCAACTTGTGCGGCAACCCCGACTCCCAAGAGTGCCACTGCCACAAGGGGCAAAAGCGGCACGCGGCGCATTAGTCGACTTCCTTTACGAGGTCACGGAGCGCCTTAAGCTGGGCTTCGTCACCTGTGACAACGAGTACATCGCCAGGACCAAAGACGAAAGACGGGCCAAAGTTCGCGACACGCACACCGCCGCGCTCGACGGCGACTACATTCACGCCTGTCTTTTGGCGCACATTCAGGGTGACGACGGTCTCGCCCACAGCTGGAGAATTAACGACAATCTCTTGGCGGGCAAAGCGTGCCGCGGGGAGTACCTGCTCGGGAGACTCCGCCGCCTCATCGGCATCCGCATTGAGTGCCGTTTGAAGCCGAGAATAGGCGCGGCGCCCTGCCCGAAGGAAGAACTTCCATCCAAAAATCGCTACGGCGAGAATGATGACCGCGACACTAATGCGCACCCAGCGATTTTCAGGCATCAGGTTAACATTAATCATAACCGCTTCGAGGAAGAAGAGTCCGAGTACCGCGCCGACGACGACAAAACGGACGGCGCTCGTAATCGCCGAGCCCGATTGGACGCCCTTGCGCGTACCGAGCACGATTGTCGCGACGGTGTGCGCCAAGTTCTGCGCCAAGAAGAAGACAGGGGCGAGAAGTGCCGCGAGGAACAAGTTCTGGATGAGGTAAAGCACCAATTGTTTGTGTCCGTCAAACCAGACGGAGAGCGAACTCCAGTCCTGATTATTCAGGAGTCCGAAAGCGAGTGCCACGGCAAACTCGAGCGCGGCAATGAGCGCGAGCTTCATTATGACCGAACGCACATGGCGGCGGTCTTCCGCCACATCCTCGGGGGACGACTTGCGGTAGCGGGCAAGGAAGCTTCGGTAGGCGGAGAGTTTCGCCGCGAGACCAGCGGGGCATTTCTTTTCCACCCAGTCGCCCAAGGGGTCCGAGAGGCGGAGCATAACTGGGTTCAGAAGTGTCGTCAAAAGCGAAACGCCGACGACGACTTGGTACATGGGACGGTCCGCGTCACCTGTCAGGGTAAGGTAAAGGAGCGCCACCATATAGGCGAACTCTCCGATTTGGGCGAGGCCCATACCCATTTGGACGGAAGTCTTAAGCGATTCGCCCGTGGCGAGTCCGCCCGCGAAGCAGTCGATACCCTTGCCGACCATAACGACGGCGGAAAGTAGCAGGATAAGCCCAATATTCTCCCAGCAGACATAGGGATTCACCAAAAGACCGATTGAAACGAAGAATACCGCGGCAAACATCGACTTAAGCGGCTCGACCATTTGGTGCAAGCGGCGACGGACATCTGAGCTCGAACCCAAAACGCCGACCAAGAAGGCGCCGAGCGCGAGGGAGAAGTCGAGTTTAAAGGCAATATAAGTCACAAAGAAGCAGCAACCCAGCACGGTCAAGAGCAGGGTTTCGTTATCGCCGTGCCGCGCCACAGAAGAAAGCAAGCGCGGCACAAGTACGAGACCAAAGACGATTACAGCGAAGGAAAAGATGAGCAAGCCCCCGAGTGACATGCCCGCCGCGCCGAGCGACATACCCTTCCCTTGGGCGACACCCGTCACCAAAGCGATGAGTCCGACACAAATGATGTCTTCGCAGACCGAGGTGCCAATTACATATTTTACAAACGGACGCCGCGACCAATTCATTTCGTCGATGATTTTCGCGAGAAGACTCGTCGAGCTATCGCAAATGGCGACCCCGAGGAAGATGGAAGGAACCGTATCCCATCCGCAGACCTGCCGTCCGAAAGTGTACCCAAGCCATGTCATAATTGCTGTATCGAGAATGGCGGTCGGCAGCGTCACATCCTTTATCCGTCTCATTTCTGATGTCGAGAACTCAAGCCCCATCGTAAACATGAGGAAGATAATGCCGAGCTGGGCAATGGTTTGGACGCTACTCTCGTCCGCCAAGAACGAAAAGCCCCAGAGGTGGCTACTAAGGAGCACGCCCGCGAGGATGTAGCCTATGACTTTCGGCCATTTAAGGCGCGTAAAGAGAACGGAAATTAAACCAGCGACGGCCATCAACATGGCCAGATCCTGTAAAAATGCGTTCTGTGTCATGGTGAGTGTTTACTTTCTTTTGGTTGTTATTAAGCCTTGTTATCGAGGGGGCGGTTGCCAAGGAAGTATTGAATCACAGGGCGGCTCGTCACATCCTCATAGACATACCCGATTTTATCGAGGGTCTCTTTAAAGAGGGCGCGCTCCTTGGTGGGCACTTGAAAGCCCACGAGAATCTTACCATAGTCCGCACCGTGATTGCGGTAGTGGAACATCGAAATATTCCAGCGTCCCGCCACGACTTCCAAAAACTTCATCAAGGCGCCAGGTCGCTCAGGGAACTCAAAGGAAAGAATCCGCTCGTCGGTCACATTCACGACATGCCCGCCCACCATATGACGCACATGGTCCTTCGCGAGGGAATCATTCGTCAAGTCTATGGTCGGCATATGCGCCTTCTCAAAGGTCTGAATGAGAGACTTAATCTCGTCCGTATTCTTCACCGAGACCCCAAGGAAGATGTGCGCGTGATCGGGGGCACTCATACGGTAATTAAACTCCGTCACATTGCGCTTACCGAGCTTACGGACGAAGTTCATGAAACTGCCGCGCTCCTCTGGAATGCGGCACGCGAGAATCGCCTCGCGCTTTTCACCAATTTCCGTTTCCTCAGAGATGAAGCGGATGCGGTCGAAGTTCATATTCGCGCCCGAGATAATGCACGCGCAAACATCGCCCTTCTTGGCAGTCTTTTTCGCGGCGGCGAGCGCGAGGGCTCCCGCTGGCTCACAAATCGCCCGCGTCGCTTCAAAAATATCCTTAACTGCTGCGCAAGTCTCCGCCGTTGTCACACGGATGATTCCGTCCAAGTTCTCGCGGCAGATACGGAACGTTTCCTTGCCAGGCGTCTTCACGCAGACACCGTCCGCGAAAAGTCCGGGGTTATCAAGCGTCACGATGCGCCCCGCCTTGAGGGAGCGATACATACAGTCCGAATCCGCCGGCTCAACACCATAGACCTTAACATTGGGACGGACGCTCTTAACATAGACCGAAACGCCCGCGGCGAGTCCGCCACCCCCAATCGGGACGAAAATAGCCGTTAAGCCGCGCCCCGCTTGGTCAAGAATCTCTTTCGCGACGGTACCCTGTCCCGCAATGACATCGGGGTCATCAAATGGGGCAATGTAAGTATAATGATGCTCCTTAATCTGGCGCTCGAGTTCCTCATAGGTATCGGAATAGCTGTCGCCGTGAAGGACGATGGAAGCTCCGTACGACTTAACCGCATTAATCTTAATCTCGGGGGTCGTCACTGGCATAACAATCGTCGCCTTGCATCCGAGTTTTCGGGCTGAAAGCGCCACACCCTGCGCGTGGTTTCCCGCCGAAGCGCAAATCACACCCTTATCAAGTGCCGCGCGCGGCATTTGGCTCATCTTATTATAAGCGCCGCGAATCTTGTAGGCGTGGATGGGTTGCAAATCTTCGCGCTTGAGTAGGAAGCGCGTACCAAAACGCCGCGAGAGATCCGTCGCCTCATCGAGGGGCGTGACCCGCGCGACATCATAGACTGTCGAATTAAGTATTTTCTTTAGATAATCTGTATTTTTCATCGCTTTAGATCTGCTCCGATTGGATTTGCTTAGCGATTTCAGAGAAGTCGATATCAGGGAAGATTTCCTTCGCCATCTTGAAATAGTACTCGTTATTAGCCTTTTTGACCGCTTCCTTCGCGAGTTCCTCGCCCCACTTAGCGGCAGTCGCTTCCTTCACGCAGATAATGCGCATCGTAAGTGCCGCGCCAAAGAGTGCCTCGGTCTGAGTGCGCTGGTTCAAGCGCGGCTTACCATTCTCGCGTCCGCGGCGGATGTATTTATTGATGAGTTCGCTCATGTTGCCGGGGTATTCACTATAGAACTTAACCCACGTGAGCTTACGCGAAGAGCCACCCTTCTCAATTTCCAAATACGAGTTGGTCGTCTTCTTGCAGATCCAACCCTTCAATTCAGAGCGGGTAAAGGTGTAATTCGCCAAATTGCGCATCATAATATCTTGGACGCTCTGCATCATCTTGACCTTATTCTTCTCGGTCTTAATCTGCAGAGAGCCTTCCGCCGTCTTGTAGGGTGCGACGGGGTCCGCCTCAAGATAAGAGAGCGCCTTTTCGGCTCCTTCCCAATCGAGGGTACGGAAGTAGCTATTCGCAAAGTCGTCAAAACAAGCCTTTGCGCGGCTAATTTCATCATTTTTCGCCGCCTCATACGCTTCTTCCGCCGCTTTCTTCTTCGCGGCTTCCGCTTCCTCCGCCGCCTTCTTCTTGGCTGCACGGTCGGCTTGCGCCTTCGCTTCACGAATTTGGCGTTTAACCTTCTCTACGAGCTTCGGACCACGGCTATTCACATAACCCTTAGCCTTCTGCACAGCTTCCACGGCAGGACTGCCCTTCGCCTGTTCGTAGAGGTCTTTCGCTTCATTATTGATGTCCTCGAGCTTACGGAGCGCTTCCTCGTCATCGCCCGTAATCTCCTTAGCCTTATCACACGCCGCAATTGCCGCGCGCATTCCAGCCTGAATACGGATAATTGCCGCTTGAGCCGTGTAAGAGCGCATCCAAAGGTCGTGAGCATCCTTCACGAAAGCAGGCAAATCTGCCGAAAGTGGTGCTGGTTCTGGGGCAGGAGCGGGTGCAGGGGCTGGGGCAGGTGCAGGTGCAGGCGCTGGAGCCGCCGCCGCGACAACATTCGTTCCATTTGTGGAAGTTGCCGTCGCCACCGCATTCGTATCCGCCACGGACGGTGCCGTGACAACTACGATATTTGTCGAGGCTTCCGCTTCCAAGAGCTCTTTGCTCTTAGGCGGACGCATCTGGGCGAGAACATCGGCAGGATATTGTCCCTTCATAAGTTCCATCAGCCCATCGGATGTCTTTTGGCAAGTCTCGACGACGCTCGAAGCGAATGTGCTAAACTCAGCACTGAACTTCTGGGCGGCTTCGCGCGTCTTCTCAATCGAGGAGCGAGCCGTCGCGACACCCTTCTGAATCTGCTCAATGACGGCGCGTTCGCGTTCCGCCTTATCCGCCGCCTTGTACCAGACAAGTCCGCCCGCGATAAGTCCAATTATGACAATAATGCCGACAACAACAGCTACCGCCTTAAGGGCGAGGTTGCCGCCGCCCTCTTCATCGTCATCATCATCGTCGGACGCTTTTGCCGCGTTTTCTGCCTCGGGCGAAACTGGGGACATTTCGTCCCCCTCAATCGCGGGCGTATCCTCTTGGGTAGGCTCTTCCGCCGCGCCTGGACGCTTCAACTTCATCGGACGGCGCCCCTTGAGAACAATCTTGCGGCTATGATTCGCCGTCACAGTCGTCCGTTGCGTAGCCGTTGGGGAAGCAATCTTGGTCGTGAGACCCGTCGTCATTACTTGACGGAACGCCTCCACGAGTGCCTCAAAGGTCGGGTAGCGGTCATCGGGATTTTCCGCGAGCATCGTCATAATGAGCTCGTCAATCTTCGGGGAGAGTTCCGGACGAATCTCGCTCGGCTTGCGCGGCTTACGCTCAAAACGCGCCTTCACGACTTCCATCGCGTCCGTACCCTCAAAAGGTGCGACACCCGTGAGAGCGTGGTAAAGCGTCCCGCCCAAGGAATACATATCCGCACGATAATCGACGGGCAGCTTGCGCACCTTCTCAGGCGCAATATAATAAGGCGTGCCCCAAATCTCGGAAGTATCCTTCTGCATCGCGGCAAGACCAAAGTCCACGAGTTTCGCATTGCCGTTCGAGTCGAGGAGGATATTCTCGGGCTTCACATCGCCGTGGACGAGACCCTGGTCGGACGCACAACGGAGCGCCTGCGCGACCTGCTCACAAATCTTCAGCGTGCGGGCAATATCTATCTTCGCACCAAAGTTCTGCATCAACTGATAGAGCGAGCCCCCCGCGACGAGTTCCATCGCGATATAAGGCATACCATCCGAAATGCCATAGGAATAAATCTGGGCAATATTCGGGTGAATCAGCCGCGCCGCCGCTTGGGCTTCCTTCTTAAACTTTTCGACAAATGCCGCGTCCGTGCCATATTCGCGCAACATAATCTTGACGGCGACTGGGCGGTCGAGCATCTTGTCGCGCCCCATGTAGACGCCACCCATTCCGCCGCGACCTAGCTCGCGCTCAATCAAGAAGTTGCCATTCTCTCCAAATTGGCAAGGTACGGATATTAGTTGTTCTTCGCTCATTTTATTGTTCCCCAACGAGGGTTGATGATCGGCCAAAAAACACAAGCTGCTGTGCCGCGCAAGTTCTTACCGGGAACCGTGCCCCAGTAGCGGCTGTCGAAACTGTTGTTGAAGTTGTCACCACAGGCAAAATATTCGTCCGCCCCCATCGTGACAGTGGAAGGCGCTTGCCCATTTATTGGATGTTCGAGGGTATAAGACTCGCCTGGCGCGGCTTTCATACGCTTAATGTAATGCGTCCCTTGCTGGAGCGCCGAGATGCCCGTCGTCGAGAATATCATTACTTCGCCCGAATGCGGTTTTCTAAAGTTCCAAAGCCACCGATTGACGAAGATGAAGTCGCCCGTCGTATCATAGCCCGCGAAAAGGCGTTGCCCCTTCAAAACGCGCTCCCCCGGTCTCACAGGCAATACGGCAAGGGCATCATTTGGCAGATTCGTAATAGGTCCGCGCCGCCCATCGGGGGCTATAACCGTGAGCGCGAAGCGTCCGTCATTGCGCGGCGCGACATAGACTTGCCCCGAGAACGGAGCCCTCACTTCCTTATAATCACGCCCCGTAAAAGCCCAATTCAGCCATTTGAGGGGCGTTGTTTGCATCACGCCAGGCTCCGCACACGCCTCTATGTGGTTGCCATAGAGGGTCGTCTGCATAGAGCCCGTCGGGATGTTGAACGGCTGATAGAAATAGGCACGAAAAGCCATCGCCACCGAGAGCGCGACAACTAAAGTGTCGAGCCATTCGCGTCCAATATCTATCAGCGTCTTCTTAGCCATTATTAGGTGCGGTAGTTAGGGGCTTCCTTCGTAATCGTGATGTCATGCGGACGCGCCTCGCGCTGTCCCGCCGCTGTGACACGATAGAATTTGCCGCGCTCCTGAAGTTCGGCAATCGTCTTTGTTCCGCAATAGCCGAGGCTCGCGCGAAGTCCGCCGCAGAACTGCGTCATGATGGACTTCACATGCCCCGAATACGGCACCATACCCTCAATGCCCTGCGGCACGAGTTCATCGTCCGCCTCATTGTCTTGGAAGTATCGCGCACGGGAACCCTTGCCATTCTTGAGCGCCGCCATAGAGCCCATACCACGATAGACAACATACTGACGACCATTGGAATAAATCTTCTCGCCTGGCGACTCTTCCGTACCCGCCAGGACCGAGCCAAGCATTACGCTATCCGCACCCGCCGCGAGCGCCTTCGGCACATCGCCCGAGAGCTTAATGCCGCCATCAGCGATAACCGCGACACCTGTGCCGCGTAACGCCTTCGCCGCGTTGTAAACCGCCGTCAATTGCGGGATGCCCACGCCACAAACGACGCGGGTCGTGCAAATCGAGCCTGGCCCAATGCCAACCTTAACCGCATGCGCCCCACACTTCGCGAGCGCCGTCGCCGCTTCGCCCGTCGCAATATTGCCCGCGATGACATCAATCTTCGGATAGTGCTTGACGATCCATTTTGTCATCTCCATAATGCCCTTGGAGTGTCCGTGCGCCGAGTCAACGACAATCGCGTCCACGCCCGCTTCCGCGAGCTTCTCCATACGACCATAGTCGCCCTTACCGCCCGAAACCGAAGCCGACACGCGCAGACGGAACTTGTCGTCGCAGTTCGTCGTCGGATCCTTGTTCTCGATGAGGCGCTGGACATCCGTGAAGCTGTAAAGCCCAACGACATGACCACTCTTATCGACGAGCGGCAACTTACCCACCTTCGCCGCGCGCATAAGGTCATAGGCCTTGCGAAGCGAAGTGCCGGGCTTTGCCGTAATCGGTGCGGGCTGCATAACATCCTTGAGCTTCATCGCATTCATCGGCGCAAAACGCATATCCGACGAAGTAATCATACCGACGAGGCGGTCTTTGTCGTCCAGCACAGGGAAGCCATTGAACTTAAGCCCCATACGCTTCTTCTCAGAACGCAGGAAGCTAATGTCGTCGTTCGCGTGGAAGCACACAGGCGCGGCGATGAGTCCGTTTAAGTAGTTCTTGACCTTGGCGACTTCCTTCGCTTGGTCATCTTCCTCAAGGTTTTTATGAATGACACCAATGCCACCCGCGAGCGCCATCGCAATCGCCATAGGCGCTTCGGTCACCGTATCCATCGCCGCAGAGATGAACGGAATCTTCATCTTCATACGACTCGTCAACTTCGTCTCGAGGGACGCTTCATCTGGCACAAAGTCAGCGTATTGCGTCACGAGCGTGACATCATCGTATGTAAGGCCTTCGTAGGGGAAGGTCTTCATAAAAGTATCCATGTACTTGTTCATATAATTCGTTCCTTAGTTAAGAGCACAAAATCACCTTGTTAGCAATAATTATAGCAAAACAAGCCCAAATTAACAACTGTTATTTCAAGGGCGCAAAAACTATTTCTGTTAAGCTATAATCGTGCATTTCAGTCGGCAAAGCCTCCAAAACTTGAAAATCATACCCGACTCCCACGCGGTGCGCAGTGGGCGCAGCATTCGCAAGAAGCCTATCATACCAGCCGCCACCATAGCCGAGACGAGCCCCCTCACGCGTGAAAGCGAGACCAGGTAGAATCCAAACATCAACTTCGATCGGGGCAATCTGCCGCGCTTCTTCAGTCGGCTCGAAGATATGCATCGGCCCCTCACGCAAGGCGGTCCCTTCTAGGCTCGTGAGCGCGGCAAGTTCGTAGTCCGTACCATTCCAGCGCGGCGCGGCAAGTTGCACGCCGCGACGGAGAAGTTCCGTAATGAGCCCCGAAAGGTCGAGTTCCTGAACGGACGCGAGATACACCGCCACGCACGCGGCACTTTTGAGGCGGGGATTCTGCAAGAGCGTCTGCGAAAGAAGCCGTGAAGCTTTTTCGCGCTGGTCGGGGGTGACCGCGCGGCGCTTCTCTCTCATCTCCTTACGAATCGCTATCTTCTCTAACATATCCGCCTTTTAAAACAAAAAGCGCCGCGCAAGAGGCGCGGCGCTTTCACCTGAACTCTTAGTTGAGTTCCATGCGCCCACGGCGCGAACGATTGCGGATGCGGGCACGCTGAGATTTCTTGCGTGCCTTCACACAAGGCTTTTCAAAGTAGCGCTGATCACGCAGAGTCTTGAGGAGAGCTTCCTTATCAAGAATCTTCTTCAGGCGCTTGAGCCCGCGTTCAACGGACTCACCCTTCTTGAGCTTGAGAACAATCGCCATTATTTCACCTCCTTCGCCGGCTTTTCGGTCGCAGGCTTCGACGCGGCCATTTCGCCCGCCGTAACCCACTGAAGGATGCACATCTCAGCCGCGTCGCCCTTGCGGGTGCCGAGCTTAACGATGCGGGTGTAACCGCCCTTGCGATCCTTCATCGCAGGAGCAATTGTATCGAACAGCTTCTGAACCGCTGCAGGCTGCGTGAGACGGCGTGCCGCCAAACGACGCGCGGAGAGATCGCCCTTCTTGGCAATCGTCACAATCTTATCCGCGTCCTTACGCGCTTCCTTAGCCTTCGGCAGAGTCGTCTTAATCGACTCCGCGAGGATGAGATTCGTCACGAGGCTACGCATGAGCATCTGACGATGGGCGGTGGAACGCCCAAACTTTTTCATAACTCTTTGATGACGCATGGTCTAAAAACTCCTTACTTGGTTGTGGGGCCTTCCATCAACTTCGGGTCAAACTTGAACCCGAGGCTGAGACCCAAATCGGTGAGCTTCTGCTTAATCTCAGAAAGTGACTTCTTACCGAAGTTACGATACTTGAGCATATCCGCCTCTGTCTTGGCGGCGAGTTCACCCACAGTTGAAATGTTCGCGTTATTGAGGCAGTTCGCCGCGCGCACGCTCAACTCGATTTCATTAACCGACTTGTTGAGCAATTCACGCAGACGCTCGCGATCCTCGGCATCTTCCTCCTTCGGAAGTTCCACCGGCTCGACAACCGTCCCTTCGCCCACGAAGACATCGAGGTGACCACGCAAAACAGCCGAAGCCGTCTTGAGCGCCGTCTCAGGATCGACGCGTCCATCAGTCCAGATATCGAGAACAAGCTTCTCGTAGTCCGTACGATTACCGACGCGGGTATTCTCAACGAGGAAGTTGACGCGGGTCACAGGCGAGAAGATTGAGTCAATCGCAATCTTGCCAATTTCTTGGTCAGGCTTCTTGTTGACATCCGCGAGGCAGAAACCACGACCAATGCGCACGTCGCACTCCATCTCGAGTTCGCCGTCGACATCCAGCGTCGCAATTTCTTGCTTCGGGTTGAGGACCTCAATGCTGTTGGACTGCGCGAAGTCCCCCGCCGTAACCACGCAAGGCCCTTTCGCCTTGAGCGTAATCGTCTGAGGTTCGCGCGAATCATTCAGCGTCTTAAGCAATACGCGCTTAAGGTTCAGAATGATGTCGGTGACATCTTCTGTGCAACCCTTAATCGTCGAAAACTCGTGGCTCACGCCTTTAATCTTGACGGACGCGATAGCCATGCCCTCAATCGAGGACAGGAGCACGCGGCGCAACGAGTTGCCGATCGTCCGGGCATAACCAATTTCGAAGGGCTCCGCCGTGAAACGGCAGTATGTTGGTGTCGCGGTTGTCGGATCCTTGATGACGGACCGCGGCTGTTCGAATTGGCCAAAACGGATAGGCATACATTACCTCCCAAATACAGTTAAAGATACGGACGAAATATCAACGCGAGTACAATTCGACGATTGCCTGTTCATTGATATTTTCAGGGATTTCCGCGCGCTCAGGAACCTGCAAGAAGGTACCCGTCATAGTCGCTTCATCCCACGCGAGCCACGCACCAGTTGCCTTGCGGTGCGCGAGTGAATCGACGATGGCAATCATCTGACGGTTCTTTTCGCGTACGCCAACGGTCTGACCCGGCTTAACGATATAGGAAGGAATGCTAAGGACATTGCCATCAACCACGATGTGGCGGTGGGTCACGAGCTGACGAGCCGCCGCGCGCGTCGGGGCAATCCCGAGACGATAAACGACATTGTCAAGACGCGATTCGCACATCTGGAGGAGGAGGTCACCCGTCTTACCCTGCTTCGCTTTCGCGCGCTCAAAGAAGATGCGGAACTGGCTCTCGCGCATACCATAGATGTACTTAGCCTTCTGCTTTTCAATCAACTGCTGACCGTATTCGGAAGTTTTCCGTTTACGCTTCGCACCGTGCTGCCCCGGGGGCGTCGCACGCTTAATTTCCTTTTCGCGACCGAAAATCGGCTCGCCGAAACGGCGGGAAACCTTAGACTTAGAACCAATAAAACGAGACATGGATTAGACCCTCCTGCGTTTACGGGCGCGGCAACCATTATGCGGAATCGGTGTCGTGTCGGTAATTTGCGTTACACGAATGCCCGCTGCCTGAATGGCACGAACGGCGCTTTCGCGACCCGCACCCGCGCCCTGCATACGAACTTCACACTCATGCATACCCTTGGCGACCGCGACACGCGCCGCGTCCTGCGCGACCATCGTCGCGGCAAACGCCGTCGACTTACGGCTACCCTTGAAACCAGCCTTACCAGCCGAGCTCCAAGAAATAACACCGCCACGGGCGTCCGCAATGGATACCTGAGTATTGTTAAATGTACTACGAATGAACGCGATGCCCGCAGGAATCGACTTACCCGCACGCTTCTTCGCCGCGCCTTCGCCCTCCGCCGCGGGGGCTGTAGCCGTAGCTTCCGCCGCCGGCGCTGCCGCCTCGGGGGCTACTTCTTTCTTTACTTCTTCACTCATGGATCAATCTCTCCTTAGCGACCCGCCTGTTTAGGCATCGCGATAGAAATACGCTTGCCGCCCTTACGGGTGCGCGCATTCGTCTTCGTGCGCTGACCACGAACGGGGAGCCCCTTCTTGTGGCGCATGCCGCGATACGAACCGATCTGAATCAAGCGACGGATGTTCTGAGAAACTTCGCGGCGCAAATCGCCTTCAACGCGAAAGTGATCTTGAACGTATGTCGTGATCGTGTGAATTTCTTCCTGAGAAAGGTCATCCGCCTTTTTCATCGGATCAACCTTGCAAGCCTCCAAAACGACATCTGCGCGCTTTGGACCGATACCGTGAATATACCTCAGCGCGAAGCGAATATGCTTCTTGCCCGGAATATCCACACCCATCATTCTTGGCATATGTATATTACCTCTTTTTCTTTAGCCCTGACGCTGTTTATGGCGCGGGTTTGTGCAGATCACGCGCACCACGCCTTTGCGGCGGATGATGCGGCAGTTCTCGCAAATGCGACGAACGGAACTACGTACTTTCATGTTGTATTTACTCTCTTGAGTGGTCGAATGAGTATATATTATACCAAATTTTCGCCGCGTCCGCAAGGGGGTATTTAAACATTTAGCAAAACATCCGCTAAACGTGAAATTACGCCCTCATATACCGCGCGGTCGGGTTCGTCTTCAACAACCGACTTACCAATCGCCTTCGGCAAGGTGCGCGCCATAGAGCCCGTCGAGAGCTGCCACGCGTCAAGCCCCATAAGGACGTTGCTCGGCTTGAGGAAGAGCCGCACACTGTGCGAAAGCCCCTGCATCGCGCCGCAGAGCTTGAAGAGACGCGGAACATCCTCCCAGTCGCCCGCCTTCAAAATGCCGCGCTCAATCGCGTAAAGCCCTTCCATACAAGAGCCAATCCCAAGCGCATACCCGTGCGGCAAGCGATAGTTGCTCATCGCCTCAAGACGCATCGCGCACCACACCGCGAAGTCATTCGGACCCTTCTTCGTACGGATCTCAATCATATTCTTCACGAGTTCACGCGCCAGCGTCTCATCACGCTTCATAATCGTCTCGGCATTCGCCGCAATCCACTTGTAAAGCGAAGAATCCTCCACAACGGCATAACGCACGCATTCGCCCACACCGCCGCGCCAAACGCCATCGAGCACCGTGCGTGTAAACGAAATATCGACGATAACCGCCGCGGGATAGGACGGCAAACGGTACGCATCCTTCACAAAGCCCTCATCAAGTGCCGCGAAGTCCGTATACGCGCCTTCCGCCTGCGTCGCAATGGTCGTAGGCATACGCACCAAGTTCACGCCATTGCGGATTTGTGCCGCGGCAAAGCCCGCTACATCCAATACGCACCCGCCACCAATCGCGAGCACAACATCATTGCAGCCAATACGCGCCTCAATTGCCGCGCGCGCCACACGCTCCACACTGAGCTTCTTATCATTCTTCACGCGCTCACCGCCAGGCAAAATGACGGCGGGACCGGCGAGCTTAATGTCGTGCGATTGGAAGTAGTGCCCAATACGCGAACCGAGACCCTCGGTATAATGGACGACATTGTAGTCCGCAACAAGCAAAACGCGCGGCATTTCGCCCTTGCCGCATTCGCGCAAGGTGTCAGCCAAAACGGCGTTCTCCTCATTGAAGACATCATCAACGAGACGAACCGGACACTTCTTTCCCGTACTCCAGGAAATCGTGACCTCCTCAACTTTTTTACTCTTAGACATAATTGTGTTTAACCAAAATGATTAAGGTTGTATGATTGTTATGCGAACTATTATACCATATTCCGCGCCCAATGTACACCCTAAACTGCCAAAAAATGACGCGGCATTACGCTTTGACAAAACGGACGCATTTTGGTATACTCTTCTGTGCTATGACTGATAATACACTCGTTGAAAAGACGCTCGCCGAACGCCGCGTCTATACAGGCAAGATCATCAATGTCGATATCCTCGATATCGAACTACCTGACGGACGCCGCACCAAGCGGGAAGTCGTCCGCCACGGCGCGGCCGTGGGCATCCTCGCGCGGCGACCGGACGGAAACTTCGTGTTCGTCAAACAATATCGCAAGGCGGCGGAAGAAGCCCTCCTTGAGATTATCGCGGGCGGACTCGAGCGCGGCGAATCGCCCGAGGAAGGCGCACGCCGCGAAACAGCCGAAGAAACAGGCTATGAAGTGACGCGGATTGAACCGATGACTACCATCATCTGCACGCCCGGCTATTGCGAGGAGCGCATCCACCTCTTTTTCGCGGAACTCTCCCCGACCCCACACGCCCAGCACCAAGACCCTGACGAGAATGTCCATCCCGTCGTTATGTCACAAGCCGAAGTCGAGGAAGCCATCCTGAGCGGTTCCATAACCGATGCCAAAACCCTCTCCGCCTGGACCTGCTGGTCCCTCCGTCACACCAAACAGGCTTAATCACAAAACTAAGAATCTTGCTTGCCCACCGTTTGCAGGGCGCGAATGCGCCCCACCACTGTTCGACTTCACCTCTCGACTTCGGCTACTCCTTTCTTGCGTTTGTGCCTGACAACATGCGGCACGGCGGGCGGCAACCGTGCTAACCC
>CAVCJC010000048.1:0-15011 GCA_963602475.1 Lachnospira hominis (ex Liu et al. 2021)
CCAAATCCTGTTAATCCTGTCCACTGTTGACCTTGACCTTGAACCTTAACCCATTGACTTACTATTTATACAATTTCCCGCGTCGCTTGACGACACCCTTATATGGACCCACAATCTTCTCGAACTCCTCGCCCGTATAGACTTTAGCTTCCGTACCCGCTGGGATAGTAACCGTGATATTAATATCGCCATCCGCTTGCCGCTCCCAGCCCGCCGCGAGAGTTCCGTTCGCAAGCTTCACTTCCGCCCGCGCCCAATTGAGTTCCGCAATCGGTTTCGGGTCAATAATGACCTTCTTAAAGCCATTCGCGTCGTCTCCCTCATCCAAACGAATGCCCGCGAGATACTGATACGCCCAGCAGACGAACTCGGCGAACATAACATGGTTGCGCGAGGAGCCATTGCCCCAGTCTTCCCAGAGGGTCTTGCCGCCGCGCTTGAGCCAAACGAGGGGACTTGGCATCGTATCTTTCGTGAACATCTTAAACGCGAGATCGGTGCGTCCCGCCTTGGACAAAGCACGCGGCACCCACTTCATGCCGTGAAGCCCAAAGTCGAGATGTCCATCTTTCGCCTCAACTGCCGCGATAAGATGCCGCTCCGCCGCCGCACGCTCAGCCTCTGGCACCATCCCAAACTCAAGCGCCATCGCCTGCGTTGTCTGCCGCCCGCGCTCGTCGCCATAGAGTCCGTCGCCCTTCGCATACGCCCGATTAAAGCCACGCCGCGCCGCGTCCGCAAGTGCCGCATAACGCGCCGCTTCCGCTGGACGCCCAAGGAGCCGCGCCGTTTCCGCCGCCGTCTCGACCATATACTTGAAGTAGCATGTACCAATAATGCCTGTATCAGGAAGCGTCCCCGCCGTAAGCCAATCGCCACGCACACGGCTATAGACACCGTCCTTGAGATTCGGGATGACCACTTTCTCTAGATAATTCGTCAAAGTCGGATACATCTCGATAAGCGGCTTATCCTCTGCACGATAACGACGGAGTGCGCGCGGCAGAATCGCGATAACCGCATCCCAGTCGATAAGCGCATTGTAGCCCCAACCCGGCGTAGGCACAATTTCCGCAAAAATGCCGTCCGCGCGCTGGGATTCAGAGACTTGCTGGAGCCACTCGATATAAGCAATAGTGTTTTCATAGGCATACATCGCGAATTCGCAGGCAAGTGCCGCGTCAGCCGTCCAGCCATTCTTTTCGCGGTGGGGACAGTCCGTCGGGAAGCCATTAACAAAGTTGGCTTTATAGGAACGGTCCGCCGCCGCGATGAGGGCGTTGAATGAGTCGTCCGAACAGGCGAAAGTGCCAATATCGGCAAAGTCGGTCTGCAGAACAAGTGCCGCGCATTCTTCAAGTTTTGGGGCACGCCCAAGCCCTTTCACAAAGACATAGCGAAAGCCATCATAGGTAAAGCGCGGCTCATAGACTTCGCCCATCTCGCCGCGCGTCACATAGCGGTCACACTGAAAGACACTACCCGGCAGAACATCGTGCGAAGCCGTCCAGCCAAAATGGCAGTCGATACAGCGCGGATACTTCGCGCCCGAAGTCGGCGGTGCCCCATCATTCGATACAACGCGGATACTTCGCGCCCGAAGTCGGCGGTGCCCCATCATAGGGCGTAGGCGGATCAATCGTCACGCCATCGCGCTCATCATAGCGAAAAGTCACGACGCGTCCAGGCACAGCGTCCGTAAAGCGCATCTGCATAACGCCCGCTAGATTCTCACCAAAGTCAACGCGCCACCACTCGCCCACACGGTCAATGCGGCACGCGGGAACTGTGCGCTTGACGATTGTCGCGGGAACAATCTCCTCCACCAGCCGTCCACGCGACGCGGCGACTTCTTGCGCGGACACAAATGACGCGGTTAGGTCAATCGCGCGGCGGTTTCGAGCATTTATGACCTCGCCTTCACGAATGCAGTCATACCCAATCGGACTCTCCACCTGCCGCCATGTGCCATCTGAAACAATAGAGGTAGAGGTGCCATCCGTAAACTCCACATCAAGCCGCGCAAGCATACGCGGCGGATTCCGCCACGGCGCCATATCCCAGTTCCAAGTCGCGACGGAACGAACATCCCACCAGCCGTGCCCGAGCAAGACCTTAAGCGTATTCTCCCCTGCCTTTAGGAGCGAAGAGACATCATAAGTCGAATAATAAACCCGCTTATCATAATCAGACGGAATCGGATCTAGCCGCTTATTCCCGACGCGCTTACCATTTAAGCTCGCTTCGTAGTATCCGAGCCCCGTTATCGCGAGTGTCGCCTTCTTTACGGACCCCGCGAGCGTAAAGCCCTTCTCAAATGCGGGCGAATTCACCTCGCGGCGAAAGACCATATCCTTGCCCCAAGGGACATCACGCGGACCGCCTAGAACCCGTGCACCCTTCCACGTGCCATCCGTGGCCACGCGCTGTCCGTCAGGCATAAGAATGGACATAATCGCGGCAGGTGTCTTGCCCTCGGCGGCTTTTGCCGTGAGGCGCACCGTATTCACGCCTTCCTTGAGTGCAGGCGCGGCATCCACGAACTTAGCGAAGCGTCCGTCGTGAAATACGCCCGTTGGCGCGAGGTCGCGTGCCGAGTCACCCCAACGCTTGAGCCCGTTAATCTCGACATAAAACTCATCTTGTGCCGCAACAACGAGTTCCGCGACAGTTGGTTTTACCGCGAGCGTGAAGGTCGTCTCAAAAACGGCTTCCTTATTAGAATCGGTCGGGACAATCCATTGTGCCGCGCCGAGATCGGCATCGGGCAATGTCAGCGGATTGCCGCCAATCCATTTTGCACCTATAAAAGGCGCGGCTTCTACTGCCGCGCCCTCCCCCGCACCTTCCGCCGCGCTCGCGAGAAACGCTAACGGAAGTGCCCAAACTATACTGCGCATCGATACTTTCATAAGTCTTATTATACCAAAAGTGACTCCTCAATACCTAGCGTTATTTCTTTACCGCGACAGCTTCACGGGACCCCAGTTGCGCGGCGAGAGCATAACTTCGCTCGGGACATCCGAGACAATGCCCGTCGCCTTATTCGCCCAGTAAAGCCGCGCTACCGTCGCACCATCCGCGCCACGCAATACGCCAATATCGCCAATTGTCTTTGTCCCAATCTTGGGTGTAAAGCCAATCACCTCCAGCGGAACTTTGAGCTCATAGTCGCCCTTCTTTCCTTCCGCGAACTCGCACTTGTCAGTAATATCCTCCACGCGGTCGAAGGTGACGGACATTACAGGCGATGTAAACGGAACGCGTGCGGTGGAAGGTTTCGCCGTCTTCTGCTCGTAGAGCATCACGCGCGGCACATAAGTCTCGCGCTTATTTTCAACCTTCTTCACCATCGCCGCCAAGATGCGCAAGTCGCCTGGCTGCGGGTCGAGTCCCTTAGCCTTCGGATTCGTTCTGAGCATAATATCAACGCCGCCGCCTGTCTTGAAGAGGAGCTCCGAATATTCGCCCGAGTTGCGCGCGAGTTCACGCGTCCCTTCACACTTCCACGCGACATAGAGGTTGCTGGGCGAAGCCTTTAGGGCCCCGCGAATATCATACGGACGCGAATTAGAGTCGAAGTAAGCGAAAGCACCCGCATTTTCAATCGAGACAAAGTCATCCTTATCCCAATCTTCTTCGAGATTGCCATCCACGGTCGGCACGGCACTCCGCGCCGTACCCTCTTTCTTGCTTGTCTTATTATCGACGAGACGACAGACGAGCGACCCAATGCCTTTCGTCATCAGTTGCCGCCGTGCCTCTTTCTCCTGCTCCTCACGCAAATCCTGAAGCATCTTGGTGGTAACCGTAATGGAGTCCCCATTAAAGCGGCGCATTGTCTCGAGTCCATCCACCCGCACCACGCAACTCGCGTCCTTGCCGACGACGAAGTAGATATTGCCATCGGGCAGGCGGTTAATTGTTGGCCAGAAGTGCTCATCACCTGGCGAAACGCCCGTTAGGTCTGACCCACGCGGGAGCGACCCAAATGCCCAACGGCGACCCGTCAAGCAATTCTCAAGAATGTGGTCGAGGAAGAAACCATCCGTCGTGAAGAGGTAAACTTCGCCGTGATTGCCATTTATCGCGACAATCGACTCATCCGTGCCCGAGACCTGCACACAATCGCCCAGCATGCGTGTCGGAGCCGTGAGGCGTCCCTTCGGCGCACTGCGCGGCGCTTCATGTCCCGCATGAAGCCCTGGCCACATATTCGGATAGGTCCAAGTAACTACGCCATCGCGGCCGCCACAGAATGTGTGGCTTGGCGAATCGCCCGCAGGAGCCGTGACAAAGGCATTGCCCTTCTTGTCAATGACCATCTGCGAGCCGCCCGTCGACTCACTCAGCCGCGCATTCTCAAATATCCGCTCAGGCTTCGTAAAGTCATAAACGGGGAGTCCATTCTTGTACTCCACAGGCTTAAAGCGCGCGGCATCCGCTGGACGCGAAACGACCCACGGAGGATCCTTCTCACCGCGCGGATGCTTAAGCTTCTGAACGAGCACATCACCATTATCCGTAAACATTACGCCGCCACCGCCGTCTGTGCCCGTGCCATAGCCCGTAACAGGCACGAGGTGGTTATCCTCTTCTGCCCACAGCTTTGAGGCCCAGCCGTTGACAGGATTCGCATTCCATGTATTGGTGTAGAGTCGCCGTCCGTTTGGTGCATAAATGACGCGCTCAGGCGCGGCACTGTCATCTCCGCCGCGCTCCTCGGGACGCAACAAGACGCGGTTAAGGCGGCTTGTACCAGTCTTCCAATCAACTTTAAACTCCATAAGCCCGCCCGCTTCCTCATAGTAGAAGAGCGTCGGGTCGCGCGGGTCGAACATGCCACCCGCACCATATTTCGCGGGACCACAAATATCCTTCACGAGTTCCCCAGTCATCAAATCCCAGCAAGCGACGCGCTTGGGCAAAAAGTCCTGTTCCGTCGACCAGACACGCCCCTTGGTGTCGATGCAGAGCCCCGCCGGATTGTTCATGTGGTTCGGATCGAAGATTCCGCTCTTCGGACGCCCGGGATTGCCGATTTTACGGACGAGCTTAGCCTTCTGATTAGAAAGCGTGAACACCCAAAGCTGATGACTCTGGCCGCGACACGAAACAACGGCGACATTGCCCTTCGTTGCAAGTCCAAAGGGAGTATCTAGTCCCTTAAAGAGCCGCGCCTTAACCCCCGAGAAGTCGGCGGCGACACGCAAAAGCTCATTTGAAGAAATAACGAGGAGCGACCCATCAGGCGCATAGGCAATGCCACGCGGAGACGGCACGCTAATTTCCTTCGACACATGCGTAACAGGATTCGTCGCGACGACGCGATTCTCAAGTGTCAGCGAGAAGGTTAGCGTGCCATTCCATACGGCGAGTCCCCCCACCTGATCGTCATACCCATGGTCAAATGAAAGCGGCCAGCCGCCAAAGCGTTGCTCCTGATTATTCTTCTTAATCGCCGTGAGACGCAAGGCGCGCGGGTCGCCCGACTTCTGGTTGCCGCCGTAGAGTCCGCCCACATAATAATCGTAGTCGCCATCCGCCTCAGGACCGACATCCGCCGCGAGAAATGCCGCGGCGGTCCAGTTGCCGCCAACCCAGCCACGACCACCAACCTTGTGTCCGTTCAAGTCGGCAATGGCAATACCGTCTACGCCCTCCGTAATGTTCGCACCAAAAGCGACGCGGTCGGGCGGTAGCGAAACTGCCGCGCGCGGCGCTCCGTGATTCGAGAGCCAGCCGCCCGTGTGATCGGGCAGGCACCACGGCGGATTCCCCGCTGTATAAACAGGGAACTCATAAATGGTCTTCAGCGGCGCGTGGGCAATGCCCTTCACACGGTAGGTACCAGGCTCAACAGGACGATAAGGGATGCGGTAGAGTCCGTGCCGCGCGGCATCCACATCGCGCCCCAGGTCGTCCGAACCATCCCAGAGAACCGTATTCTTGCCCTTCTTGAAGGTTTGGGCACTCACGAGATTACGAACGCGCTTGCCCTTCTCATCCTCAAGGACGAGCGTCGCGACGCCATCAAATGGCATATCGAAAGTGATGGGAATACCCAATTCCTTCGGTTGGGACTCGAGATAAACCTTGCGCGCCGCGTTTGCCGACTTCTCGTCCGTGAGCGCCATTAGCTCATTCAACTCAACATATGTACCGTCTTTTGAGCGCTTCGCCATATGGGGGTGTCCATCGAGGCGCGAATTCGAGGCTTCCGTTATCAGCAAGCGCACGCCCCGCGTTTTTATGGGCTTGGGGAAGTCGACGAAAAGGACATTACTGCGCGTCGGATACCACGTGCGACACTCCGTCATTGTGGTCACCGTCTTCCAATCCTTTTTCGTGCCATCCTTGGGATGGCCCTTGCCCACAAACACCTGCACCTCCGCCGTCGCGAAGAAGCAATACGAGAGCGCCAAGGACGAAATCTTCACGGGCTTCAGCCACGCGAGCCCCACATAAGACGGATTCTCGGGTGAGACTTTCTTGCCGTTAGGCTCATTGCCCCAGCAATCCCACGCGCCCCGAATACACTCATCATTGATTTTCCCCGTCTTGCGCGGACTCGAGCTCGCGAAGGCTGTCGCGTAGGCGGAAATATTGAACCACCTATTGCTCCAGATGTGCAAGCCGCCGACTTCCGCCGTATAAGTGCCGTCATACTTCGGCGCGGCATTCGCGGGAATCTCGACGCTCACTTTCACAGCCGAGGCGACGAAGTCCTTGGGAGCATACCAAAAGCTCATATTTTTGCCCTTGAAGACATCGTCCGTCATCTCACCTTGTGCATTGAGGTGCTGCAAGACTTGCCACGAGCCATTCGTCGTCTGCGCCGAGACGGTGAAGAGGTCGCCAAACGCGAACATGACCGTACCGAGTGGGCGCGGCGTTTCGAATGGGAACTCCCGCTCACGGAGTCCCGTCTCTTTCGACGCGCCAAACTCATAACCATAGACGGCACGGTGCACGCGATTCTCGGGATACTGCTCGCCGCTCTCGGCGACGGCCGCGAATGCCCAGCTCAACGCGGCAATCGCACTCAATGTAAATGCTTTTATCATATGCTTTCTACCTCTTTATTCAAGTACCAGCGTTCCCCACTTCGAAGGCGCGAGTTTCGCCTCGTGCGGAATGTCATTGACAAGCCCCGTCTGCTGATTCGACCAGTAGACACGCGCCGCATTCACCTTGCCCGCCGCGTCCGAGAGTATAAACCCAAAGTCACCGCGAATCGCGAGCCCCGACTTCGGCGTAATGCCAACTTCCGTCCACGGAATCGTCAGCATCGCCGTCGAATTGCCATTGCGGTCCGTTAGCTCGACTTTAATCTTATCGTTGAGTTCCGCCTTCTCGAATACATAGGTCGCCACAGGCGAGGAATAGGCGTGCGGGACCTTGTTCGCCGCACACTTCTCGCGCATTTCAAGGACGGACGCCTTGCCTTGGTAGGGTGCTGCGACGAAACGGACGTCTCCCGCGACAGCTTGCGCGGCAGTGTTGCTCGTTGCCGAGAGTTGCACATCCACGCAGTCACCGCCCTTGAAGAGCAGGTGGCGGTCATTTGCCGCGTTCTTCCACGGGGTCGTGTCGGGAATATCGAAGCGGGCATAGAGATTTGTCTCATCCCACGCGAAACGCACCACGCCCCGCGCGAGCCCCTTGCGCTCGACGATGGCCGCTGTCGCCTTGCCCCAATTCGCGATTGCGCCGTTCTTGCCGAGTACCGCCTTGCCGACGACGGCTTCCATCGGTGCCGCCGCCTTCGCCGCGCGCACGGCGTTATCCGCTTCGGCCTTAGCGAGAGTCGCGTCATCGAGCGTGACCGTCGTTGTCGCGGGACGGCTAATGGAGCCGAGTCCCTCAATCTTCACGCTCATACCGCTCTGCCGCGCAATGCCACAGCTCATACGGATGCCGCCATCCGACTGCCGCACGAAAGTGCCGCAAAAGTGCTCACCGCCGCCCGAGAAAGTCTCAATCGGGGTCGTCGCGAGAGAGTCTGGGTCATCAGGAAGCGGCTCGACGGGCAAGCGCGCATCACGGAAGAATGAGGAAATGTACATACCGTCCGTCGTCATGTAGTAGTCCTCGCCCAAATTGCCGCGAATCATGAAGACCCCAGGAGCCGCGCCAATGTCCTTGTCGACGACGCCGCAGACCTTCAAGCAGCCAATCAAAAGCCCCGCCCGCGCCATGGGCGCATTGTGCGAGCCGTGCACGAAGTGGTAGAGGTTCGGATACTGCCAGAGTACCTTCCCCGTCTTGCCATCAAAGCAGAATACCCACGAGGAGCTCGCGCCCGCCGTGCGATGGGAGCCAAAGCCAATCACGCGGTCCGTGCCGGGAACGGGCGTCGGATTGTTCACCGACCAACCCGGCATATCAAGCTTCTTCCACGAGTTCGTCGTATAAACTGCCGCGCCATTCGCGAGGAACCGCTCGGGTTCGACGCGCCAAACATCCTGTGAGAACTTTGGAGCATCCTTGCCCATGCCACCCACCGCGTACCATGCGAAGTTCGCGGGGTCAAGAAGACGACTCCAGCCGCCGCCTTCCGCTGGCAAAGTCGGCTCGCCGCCGCGATGACACTTGCCCTTGTTCTTCGGGTCGTCGGGCTTGGCATATTCGGTCGGCATTCTCACAGGCACCACTTGGCACTCCTCGATCTGCACATAGCCGTCGCCATTCGCGTCCGCCCAAATGAGATAGTCGCCTGGATCATTCGCCGCGAATTGTCCGCTGGGCTTCTTCACGAATTGGACGGAATACATACCGCCATAAAGCTTCTGTAGATGCGCGACCGTGAAGACTCCCGAGGACGGACGCCACTCGCCCTCTTCGTCACGGATGTAGAGCCTGAGCGGAGCCCCCGTATCGGGCGAGGCGACGAAATATTCGCGCTTCTGGCCCGACTTTTCCGAGGAGAAGAAGTGTCCGTGTCCCCAGCCGCCTTCGGGCGAGCCGAGCGTGTCGCCCTTTTCCGCCTCAGGGAGCCACATCACATTCTCAACCTTCCAGTCAAACATCCCCTTGCCAAGGCGAATCTCATTGCCTTCCGCATAGACGAGCGTCGGGTCATCATCGTGCAGCTGGGTGGTTGCGCCCGCATATTGCGCGTTGCCAATGAAGTCCATCACGAGTTTCGGCTTACCACGGAACGGCCAAATGCCCGTCGGCTTCTCCCAAACCGAGACGCGACGCGGATGGTGCGTGTACTCGACCACCCAGAGCCGTCCGAGCGCGTCCACCGCGGCGGACGACACCTCGCGCACTTCATTCGGATTGAACTTACCGCCATGCGCGGGAATGCTCTTAAGGCCATATTCCGCCAAAAGTTCCGTCGGCGCATTGGTCGTCGTGTGATATTTCTCACGGAACGTCTCCGCCGTCGCCCCTTCGCCAAAGTGGTCTGTCAAAAGAACGGGCATTGGTTCATCTTTGCCGTCCTTGCCCTTGAAAGGCGCGAACTTGCCCGTTTTCGCGTCAAGCCGCAGAAACTCCTTGCCAGAAGCGCTCCAGTCATTCGGGACGAGATAGACATAGTTCTCATCTGCCGCGAGGAGGCCAGGACCACTGCCCTTCACTTCGCCCCAGACCTTGCGTCCCTTCATGTCGACGGCAATCGTCGCCGAGCCGCCTTCCGCGAAGCCCGAGCCGAGAATCATGTAGTCGCCCGCCCTCACGACGCTCCTAAAGGGCGTATGGTCAGCCCCCCAGTCGCCCGAGGAACCGGTCGAAACCGCCCACGGAGGATGCCCGGGGTTATACCAGAGATGTTCCGCACGCCCCGAGAGCGCTTCGCCCAACACTTGCGTGCGAATTGTGTACTTGCCCGCCTTGACGAGGCTGCCCGCGTCATCCTGGGCATCCCAGCAGACGGTAAGAATCTTCTTGCCGTCCTTCTCGACGGGCTTGTAGAGGTCTGGGTCATCGCCGCCCACGAGATTGCGAACGCGCCGTCCGTCGGCATCGTCAATCGCCACGGTGAAGACCTTCGCGGACGCGGGAACTTCAACTTTAAGCTCGACCGAACCCTGCGGAGTCGCCGAATCGGGTATGTACCGGCGCTTTTCGGCGGGACCCTTCTCCATACAAATCACATCGCCCCAGACATCCTTCTTCACCCAATAGAACTCACGCGAGAGACAGCCGGGCTGCATGTTGTCCGCGAAACGGTGCGCGGGCCACCCCTTGCCTTGCGGCGATCCCCACATGAACTCAAAGCCAATGCGCAGCATATCCTTCTTCACGGCAGGACCCTGCGCCTTCAAGGTCGCCCACGGAATCTTCATTTCGTGCGTAAAGCCGCGTCCGTCCGCCGACTTCTTGTAGGCGGACTCAATGCCGCGCCCAACAGTCGTTTCCCCTGCCCCCTTAAACATCCATTCCTGGACGAGTGTCGTAGAATGAAACTCGCCCTTCGAATAATCAACTTCCTCAAAGCCGACGACAGGGGTCGTGCCAAGATACGGCCAGCAGGTGAGCCAGAACATATTCGTGCCCGAGAGAATGCGCAACTGCTCGGCATCCGCCACCCATCCGCGCGTCGGATCTTGCACGGGGTCGACGCGGCTGTCGAGCGGACGCGGATCGCGCCAGTCAAAGAAGAGATAGAGCGCGTCCAGGTCCCACATCGCGGAAACCTTGACGGAATAGACATCACGGATGGAAATATCGCGGAAGCAGCGGATTTCCCCCGAGAAGTCCCAGTCCGCCCCATCGCCATCGACAACCACCTTGTCAGGTGCCTTTACCGCGACGAGTCCCTCGTTCTGAGTCTGCGTCCCGACCATATTCTCAGCCCCAATCGCAACACCCGCAAGTGCCGCGACAAGACCCACAATTGCTACCTTCATTACTTACCTTTCTTTCTAATTTAAATCCATGAAAATCCGTGGTTAAAAATCATCTTGCATTACCTAACGATGAACATTATACCACGCTTTGGACCTGCATTCAAGCGCAAAACGAATGTTCCGTTTCTGCCACCATACGCCGTGTCATACGCCGTATCCACCTCGTTCGTGACAATTGAAAGCGTGCAACCCTTGAGCGATTCAGACGGAACCGTATTCATAATCGTCGTCAGGCGGTCGGATTGCTTCGCAAAGTCAGGACCCGAACCGCCGCGCGTAATGCGCATAAGGTCGAGGTAGTTCTTGCGCCCACTGCGTGCCCACTTGTTGTCAATCGCGAGGTCAAGATCCATCCCCTTCTCTGGAATGGACATCGTAGCGGTGTAGGTAACATCAAGATAAGGGAGTTCGTCCACCTTTCCCTCGGCTGGAACCGTGATTTTTGTATGGAACTCGCTATTGTCGTTCACGGAGATATTTTTGACTTGCGCATAGCCATTTGTGCCGCCGACTTCCAGCCGCGCCGCGCCATACGCCATATCCGAACCACGCGCAATAATTGCGCTGCCAATCTTGAGTGTCGCGTTACGGACGCGGCAAGTCGCGCCACCACACACATTCGTGTCGCCGACATTAAGGTTCATGCCGCCATCTACAATCATCGTGGCGCCATCAAGAACCTCAAGGACATTGTTCGTGACGGGACACTCGATATTGCCAGACGAATCCTTCTTGGCGTTGCCATCGCCTATTGAGACACCCATGGCTCCGTAATAGGTGGCATTTGAGATAACAAGCCGATTGTTGGACCCCGCATACGCCTGATAACCGCCGCCGATATTTGTCGTGCACTTATTCGTGACGACAGCTTCATTCAGGATCAAAACCTCGTTATCACAAGCGGGAGTATAGCCCGCCGTCGCACCAATGCAAAGCCCCATGTTCGAGTCCCCCTCCATGGTTACGCCATCGACCGCGCCAAGATTGAGGTGGGCGCCGTCCGTCACCGTGAGGCGCGTCTGGAAGTTCTTGAACGGCGGCGCATACGCGCTCTCGCCTACCGTGAGAATGCCGTTATGCAGACCCGTTGTGAGAATATCTACCCGAACATCCTTGCCCTCGATGCGATATTCCGAATCGCCCTTCGAGCCGAGGAAACACCTCCCGACCCGCGACTCAATTTGGGAGCCATCCTTAATGACAATCGTGGAATTAGTAGCCTGACTGCAGAATGTGGGGGCTGTACCCACAAAACGCGAACGCGAGACCGTCATCTCACCCGCGACGGAAATTGCTGTATTCGTCACAAAAGCATCTTCGACGACGACCGTGTTATTCGTCCCCGAAAACGGCATAGTGCTATCCGCAATTGTCACGCCATTCGTGAAATAGGCAAAGCTGGACGCAAAGTTGTAGCCGCCCGTGAAGTTAATGGCACGCGCAACCGTCTTCTCGCCCGAAAGCTCGAAGAGGCAGTCCCGACCATAGTCGCCCAAACGGAACCAGAAGTTAGAAATGACCGCGCCATCATAGACGCGCACCCACACATCGTCCTGCCGTCCCGCATTGACATTGAAGCCAGGTTGAACCGTCTTAACGGACGTATCGCTTATGCCCAAAAGCGACGTACCTTCGCCGTGGACATAAAACCGCGACCCCGTACTTAAAGAGGCGCGTCCGTGAGGGACTTTGTCCGACGGTGGCGTACCAATTTTGATTTCTCCTTGCGCGAAGTCGAAAGTCGAGCGTGAGAGATTCCAATCCGTCCCCACATTGTCACCACTGAGCATAAGGCTCGTACCGTCAGGAATCACAAGGCGAAGCGTGGATCCATTCTGGATTTTCCACTGTCCGTATATATCCACCTGACCCGCATTGGCTTCGAAGGTGGGCTGGTAGACAACCCCGTCCGAGGCATTGAAGTAGAGGGTGTCTGTACTCGCGGGAGAGAAAGTGGCGGACTCCTCAAGCCCCCAGCTCGTGGGCGAGAGGTAGTTGCCCGTCAAGTTCGAACTATCCCAAGTATAGTCCGTCGCAAACGCGCTCGCGCCTAGCCCCGCAAGACCAAGCACCATTGCAATTTTTTGCATACTCTTCATTCTTTCTCTCTCCTTATTCTGGCAGGGGGCGGAATCCCCTGCGCCCCGTTGCAGTTAGAGATCAACGAACTTGGATTAGAAGTCCAGACATCGAGCGTTTATAACGAATAATCACGATACCGCTACCGCCATTACCGCCGTGGTTCGGGTCGCCAGCGTTATAACCATTTCCACAACCGCCGCCGCCACCGCCCGTGCCAGCTTCACCATCTTCTGCGGGATATGCATAATTAGTTCCGCCATTATAGCCTGAGCCATTACCGCCTCCGCCTTTGCCACCCTTGCCAGCGACTTGCACGCCGTGATCTTTATGGCCTGCGCCGCCACCGCCACCATACCACTTCTCTTCTCCTGAAATGGCACTCATAATACCATCGCCACCATCCCCGCACCATATGGTTGAGTTATCTTCCGTGTTAAGAATAGCACCGATTGAACCAGGAGAACCTGCACCGCCGCCTCCGCCGCCGCGATTTGCCTCAGTTATGCTCTCATTGAGAGCCTTATTCGCGCCACCGTCGTGACCCTGCCCTTCTATGCCCGCACCACCTGGAAAGCGGAAGCCAGCATTTCCGTGGCCGCCGCCACCACCGCCAGAGCCGCCAGGACGTCCTGATGTATAATTATTACTTCCGCCACCGCCGCCACGCGCAACAAAATTGGCATAAGAACCAATGAGCGAGGAATCTTTTCCGTCGCGCCCTTCATCGTCGTCCGTAGCGGACGCTATGCCTCCGCTTCCAATCGTAACAGTGTAAGTGCCCGCGATTAAATAAACCTTGCCCGTGATAACGCCGCCTGCACCGCCACCGCCTGTGCCACCAAAATAACCACCAGCGCCACCGCCCGCAACAATAAGCGTCTCTGCAATAATTGGCTCTGACACGATAAATGTGTCACTTTCTGAGAAAGTATGGACAAAATATTCTCCGACCTTCTTAACCGTGCCGCCCACTTGCTGAGTACTATCTTCGTTCCATTTAGGACTCCAGCGAATATACACAACACCGTCAGCACCATTACCGCCGCGATAATCTTTTATTAACTGACCTGGACGATGATGGAAATAGCGACCAGCACCGCCACCGCCGCCACCCGTATTGGCATCCGCGTCAAGCCCTGGCATGGCTAGATTGTTTCCGAAATTGAGACCGCCACCAGTGCCGCCGCCACCGAGACCGCCTGTTGCAGCATCACCATAATTATAGCTTGTACCGCCTGCACCGCCGCCGCCGAACCAAGTCTCAGTGCCTGTAATCAGTGTCGCGACCCCCACGCCGCCTGTCGGATAAAGTACCGCTGTCGTATCCGTTGCTGCCTTGTAGGCGTAACCTGCGCCACCCGCGCCGCCGCCGCCTCCACCAGCATAAGTATCATCCTTAGGCTTTGTGCCAGCCGCACCATCGTTTGTCGCACCATCGTCAAGCGTAATAGAACCCTTGCCGCCAGATGTAGTATATTCACCATTGGCACCGCCACCCGAAGCACCATCAATACCTATTATCGACCAGGCAGCACCCGTACCCGTTTCATTAACGGTATAGGAGCCGCCGCCCGCGCCACCGCCTGCGGCTACAAGATTGAATACAGAGGATGCGCTTCCGCTCGTAGTAGGATGTACAGCACTATAATCATCATTTGTTGTCGCAGTGCCACCTATACCACCCTCGCCTATGACAACTTGATATTCTCCAGCAGTTAACGAGAGTGCCTTATTTTCGACGACAGCACCACCACCGCCGCCACCGCCAGCAATAACACCGCCACCGCCGCCACCACCGACGACGAGCACCCAAGCCGTCATGGGTTCCGCTACCTTAACTGTCCCGCTCTCAGTAATCTTAAGAAGAAAATCGCCGTTGTCAAGAAGAACAACTTCGGACGATTCTGGACCCGTGATTACTTTATCAGGACTTTCTGCTTTAGCGGGAAAGGCGGTTAGATTGCACTAGTCCCCAAAAGTGAGACACGGTATGGGCTCTTTTTGACTCCTCGACTAGCATGATTGAGAACATTTTATCAAAACGGCGTTATAATGTCAATGGGATAT
>CAVCJC010000049.1:0-14765 GCA_963602475.1 Lachnospira hominis (ex Liu et al. 2021)
GGATAGGACTGGGGCGAGGCGAATGAAGCTCCCATTCGCTCTTTATCTTTCTGTTGCCTCAATTTTACACCCAACAGCGAGCCTGCCGCCATAACAGCCAATTGGGGGCACTTCTCGCGGAAATACTTGAGTGAATTCAGCGCATTTGGACAACTCTGAATCTCATCAAAGATAATGACATCGTGCGCAATATCAATCTTGCGTTCGCTAAAGATGGAAAGCTTAGGGAGGATATCCTTAGGGTCCTTGCTGTCCCGAAAGAACTCGCCCAAGGCGGGCGTACTATCGAAGTTAAACTCATGAACGACGGCAAAGTTCTTCTTGGCAAAGTCGCGCATCAGCCAGGTCTTACCAACCTGCCGCGCACCTAGCAGAACGAGAGGCTTTCGTTCACTAGATTCTTTCCAAGCAATAAGTTCAGATTCTATCGCTCTTTTCATCGATTTTATCCTATTATCTCAGTCAACGGATAATATGATAGCACATTTTTGCTGACTTTTCAAGCACTTTTTGCCACTTTTTGCTTGATTTTAGAGGCGTGCGTGCACATTTTTGCTCGATTTTGGAGCGACTTTTTGCCACTTTTTGCCAGCGCTACCGGTCGTTGCCGCGCTTACGGAAGTCGGGTTGGCGGCGTCCGAGGAAGGAGACATGGTGGTTGCGCTTGCGGTTGGTGCGGTTGCGATTGGCTGGATGCACCCACGGCGCTTGGGGGAGCCCCTCATGCGCCTTGCCGCCCGCTTTTGCTCCCGCTTCACTATGAAACGGATGGTCTCGGTCGACGGGAATACTCTTGCGAATATACCGCTCCACCGCCTTGAGCTGTCCCTTCTCTGCTGTCGTGACAAAACTAATTGCCGCGCCCGATTCACCTGCTCGCGCGGTGCGTCCGATACGATGCACATAACTCTCAGTTTCGAGCGGCAACTCCATATTTATGACACATTTTACATCAGGGACATCAATGCCGCGACTGGCGATATCCGTCGCCACAAGTACCCGCACCTTGCCCTGGCGGAAGCCTTCCAGTGCCCGCGTGCGTTGTCCCTGTGTCTTATCGGAGTGAATAGCCGCCGCCGCGATATTCGCCCTCATCAGCTTCTTATTCACGCGATCCGCCCCATGGCGCATCTTAGTAAAGACAATGACGCGATCCCATTCGGGGTGCGATTCGAGAAGATGGACGAGGAGCGCATCCTTCTGTGCCTTATCGACGAACATCACCTTCTGATTAATCTTTTCCACCGTCGGAGTCTCAGGTGAAATCTCAATTTTGACGGGGTCGTCCACGAGTTCCGCCGCGAGCTTCGCGATTTGCGGCGAGAATGTGGCGGAAAAGAACAGCGACTGCCGCGCTTTGGGCAACTTGGAGATGATGCGCTTAATATCGGGCAGAAAGCCCATGTCGAGCATACGGTCCGCTTCATCCAGGACGAAGCATTCGACTTGGTCGAGGTAAAGGATGCCCTGCGTCATAAGGTCGATGAGGCGTCCGGGGCAGGCGATGACGGTTTCCGCCCCCTTCTTAATATCCTTAACTTGTCCGAATTGTGAGACCCCGCCAAAGACGCAAGCGAACGGAAGGTTCGTGTACTTGGAATAGGTTTTCACATTCGCGGCAGTTTGCGCGGCAAGTTCGCGTGTCGGCGAGAGGATGAGGGCACGCGGGTGCCCAATGTGCCGCGGACGGCGCACGCGCAACAGGTGGTCGAGGATGGGAAGCATAAACGCGGCGGTTTTGCCTGTGCCCGTTTGGGCGCAACCGATGAGGTCGCGTCCCTTCAAAAGGTACGGTATCGCCTGCTCCTGGATGGGCGTTGGCTTCGTGTAGCCCGCCTCACGGACGGCTTTCTGCAAGTTTGGCTCGAGTTGTCCAAAGACTGTTTCTTCAAAGTTCATTCCTATATTATATCAAAAATCCGCCCCCTCGTGTGAGAAAGTCGAAAATGCCCCTTCCATTTCGGGGGCAGGTTTGGTATAATATTCACTATGAATGCTAAAACTTTAGACCGCGAAGGCGGTTACAATTGCGTGGTCTGCATCAAGCAGGTCCCGGACACGAAAAAGGTGACTGGTCAGGCGATGAAAGCCGACGGAACGATTAACCGTGCGGCGCTTCCTGCCATCTTCAATCCTGAAGACCGCAATGCTCTTGAAGCGGCTCTTCGCGTGAAGGAAATCTATGGCGGCACGGTGACCGTCATTACAATGGGGCTCCCAGCCGCGTGCGCAATTTTGCGCGAGGCACTGATGTGCGGCGCGGATAAAGCCTATCTTTTGACGGACCGCAAGGCGGCGGGCTCCGACACGCTCGCGACGAGCTACATTCTCTCGCAAGCCGTGAAGAAGCTCAATCCCGATATGGTCTTCTGTGGCCGACAGGCGATTGACGGCGACACCGCGCAGGTGGGTCCGCAGATTGCTGAGAAGCTCGAATATGCCGCGGTTACCTACCTCACCGACATCCAGATGGACGGCGACTATGCGCTCGCGACCCGCGACATTGGTACGGGCGTGGAGCGTGACCGCGTCAAATTGCCCGCCCTCTTCACGGTGACGGAAAAGTTTGGCGAATTACGTCCGTTCAATGTGAAGCGTGTGATGAAATACAAGAACGCCAAGGCATCCGTCGAGAATGGCGGCGTGGCACTCGAGGGTGACCTCGCGATTGGTCAGCTCTCGTGCGATGACTGCGGCTGTGACGCGGCGCGTTGCGGTTTCGCGGGTAGCCCCACGAGCGTGAACAAGATTGTTTCGGTCGTCCTCGCGGGCGGTGCGTATAAGGAATATGCCGCGGATGACGCGGGGGTCAATGCACTCGTGGGCGAACTCATCGCCGACCATACCATCGGTTAAGAGAGAAGGAGACTTTTAAAATGGATAGATCCAAAGGTGAAGTTTGGGTATTTGCCGAACAAGAAGACGGCAAATTGAGTGAAGTGCCGCGCGAACTCCTCGGCAAAGGTCGGGAACTCGCGGATAAGCTTGGCGTGAAGCTGGGTGCGGTGCTGATGGGCGCGGGCGTCGAGGGCCTCGCGAAGGAACTCTTCGAGGCGGGCGCGGATATCGTGCATCTCGTCGAAGACCCCGAGCTCAAGGTTTATCGCTCGAAGGCTTATCGCCACGCGTTCGTGGAGCTGATTAAAGAGTGCAATCCACAAATCGTGATTTTCGGCGCGACGCACATTGGTCGCGACCTCACGCCAGCAGTCGCCTCGGCGCTCCGTTGTGGTCTTACGGCGGACTGCACCGACCTGCAGATTGCGGACTACGAGGACAAGAAGACGAAAGAAGTCTTCCCGAACTGCCTCATGCAGATTCGTCCCGCATTCGGCGGCAACATCATCGCGACCATCGTCAATGCACGCAATTGGCCGCAGATGTCCACCGTGCGTGAAGGCGTGATGAAGCCCCTCGACCCTCAACCCGGTCGCACAGGCGAGCTCGTCCGCCACGACTCCCACCTCGCGGGCGTGGAAATCCCGACGGAAGTTCTGGAAATCATCCGTCACCACTCGTCCGTCAACCTCAAGGGTGCGCGTATCATTGTCGCGGGCGGTGCGGGCGTTGGCTCGAAGGAGAACTTCAAGCAACTCTTTGAGCTCGCGGAAGCTCTGGGCGGTGCTGTGGGCGCGAGCCGCGCGGCAGTCGACCTCGGCTACTGCGAACACGAGCGGCAGATTGGGCAGACGGGCGTCACCGTGCGTCCCGCGCTCTTCATCTCCTGCGGCATCTCGGGTGCCGTCCAGCATATGGCGGGCATGCAAGATTCGGCGAAGATTATCGCGATTAACACCGATAAGGACGCGCCTATCTTCAAGATTGCCCACTACGGTATCGTCGGCGACCTCAATACCGTCCTCCCGAAAATGATTAAGGCCATCAAAGGAAAGGCCCAATAAAAATGAGTAACTTTTATAAAGATAATCCGGATATCGCTAAGACCATCGATGCCCTCGACCTCACCGAGGTCGCGACGCTCCTCGAACAAGACTTCAAATTCGCGAAGGAATATGACTTCGCGCCGAAGTCCGCTGAGGAAGCCATCGACAACTATAAGCGCGCACTTGATGTGTGCGGCGATGTCTGCGGCAACCGCATTGCCCCCACGGCGGAAGAAACCGATAAGGTCGGCAATATCCTCAATGAGGACGGCTCGGTCACTTACGCGCCGGGCATTCAGCTCGCGATTGACCTGCTCGGTCGCTCGGGGCTCTCGGGCTGCACAATCCCCTACTATTTGGGCGGACTCAACATGCCCTGCACGATTCTCACGGCCTGCAACGATATCGTCAGCCGTGCGGATGCCGCGCTCATGAACATCTTCGGTCTTCAGGGCATTGCTGAGACGATTAACTCCTTCGCGAGCGAAGATATCAAGAAGGAATATGTGCCGAAACTCTGCGACGGAACTTACACGGGCGCAATGGTGCTCACCGAGCCTGACGCGGGTTCTGACCTCCAGAGCGTGAAGACCATGGCGTATCAGGATAAGGACGGCAATTGGTTCGTGAATGGCGTTAAGCGCTTCATCACCAACGGTTGCGGCGATGTCCTTCTCGTCTTGGCGCGTACCGAGCCCGAGTTCAGCGATGGACGCGGTCTCAGCTGCTTGCTCGTCGAGAAGGGTCCGAAGGTCAAGGTTCGCCGTCTCGAGCACAAGCTCGGCATCAACGGCTCGCCCACCTGCGAACTCGTCTTTGATAATGCCCCCGCTAAGCTCATCGGTCAGCGTAAGCGCGGCCTCATCACCTATGTTATGGCGCTTATGAACGGTGCACGCGTCGGCATTTCGGCGCAGGGTACGGGCATTGGCGAGGCGAGCTACCGCGCGGCACGCGAATATGGCGCGAGCCGTAAGCAGTTCGGCGTCACCATCGACACCTTCCCCGCCCTTCGCGAACTGATGTGCGATATGTCCGTCGATTTGCAGGCGGCGCGTATCCTCGCGTACTACTCTTCTAAGTGCGTGGACCTCGAAAATGGTCTCACCAAGAAGTTTGAATCCCTCAAGGGCACGCCTGAGGCTCCTGCGGTTCGTACCCGCATGAAAGTCTACGCGGCATTTAATAAGATGCTCACGCCTATGGCGAAGTACTACGCTTCTGAGATGTCTATGCGCGTCTCGAATGGCGCGGTCGCCGTCCTCGGCGGCTCGGGCTATATGAAGGACTACCCCGTCGAGCGCTACCTGCGCGATGCGCGTATTACTTCCATCTACGAGGGCACTTCCCAGCTCCAGGTCGTCGCGGCGATCGCGGGCGTCATGGGCGGACTCGTCAAGGATGTCGTCGCGGATGTCCTGAGCGGCGTGGATGCCTCGGCTTTCGCGGCAGAGAAGGCAGAAATTGATGCCCTCCTCGCGGAACTTGAGAACGCGATTGAGTACGTGAAGAATCACGCGGATGGCAAGATGTACCACGACCTCCACGCGCGGCAGCTCGTGGACGCGGCAATTGCCGTTGTCGTCGGTGCCCTCTTCATCCGTTTCGCGGCGAAGTTCCCTGAAAAGAAGCCCGTGCTCGCGTACTGGCTCGCCACGAAGTACCCGACCGCCCGTGCGGAACTCGCGAAAGCGAAGAGCGGTTACACCGCGTCCGTCACGGCGTTTGAAGAAATCGCCCCTGCCACACCTGTTGAGGACTAATGTGGCTCGGTTGGATTCTCGCTTCTTGCGTTGTCCTAAGCTTCTACGACCTTTCCAAAAAGGCCTCAGTTAAGGAGAACGCCGTATTCCCGACTCTGCTCGGGAGTACGCTGAGCGGGTGGTTGGCTGTCACAGCCTACCTAATCGGACGCGGCACATTCGCCGCGTCCGTTTCCATTCCCCTCGCCCAAATAGGCTTTCTCTTACTAAAGAGTATCCTCGTGGGGGCGAGTTGGACCTGCACCTATATGGCGCTCCGCACCCTACCTGTCACTTGTGCCGCGCCGATTCGCGCGACGGGTCCGCTCTGGACGCTTATTGGCGCGATTTTGCTCTTTGGCGAGTGGCCAAACGCCCTGCAAGCACTCGGCATGGCGAGCGTAATTATGGGGTGCTTCCTCTTTTCGCGCTCCACCACCCACGAAGGCATCAACTTCTGGCATACCCGCGCCATTGCCCTCGCTTTCTCTGGCACCGTCCTCGGCAGTTGTTCCGCGCTCTACGATAAGCACCTCATTCAGGGCTTACATTTGCCCACGACGACGATTCTCTGGTGGTTCTTAGGCGGGATGAGCCTTCTTTACGCAATTGTCGTATTCTTTCGGCGCGGCAAAGCTTCCGCCCACGCCTTTCAATGGCGTTGGACCATCCCCTGCGTCGGCATTCTGCTCGCGCTTTCCGACGGATGCTACTTTACAGCCGTTTCGGACCCCGAAGCCCGCATTTCAATTCTAAGTATGGTGCGGCGCTCAAGCGTCGTCCTCACCTTTTTCGTCGGCGGAGCCGTCTTCCACGAGAAGAATATGCGCCGCAAAGCCCTCGCGCTCGCGGCAATCCTCGCGGGTGTCATCATTCTCTGCCTAGCCAAATAACGGAGGTTAAACCTATGAAACCTACCCAAACTTTAGAAGAACTCAACGCACGCTACGGAGCCCCCGGACGCATCGTGTTCCGTATGGGGCACAAGGGACACCCCGTCGCCGTGCTCGCGAATCGCTATGGAGTCGCCGAAGTCGCCCTCCTCGGCGCGAACACCCTCTCTTATCGGCCCACAGGGCACGCCCAGACGCTTTATTACTCCAATTACGACTATAATCGCGCGGACGAAGTACACGGCGGCATTCCCGTCTGTTGGCCGCAGTTTGGGGCACTCGCTTTGCCCAATATGACCCCGCACGGCTTTGCGCGGGTTCTCCTGTTTAGCGTCCGTAGCGCCAAATACTCTGAGGAAATGACGGAACTCACCCTCGGCGTAAGTTCCAGTGACGACACCCGCGCCCTCTGGCCCCACGACTTCGACCTTGAAGTGACCGTAACCATCTCAATGAAGCTCACCCTCAAGCTCGTCACGAAGAATACAGGCAAAGAACCTTTCGAGTTCACTTGCGGCTTCCATCCCTACTTAAATGTTCGCGAGCGCGACAACACCATTCTGCGTGGCGTGGATGGACTCGACTACACCTACGCGCCCGATATGTCCACGGGTACGCAACACGGCGACATGGCTTGTACTCAGTCTATTAGCCATGTTTTTACGCTCCCCGCCCAACCCAAACAAGAGTTTGTGCTCCTCGATAACGGACTCCACCGTGCAATTGCCGTCGTTTCGAATGGCAACGCCAACGAGGTTGTATGGAATCCAGGCGAAGGCAAAGCGTACAAGGATATTCCAGCGGACGCTTGGCGGCACTTTGTTTGTGTAGAGCCTGTGAGCAGTTGGCCGAAAGCCCTGCGTGCCCTCGCGCCAGGCGAAACCCACGAACTTCTCGCGGCAATTCAGTCGACACTCCCTGAAAACGAAAGCGCGGACTAAGATCCGCGCCTTTTTGCTTCTTCTAGAATTGGGAATTTCTTCTCGGATTGGTTGTCCGGGGTGGACTCGAACCACCTCGAAAGGTATCAAAAACCTCTATGCTGCCATTACATCACCGGACAATGGTGTTCGTCGCGCAAACCCAGAAACCCGCTTGAGCCAAATCTGCCGCCCACCGCTGAGCCGTCGCCGAATCCTCGGCTAAAGCCCAAACTGTCGCGCCGCTACCTGTCATATGCACCTTAGGTGCACCCACCGCCTCAAGCGCTTCGCACGCCTTACGGATGCCAGGTTCTAAGCTCATCGCGTTCTTCTCTAGGTCGTTCTGACACGCCTCACGCAGTGCTTCAAACTGACCCAGTTTCCACGACTGCTGTATATTATACACTATTTTGGGGTCATTTGTCACGCGGAATAAGCAATTGTCGAAAACTTTTTTTGTTGACACGAACACATTTGGATTCACCAAAACGAGGGGAAGTGCCGTGAACGCGGCGTTTTTATCTAATAAAGTCACCCTTTCGCCGCGCCCTTCCATCAATACAGGTTGCCGCGTTTCCTGCCCGAGAACCAGCGCGGGAACATCGCTCCCGACCTCGGCACCGAGCGCAACAAGCGCGTCCAAAGGCAACCCCAAGCCCCACAGCGTATTGAGTCCACGCAAAACAGCGGCGGCATCCGCACTGCCGCCCCCGAGACCCGCGCCGACAGGGATGCGCTTCTCGATACGGATAGAAACGCCGCGCTTAACCCCGCAGTGCCGCGCTAAAGCTCGCGCCGCTTTCACCGTAAGGTCGTCCGCGAAACCTGCATCGCTCGTAATATCTGCCGCGTCCGTCAGCTCCAGCGTGTCCGTAAGGGCAATGGGGGCGACGACGGACCGCAATTCGTGGTAGCCGTCGGGGCGAATGCCTAGTACTTCGAGGGAAAGATTTATTTTGGCGTTAGCCTCAATCTTCATTCGCGTTTGCGTCCTCCGCTTCCTCTTCTACCTCTTCCTCATCGTTGACACACATAAAGAGGCTCGCGCTGAGTTGGATGAGTTTGGAAAGTCCGTTAAGTTCACCCGTCGAAAGGCGATACTGGAAGCAGAGGGACTCCCCTTCGCACCAATAAGCCCCCGCTGTGCCGCCCTGTTCGGCGGAAGGAAGTGCCGCGAGCATAAAGGCGACCATCTTCGTCGTCTCGTCGTCTATTTTATCATTCGCGGTGATGCTGTGCCCGACAAAAATCTTGAGGAGTCCATAGAAAGTGCCCGCGAATGCCACAGAGACGGGCTTCGCCTTCACCTCGGGTAGGACGGACGCAAACCGCTCGGCGGGAGAACACGAGCCTTTCGCGTCCTTTATGCTGAAGGCGATGCGCCGTGGCGCGGCATTTGTCACCTTTGTCGCGGCACTATTGGTCAGCGCGGCGATATCCGCGAGAAGTGCTTGCGGGGCCTGCGCGAGATTGAAGGAATTGGTCGCGTTTTTATTCTCCTTCAAGAACCGCTTGAGGTCAAAAGTAATGAGCGATACATCATTCGTCGCTTCGCATACAATGGAGTCCGTCTTGTAGCCATACTTCGTCAGCAACTTCTTGAGGTCCGTAAGCAATGTCGCGAGCGGAATATCTTCCGTCACCGCGACGGTCTCACCCGCGAAAAGTGCATCCTTATTTGCGAAAGAAAGTGCCGCGCCCGTGAGGGGTTTATTGTACTTCTTTAACATGGGAGCCTCTTTGGTGAGCTTAATTTCGCCGCGCAGATCGAGACCCTTCTCATTTACGCGCAGTCCCACTTTGATGGCCTTAACATCCTTAAGTTCCTGCTTTTGCTTGTCGTCCATCTCCTTAAGAACCTTCGGGAGATGCTTGCCTTCGATAGTTACATCGCAGAAATTGCCGTCCAGCGCGGCGTTTTCGATACTATTCGTCTCAGCCAGTGCCGCGAGGGCGAGTTCCGCCGTGGGCGCAAACGCCGCCCAACGGTTGTCTTTAGCGTAGGCGATATAGTTCGTTACAACGAAATCAGACTCTTGATCTACCGAGACTAACCTAATGACTCCATTCGTCTCAGTTGCATCATAATCTTTCACAAAGTCCTTGCGCGTGAGTGTCGGATACACCACCACCATCTGCATCTTCTGAGAGAAGTTCGCGGTGGAAAGCGTGGCATCGTCCGCTGGAATGTACATAACATTGCCTAACGGAGCCCCCGCGCGTTTCGTCCCTAGCACTTGAGTTGGGATGGCTTCTTCACAACCGGCGAAGATTCCCCTATCCAAATCTGGCATCCCGATATGCCCACCGAGTTGCGCGGCAGCATTTGTCAGCGAGGTTGTATCCGCGAGACGCATCACCCCGAACTTCTCATAGGCCGCGTGGGACGCTAATGTTAGCGCAACACAGGCGAGGAAGGTTAATTTCTTCATTGATAGCCTCCTTTTTGTGAATTAAAGCACCCAATCGCGGCACTTGCGCACCCTTAGGCACGCAAGTCGCTTATCGCGTCCGCCACATTCTGGAAGAGTTTTCCAAGCTTGTAGAGCGGGATGGTCGAGAATGCAATGCGGATAAGTCCCGAGAGGACGATTGTGCCCGTCGCATACTTCGCAATCAAGTGCTTACGCACCGATTCCGCGTCCACGCCTTTCGGCTTTACGCACATAAAGTAGCCCGAGTTGAACGGCATAACCTCGAAAACTTCGTTGTATTCGGGGTGCTGAGCGAGAATCTTACGAATCTCGTCATAACGCGCCTTGAGAACATCGTACTTCTCTTTCTTTTGCGCGTGATAGCCGGGGTCGGCGTACGCCGTGAGCGCGAGGTGCTGTCCCAAGGAGGACACATTCGAGATACAGCTACGGACATTTCCCGCCGCCTTCGCCTCGAGTGCCTTCAGCTGTTCAGCGGTCGCCCCCTTGAATGCGAAGGTGATGAACCCGACACGCAAGCCCCACACATAGTCCTCTTTCGTCGTGCCATCAAGCTTGACGGCGAGGACATTCTCCGAGAGGTCCGAGAACTCGGCGAAAAGCGACTCATTATGGATGCCTTCCTCATAAACGAGCCCAAAGTAGGCATCATCGAGAAGGACGACAATCTTCTTGCCCGCGTCCGCCGCTTCCCTGACAGCCGCCACAATCGCCGCCGCGTCTTCCACTGTCGCCGTATAGCCCGTCGGGTTATTCGGGAAGTTGAGGATGAGGAGCTTCTTATCGCCCGGCGCGAGGAGCTGGGCCTTCATCGCTTCCGCGTCAAAGTGCCCCGCCTTGAAAGTGTTGAAGAACGAGATCTTCGTGCCCACCGCTTCTTCAAAGACGAGCGAGTAGTTATCCCAAAAGAGGTCAGGAACGACGAGCGTATCCTCAGGACCCGCGAAGAGTTCCGCCGCGACACGCAGTCCGTGAGTCAACGCATTCGTGACGACGGGATTCGAGAAGGTCTTATCCTTGAGGGACGGATTCTTCTCAATTTGCATCTCGCGCCACACTTCACGCAACTTGGCGAGGCCGAAGCTACCCGCATAAAGGAACGCCTTCTTGTCGAGCGTAATGCCGCGACTAAAGCAGTCCATCACGAGCGGCGTGCCGTCCTCTTCGAACGCCATACCAATCGTGGCATTGATTTCACAAGTTTTAGCTTCCGCGCCCTGTCCGAGAATACCTCCATAAGGGAAGTAAAGTCGACGACCTTCTGGTGAGAGAAAGTCCGCCGCAGGACCCAGTGTAGCATTCAATTTTTCTGCGAGTTCGTTCATAGTGTCTACTATTATAGCATATCTGCCGCCCAAGGGGCAGTATCTTCTTTCAAAAAAGGACAAATTTTAAAGTTCGGCTCCCGACACGCTTTCTGCGCTTTCGGGCACCTCGGATGGAACGCGCACCCCTCGGGCCAAGCCGTCGGCGGGGGCACCGTCCCTTCAATGGACTTGAGCGGCGCGTCTTTTGGCGCGTCCAGTCGCGGCACTGCCGCGAGCAAATCTTGGGTATACGGATGCCTCGGATGCTTCAGCACCTCGCGCACCGCGCCACTTTCCACAATCTGCCCCGCGTACATAACATTAACCGCGTCCGAATAGCGCGCGACCAAGCCTAAGTTATGGGTAATGAGCAAAATCGCCGTCTTGCGCTCTTTGGCGACACGGGTTATGAGGTCGAGAATCTCTTTTTGAGTCGTGACATCAAGCGCGGTAGTGGGTTCATCCGCAATCAGTAAATCGGGTTGCGCGGCAAGTGCCGCGGCAATCATCACCCGCTGTTGCTGTCCCCCCGAAAGTTGGCAGGGATACTTCGCGGCAGTTTCCTCAGGCAAGTTCACGGCGCTCAGGAGCTGCGTTATTTCACTTGAGGAAAGCCCCTTGCGCGCCTCCTTAATCTGTCGCCCCACCCGCATGACGGGGTCAAGGGACTGCATCGGATTCTGAAAGATGTACGCGAGGCGCGGCGAACCGACAATCTCGCCCGAGATTTCCGCCCGCTCGACGAGTCCTCCCAAAGCGAGTGCCGTCAGCGACTTGCCGCACCCCGATTCCCCGACGAGCGCCACACGCCCTTCGCGCGGCACTTCAAAGCTCACATCCCGCACAGGGACGGAAAGCCTGTCGCCTTCCATCGGGAAGGCGATCCGTAGGTGACGGACTCTTAGGAGGCTTTCCGTAGGGGCACTCATTAGCCGCGAATCTGCTTAACGAGCGCGACACCCTCGCGGGCATTCTTCTCGATGGTCGCCCAATCGCCCGCCTTAATCGCGTCCTTCGGGGCAATCCAAGTTCCGCCCACACAGACAATTTCAGGCACGGCGAGGTAATCCGCCAAATTGGAAGCTTTCACGCCGCCCGTGGGCATAAAGACGACACCTGTGAAACGGAACGCGCCCAGCAAGTTCTTGATGTAATTAACGCCGCCCGCCGCTTCCGCCGGGAAGAACTTCACCATCTTTGCGCCGCGCGTCAGAGCCTGCGAGAGCTCGCTCGCTGTGGCGACGCCCGGGCAGAACGGGAGCCCCACTTCCTTCGCCGCGTCCACAATGGCGGGGTCAAAGCCAGGCGCAACACCAAACTGCGCACCCGCCGCCTTCGCCGCACGCACCATCTCAGGCGTGAGAAGCGTGCCCGCGCCGACTACCGCCTCGGGAACTTCCGTCGTCATACGGCGAATCGCTTCCGCCGCCGCCGTCGTACGGAACGTGACCTCAATCACATTGAGCCCGCCCGCGCAGAGTGCCTTCGCGAGTGGAACCGCCTTCTCGGCATCGTCAATTACGATTACAGGGACAATTCCCGCTTTTTTAAAGGTTTCTATCATTTTTACCTCCTTTTACTTCATCATCAATTCAGTTACGCGCTTCATGAAGTCCGCACCGTCCGTGGGGGCAGAGCCTTCCGCAATGAGAGCACCATCATAAAGCATATGGACCGCTTGCGCCTGCTCGTCGCCCGTAAGCGCGGCAAGTTTCTTGATAAGCGGATGCGTCGCGTTGATTTCGAGAATGCGCTTTTCTTCGGGCACCTTCTCGTTCATCGCCTTCATCATCCGTACCATCGAGGGCGAGAGCGCATTTTGTTGCGCCACAAGGCAGCAAGGCGAGTCCACGAGGCGCGTCGAAACACGCACATCCGAGACATTCGCCTCAAGTGCCTTCTTCACGCTCTCAAGGAACGGCTTAAGTTCCGTCGCCGCCTTCTCATTCGCGTCCTTTTCCGCCTTCTGCTCGGCTTCCGTACCAAATGAGACATCGCCCTTGCCAATGTCGACGAACTTCTTGCCGTCGAACTCACGCAGAGACTCCGTCAGGAACTCGTCCACGGGCTCACAGAAGAGGAGCACATCACAGCCGTGCTTGCGCGCCGCTTCCAATTGCGGAGCCTGCCGCGCATCGGCTTCATTCATCGCGACAACATAGTAGAGGTCCTTCTGGTCGCTCGGCATATCCTTGACATAGTCCTCAAGGAAAATCCGCTTGCCCGCCTCAGAGCGTGCCGTCGGATACTTGATGAGCTTCTTGATACGGTCGGCATTTTGCCAATCGGTATGGATGCCTTCCTTCAAAATCGACCCAAACGCCGTCGTGAACGCATCATATTTCGCCGCGTCCTTCTTCATCTCCTCCAAGACGGAAAGCACCTTCGAGGTAATGGCGGACTTAATCTTGCGAATTACCGCGTCATCCTGCAACATTTCGCGCGAGACATTCAGCGGCAAATCCGCCGAATCAACGACACCCTTCACAAACCGCAACCAGCTCGGCAAAAGAAGGTCAATATCATCACCAATGAAGACATTGCGCACATAAAGCGAAAGACCGCGCTTCTGCTGCGGCATGAAGAGGTCCATCGCCGCTTTCTTCGGGAAGAAGAGAAGCGCCTTAAACTCCACCGCGCCTTCACCCGAGAACGGAATAACCTCGAGAGGCTCATCATAGTCGTGCGTGAGGTGCTTATAGAACTCGGTGTATTCCTCAGGCTTTACATCCTTCTTTGCCCTCTTCCAGAGCGCAACGCGCGTATTGAGAGGCTTCGCTTCATCCTCCTCGCGGCGCTTCTTATCCTCTTCTTTCTCATCCTTCGGAGCGTCCACCCGCGCAAAACGGATAGGATACGCGATGAAGTCCGAATATTTCTTAATGAGGTCCGCGACACGCCAACGGTCGAGATATTCTTCTTGTTCCGCACGCAAATGGAGCGTGATTGTCGTGCCAAAGTCGTCACGCTGAGCGTCCGAAATCGTGTAGCTACCGCCCATATCCGATTCCCAGCAAAACGCCGCGCTTGTGCCGCGCTTCTTAGAAACGACCGTCACCTTATCCGCCACCATAAACGCCGCGTAGAAGCCCACGCCAAATTGTCCGATGAGCTCAGGTAGCGCGTCGCCACCCTTCTCCTTCAGCGCCTGACGGAACGCCTTCGTGCCGCTCGAAGCAATCGTACCGAGATTCTTCTCGAGATCTGCCGCGTCCATGCCGAGCCCGTTATCGCTAATAGCGAGCGTCTTCGCCACGGAGTCCGCCGCGATATCGATGCGCCAATCAGGATTATCAGCGATTAACTCTTTCTGAGTAAGCCCAAGGTATTTCGCACGGTCTATCGCGTCGGACGCATTAGACACGAGTTCACGCAAGAAGATTTCCTTCTTGGAATAGAGAGAGTTAACGACGAGATTGAGCATCTCGGCGATTTCTGCCTTAAACGATTCAGTTTTCTTTTCCATAGTGCCCTCTATTATACCACCTCTCGGGCGCAATTTCAATCGCCAAAAACGCCGCGCACCAGTGGTAGGGCGGGCAGTCCCTTGCCCGCCGTTTATTGGGCGCGAATGCGCCCCA
>CAVCJC010000050.1:0-14718 GCA_963602475.1 Lachnospira hominis (ex Liu et al. 2021)
GGGATGGCGAGTGGCGCGAGTTTTTGACTTATCTTGCCGAGAAATATCGTGATAATGGCTCAACGCGAGACGGAATCGGAGGCGAAGCGCGAATCAACGGATACCTCCGCGCCTATCTGACAATGAAGAGCGTCTATATGGTTAAGCCTGAATTGTCGCATCCGTGTGGCTATTCGGACTACGCGCTCTTCCCCGACCGTATGCTTCCAGAGGGTAGCATTCCTGAGCAAAGCTACATCATTGAGATGAAGCACTCAAAGGCGGACGCTCCTGACAGCGAAATCGCGGCAAAGCACGAGGAGGCGATGGCGCAGCTGAAACTTTACGCGGCAGACCCCAATCTTGCCGCGCTCGCGGGTGGCACGCCTGTTCACTTTATTTGCTACGAGTTCAAAGGGCGTGATCTCATTCGCCTTGAGGAAGTTTTTCCAGAGAAAAATAAGTCAGGGATTTCCACGGATTAGGGGGCGGTTTTTCTCACGCAGAGGCGCAGAGTTCGCAGAGAGTTTGAGAGAGCCCCTTCGGGGCTGAGTGCGCGGCGGTTTTTAACCACGGATTTCCACGGATTTCACGGATTTTAGCCGTTGAGATCGGGAGAATCGGGAGATTTCTTTAGGAGGTTGCTGTTTAGCAATTCTTCTCTAGATGAACTTCGAGGAGGCCACGGACGGAATTGACGCAGTAGATGTGGCGGGCGAGGCGAAGGTCGGCGAGAGTAAGACATCGTTCGGAACAAATGCCGCGCTGGATCAAATCGGCGCGTCCGATGCCATTGAGAAGGTCTTTGCCTAGCGGTGGTGTATAGAGTGCTCCATCCAAATCAAGGACGATATTGCTGCGTGCACCCTCGGTGAGGTGTCCGTTGGTGTTGAAGTGTAGGACATCAAAAACTTCACCTGCCGCGATTCGCTGGCGATCTGCCGCGTACCACGGTGCATAGGTTGTTTTATAGGTGAGAAAATCGTTTGTGGGGGCTAGGGGTTCTGCCGCCAAGACCACTTTGCGGGTGGGAAGGGTCGCCGCGAGAGGGCGCGCCTCTAAAGTAAAGTTGCCTTTTGAATCAAGAAGGATGCGAAGCATTCCGTTCGTAAGAGAGCCTAACTTAGGCGGTGTGTAAGGGAATCCAAAGTGCCGCGCGGCGTGCTTAAGGCGTATGAGGTGCTCTTTCAGAAAGAGGGGCTTCCCGTTTTCGACTTTGAGTGTTTCAAGAAGTTGGAAGGACGGACGCAGGAAGTCCGTCTTGAGGTGCATTTCGTCCCATTCACCCTGGGCGGAGGAATCCCAGACAACAGCTCCGCCAGAGCGATAGTTCCAGAGGGGACTTCCTGCGCGGCGTTGGAGTGTGCGGATGGGTACGCTAAAGAGTGCCTTTCTGTTCGGTTCAAGAACGCCGATGACCCCACAATAAACGCCGCGATTGCCTTCTTCAACCTCGTCGATAATCTGCATTGTCCGTTTCTTGGGCGCTCCTGTGATAGAGCCGCATGGGAATATGCACTTGAAAAGTTCATAAAGGCTCACGCCGTCCCTTAAGTCGGCTTCGATAGTGGAGGTCATTTGGTGCAGGGTCGGATGTGTCTCAACAGCAAAAAGGTTCGAGACTTTGACGGATCCCGTCCGTGCCACTTGCCCGAGGTCGTGCCGCACGAGGTCGACAATCATAGCGTTCTCGGCTCGGTTCTTGATGTCCGTTTGCAGGTGCGCGGCGCGTTGGGCATCTTCTTCTGGGGTTTTGCCACGGGGAGCCGTGCCTTTCATAGGTTGCATTGTAATATGGGGGCCCTCTTTACAGAAGAAGAGTTCAGGCGAGAAAGAAAGGATGGTCTCATATTCATTCGCGCAATAGAAGCGGTAAGGGACGTCTTGCCGAGCGGAAAGTGCCGCGAAAAGTGTCGCGCTTTCGCCTTTATAGGGGAAAGTGAAGTCGCAGGTATAATTGACCTCGTATGTGTCGCCTCTCGCGATAAACTCTTTAATACGGTCGATGGCACGGGAATAGTCCGTGAAAGAGATGGCGCAGGTTGGGTGGAGCACGACGGGATGTGCAGGGAGGGGTGAATAGGGCTCTCGCGCGGCAAATACTTCGAACCAGGCGAGCGGGCAAGCGGAGGGGCGTGTGAGGTCATAGCGGCAGTAACCTACTACATAGTTACTCCTCGCGGCACTTTCGAGTGCCGCGAAAGTCGACGGAATCTCTTCGGGAACAAATGCCGCGAGAGTCGCTACACGTTTCAGATAATGGTAGTTACCATAGATCATTCGATAAGAATCCTCTAGGAATGGTGCTTATTATAGCATTTTAGCGTCCCATATGGAATGACCTGACGCACCGCAACTGCATTTTTTGAAAATACTAGCCCCTAAAAGCCCGAAAATATGGTATACTATTAGGGTATGGACAACTTAGAGACTAAAAAAGATTTGAAGGCCGCCTATAAGACGATCGAGGCGGACCACTTTGCGCCGCGTATGGAGATTTCGTTCATCGACGGCGCCAGCCGCCAGACTTTGCACTATGAGAAGGTGACATGGACAATCGGTGGCGAAGAGAAAGGGCTTCGTTATGGCGAAAACCCTGGACAAGAAGCCTCGCTTTATCGCCTTACGGACGGCAATCTCGTTCTAGGCGATGTCGAGATGCTTCAGGCGGGGCGGTATCTAGCTTCCGTCCCCGAGCTCCTTCAGAGTGGCAAGCACCCAGGCAAGACGAATGTGACGGATACGGATAACGCCCTCAACATTTTGCGTTACTTGATGGAGAAGCCGACTTGCGTCATTGTGAAGCACAACAATCCGTGCGGTGTGGCGACGGGAACGACGCTCGCTGAGGCGTATTACCGCGCGAACAAAGCGGATCGCCTCGCGGCATTTGGTGGGGCGATTGCTCTTAACCGTGATTGCGACATTGAGACGGCGAAGCTGATTGTTGAGAATTACGCCGAAGTTGTGGTCGCTCCTGACTTTGCGCCAGGCGTGATGGATATCTTCGCTACCAAGAAGAACCTGCGCGTCTTTCGAATCCGTAATATGGCGCGGCTCACCGAATTCGTCGCCCAGCATGTGGTGGACTTCAAGAGCCTCATTGATGGCGGCATTGTGGTGCAAACTTCGTTTAGCGCGAATGCCCGCAAGCCGAGCGACTTCATCCCCGCTTACTGTCATCGCAAGATTACAGATAAGGCGACGGGCGAAGTCTCGTATAAGGACTATCAGATTAAGCGCCTGCCGACTGAGAAAGAATATGAAGATCTCGTCTTTGGTTGGCTCGTTGAGGCGGGCGTGACCTCGAATTCCGTCCTTTATGTGAAGGATGGCGTGACGGTGGGCATTGGCACGGGCGAGCAAGACCGCGTCGGTGTCGCGGAAATTGCACGCGACAAGGCGTACACCAAGCACGCGGACTGGATTGCGTGGGAGACCTACGGCAAGCCTTACAACGACTTGCGCCTCGCCTTTGGTGAGGAAGAGGGTGCCCGCAAGCAGGCGGAGATTATGGAACGCACCCGCGCGGAGAAGGGCGGACTCCCTGGCTGCGCGATGGTGTCGGACGCGTTCTTCCCGTTCCGTGATGGTGCGGAAGTTGGCATTCGCGAGGACATTACCTCGATTGTCCAACCTGGCGGAGCCCTCCGTGATTGGGATGTCATTGATTGTTGTAACGCGGCAAATGTCGCAATGGTATTTACAGGACAACGCTCGTTCCGTCACTAAGGCGGGGCGCGGCAAAATAAAGGTAAACATATGATTACATTCATTATTGGACTTCTCCTCGGCGCGGCAATTGGGTGCGGTTTGCACTATGGCGCGGAGGTAGGCATTGGCTGGAGCAGTTTCTTCGGCTTTGTTGGGTTCGCGGCGTTTCAGGTTATTCTCGGACGCATTCTCAAGAAGCGCGTCACGGCGGATATGGAGCGCGTGCAGGTGATTCTTACGACGGGGCAAAAGGCGCTCCAGCAGAAGATGCAGCGTTGGCAGATGCGTCCGCCAGGCAGCCTCAAGCAGGCGCAAAATGAGATGGCGGCGGATACACGCGTCTTTGTGAAGGCGGCACTCGACCAGACGGACACCCTCAATAAGTATCGCCTCTGGGTTCCGCTTATGGCGCGGCAGATTGCCACTGCGAAGTTGCAACTTTGCTGGATGATTAAGGACTTTAAGTCCGTCGATATGCTTATGCCGAAAGCGCTCATTGTCGACCCGACGATGGCGGCAATGAAACTCGCGCGAATGCAGATGCTCAATGCGCCGCTTAAGGATATGGAGAAGTTCTATAAGAAGCAGGTGCGCCGCCTTAAATACAATCAAAATGTGCTTTTGGCGGGCTGCTACACATGGATTCTTGTCCATCGCGGCGAAGTTGACGCGGCATTTAAGGCGCTCACTGAGGCGCTCAAGAACAGCGATAACGCGACACTTAAGCGCAATCACGAGTGTCTGATGAATAATCGTGTGGCGCACTTCACGAACTCGGGGCTCGGAGACCAGTGGTATTCGCTTCTCCTCGAAGAGCCGCGCGTACGGACTCAGCGTCAGCATCCAGTTTATCGCTAAAAGATGAGGGGTTGCGCTATGACCGTTAAGAAAGCCGTTGTTCTCGCCGCAGGTTTTGGTACGCGTCTGCGTCCGTTCACGAGCCTAATGCCCAAGCCGCTTTTGCCCGTGTGGGGGGCGAGTATGCTCACGCGCGTCGTCCAGCAATTGCGGGACTGGGGTGTAGAAGAAATCACCGTCAACTGCCACTACTTGCACGAGCAAATTGAGGCGTGGTGCGCGGCAAATAATTGTCGCGTTAGCTACGAGCCTGAGATTCTCGGTACGGGCGGCGCGCTGAATCCGCTTAAAGAATGGATTGGGCAGGATGACTTCTACCTCGTCAATGGCGACATTGTCTTTGAGGGCTTCGAAGGCTTCAAGGAAACGCGTGAGTTCGCGCGGGAGGATGTCCTTGGGCTCGCCGTTGTGACGACGGAAGGTCCCCGCACAATCGAAGTGGAACCGACGCGTAACATTGTCACTTGTTGGAAGAGTCCCGACCCTGGCTATGACGGAACTTACACCTACTGCGGCATCGCGCTCTTGAAACCCGCCATTTTCGACTTCCTCGCACCCGAAGGCGCGTCCTCCATTGTGGAGGCGTATGAAAAGGCGACGATGTCGGGGCACTTCATTCTGGGCGTTGAGCCTAAGGGACTCCTCTGGACGGACGCAGGAACCATCTCAAAGTACATCGAGGTCAATCAGCAGGGGGACGCCAACGACTTTGGCGCGCTGCCCCAAATTGCGGAGGCGCAAAAGCAACTCTCGCTTCCTGAGTCGGTGGAGTTTTTGGGGGCACGCGGCAGTAATCGGTGCTTCTTCAAGGTGGGCAACGCGATTATCATCCTTTATGATGATGAGGCACGCAAGGAAAATGCCCGCTATGCTACGCTCGCCCAATGGCTCGCGGCGAAAGGCATTGCCGTCCCGAAGGTCTTACTCAATAAGCCGGAGATGAAAATGCTCGTCCTCGAGAATGCGGGGGCGACCGATTTGGCGACGGAAGCGCGTCGTAAGGGCACGCTTCTGACCTACCGTCCCGTCGTTGAGGCCCTCGCGGCATTTGGTAAGCTCGCCGAAGAAAGTGACCTGCCCGAATTGGAGGCGGAGTTCAACGCGGCACTTTGGGCGGAAGAGCAGGCTCTCTTCAAGGAATATGCGCTCGGACGGCGCTATGCCCGCGCGTGCTCGGGGGAGGTAGAAAAGGACTTCGCGAAGTTGACGGAAGTTCTTGAAAAAGAGCCGCGTGCGCTTGTGCACCGCGACTTCCAGTCCTCGAATGTGCTTTGGAAGAATGGGAAGTTTTCCATTATCGACTTCCAAGGAATGCGCAAGGGCCCTGCCGTCTATGATTTGGCGTCGTTGGTGTACGATCCGTATATGAAATTGACGATGGCTGAACGCGCGGCACTTGTCACGCTTTATGGCAAGGTGACAGGCCGTGAGGACATTGCGAAAGTCTTGCCATTCGCGGCGGCGGAGCGCCTCATTCAGGCGCTGGGGGCGTACGGACGTCTCGCGAGCGTTGGGCAAACGGGATTTTCACAGTATATTCTCCCGGCGCTTGAGAATCTGCTGGCCGTAGCCGATGAGGCGGGGCTAGATGCTCTCGGAGCCCTCGCCGAGGAGCTCATCGCGATGGAAATGCACTTTGAGCGCGAGCGGCATCATCACCATCACGCGGCGGAGTCAGAGGCAAAGGACTAAGTTATGGCAAGCGCCATTCGAGATTTGTTGCGGCGAGTTACGCGTACGGGGAGTAAGCGTAACTCCTGTGTCTCGACAGTAACGATGGGGCGCACACGCGTTTTTGAGGCGTGGGATATCGGGAACGATACTTACATCTTCGAACGCGGCATAGGCAAGAACTTGGCGGAGCGCCCGAGCGTCCTTCTTGTGGAAAAGCGTGTGCTCTCACGCGGCAAAGCGGGGCACATTCTCACGATGTCGACGGGCAACCACGCCGTCGCCGCCTTTCCACTTCTCGACGGACGCTTCTGGCATCTCTCGCATGTACCTGCCGCGCGGCGGAGCGAAGTGCTTTTTAAGTCCATTCTCTGCGCGAATGTCGTCAATGATAAGCTTGAAGTGGCTCAGCGGGATGTCCCCGCGAAAGTGCTGTTTGCGACGGACGAGTGGTTGCTCACGGCGGCGGGGCTCTCGATGACGGATGTCGTCTTTACCGACCGCACCGAGGATATTATTGAGTATTATCATCAGAAGGGCGAAGAGTGGCGAGTAAAGCCGCTCGCGTGGTCGGCGAATGAAATCCGTACGGCACTCTCCGCCGCGCGCAAGCGTATTTCGACGAAGCTTAATTACTATCACTCCTCGCGAGGCGTCCATTTCTTGACTTTTAGTGAGTTTAAGCTCTTTGCCGCGCGGGCAAAGACTGAGCCCGAGGAGTTTGTAAGGGAACTCAAGGAACTCGTCAGTATTTATGAGGGCAATCCCTGCTCATTTACGCGCCTACCGAAATATCACGGACATCACGAGATTGAGCTTTTCGGGATTCGTCGCGGCGAAGCTCAAACGACGATTATTCCTCAAATGGAGCGGCTTATGGAGGCGATTGAGCTAAAGCGCATCTCTCTCGCCGACATTCCGAAGCAAGCCGAGGAGCTTGTGGCGCAATTCGAGTCCCACCTCGGCAAGCGCGAGTACGCGGAGGAAGAGAATAGCGTATTTGCGGACGCGCTCTATATGTGCATAACAGGCGAGGTGTATCTTGTCGCGGGCGAGGGCGTAACCGCCGCGTTTGATGACCGCCGCGCGGCACTTCCGGGCGCGACTTTTGTGCAAGGGCGTCCCTTACTGCAACCTGGATGCGATGCGCGTAGCGAGATTATCTTCTCCAACTTGCGCGGCTTGATGTCCAAGGATGAGTCCATTGAATACGCCAATATCTATGAGATTCGCGAGGACGAGACTAGCGTAATCGGACGCGGCAGAACGCGTGAAATCATTTACAAGACGGACCGCTGTCCGCTCGAGAAAGCCCTCATCGTGAAGAGCCTCGCTCACAGTGCGCGGGGCTATTCGAGCTTTATGCTCGCGCGTATTGGGCTTTTTCGTGCGCTGGGGGTGTCGCTTGCCGCGTATTATAAGATGTTGCGGCGGCGTTTTACTTCGGGTTCGCGTGAAGTGGACTATTATATCCGTACGCGCTGTCCCGGCGAGACCTTGCGCGGCATTCCTGAGAATTATTACCGCTCCTCAAAGGATTCGGCGCAAGAAGAGCGCGAAGTCGTCTTGGGGCTCGCGGCACTTATGGGGGACGCCGCCGCGCAGAATATGGCGATGAAGAAATATGACCCCGCCGCGCCAGAGGGTCCCTCGCCACTCTATGATGTGGGCAAAGAAATTTACGAGTTTGACTATGACATTGCCGCGCGGCGTGTGCTCCCGACGCGCGTGGCGACGTGTTCTATCCGTGGCAGTATGGCGTGGCCCGACCTTGCTTTTACAGAAGAAAACCTCAAGACGCTCGAGAGCTTTTACATTGTCCATTATGCCCACGCTCTCAAGGGCTTTCAGAAGGAGCATCAAGTGCCGATGCTTGATTTGGCGAAGCGGTTCTTTGATGGCTTTGAGCATCGCACGCGGGCAATGGCGTGGTGCCTTTCGATGCACCGTGATGAATTTGAGTCTTTTAGCCCCGACATCCCAAGCCGCTATGGCTTTGATAAGAAGCGGAGTTTTATGCTCTGGGCTTTGTGTCAACAGGAACGGCGCTTAAAGGAATTGAAACAGTTGTTCTTCGTGCGTGTCGCAGTCGAAGAGAAGGAAAATCCATGAAAACATACGGTATTATCCCTAGTCGCTTTGGTTCAAGTCGCTTCCCTGGTAAGCCCCTCGCTATTCTCGCGGGCAAGCCCCTCGTCGTTTGGGTGGTCGAGGCTGTAAAGAAGGCGAAGAGCCTTGATGAGGTGCTGGTAGCAACGGACGACACCCGCATCGCCGACACCGTGACACGCTATGGCGGACGCGCGGTTATGACGCCCTCTGAGTTGCCCAGTGGTACGGACCGCATTGCTTGCGCGGCGGGCGACTTCGCGGATGATGATATTCTCGTAAATATCCAAGGTGATGAGCCTCTCATTAACCCTGAACTCATCGATGCACTCGCGCTCAAATTGAAGCTTAATGAGAAGTGGGATATGGCAACGGCCGTCGCTCCCCTCAAAAGCGCGGCAGATCTCGCGGCAAAGACCGTCGTTAAAGTCGTACTTGATAAGGATGATGGAGCCCTCTACTTCTCGCGCGCGGCAATTCCCTGCGACCGCGATAAAGAGCCTGACTTCGCCTCGGGGCTCTATGTGCGTCACCTCGGGATTTATGCCTATCGCGGCGGATTCTTGAAGCGGTACATCCGCGAACCCCAGTGCGCCTTGGAGAAGACGGAAAAGCTGGAACAGTTGCGGGCACTCTATATGGGCGCGAAAATCGCAGTCGTCCGCACCGAAGATGAGGGCGTGGGGGTGGATACACCCGAGGATGCAACGCGTGTCGCGGCACTTCTTGAGGCGCAGCAAAAATGAGAAGGTTAATTGCGATTGGTCTCGGGCTTCTCGCCTGTATGTTGGGGACAGGTTGCCAAACAACACCGCCCGAAGTGCTGACTTATGACGCGGCGCATCCCCTCATTCGCTTTTCAAATAAGGGGATGCTCTTTGGCGAACGCTATGTGACCCCGCGCGAAGCGGTGGAACTCCTTGAGAAGTACGAAATCCCGAAGGATAAAACGCTCCATATCCTCGTCGACGAAGATTATACCGACCGCCGCGCACCGTGGGTGTTTCAACACAATTACTTGGGTCACGCGGGCTATCGCCGCACCATCCTTGTTCACGCCCGCAAAGCCGAGAGCTCCGTGCAAGAAAAGCGCGATGTGCCACAGAAGCCCACGCAGAAGAAGTTCCGTTATAAACGCGCGGACGAAGAATAAGCCGCCATTACTTGCTCTTGAGGTGCGTCTTGCGCCATTCGCGCATGCTAACCCCATAGCGGGCACGGAACGCGCTCATTAGGTGAGTCTCGGACTTCCATCCGCATTTATTCGCGATGGGTCCAATCTGCCAAATGGGGTTCGCGAGCATCTCAAGAACGCGGGCGAAACGGACCTCCCGAATCTCTTCCGCAACACTTTTGCCGCGTGCGTGGTTGCGGAATGCCGTATCGAGCCCTGTTCGGGAAACCCCTAAGTGCCGCGCGACATCCGTGACATTTATGGTGCAGGCATTTTCACGGATGAACGCGAGGGCATCCGCGACGAGGTGTGTTTCGCCGCGCACGACGAGGGCGCTTGCCCGTGGGACGAGGGTATTGACGCTTTCTTTAACAATGAGTTCGCGGGGCGTGGTCGCGCCTTCCATTCTCAGTTGCAAGGCGCGTGCGGCGAGATAGCCCGCCCCTGTGAAGTTGGGTTCGACAGTGGCAATGGGTGGGCGCGCATGCCCACAAATGAACTCATCATTGTCGATTCCAAGTACGGCGACTTCTTTTGGGATATTGAGTCCTTTTTCGGCACAGACTTCGACGACCCGCAGTGCCGTGAGGTCATTTGCCGCGAGGACTCCCGCTGGCTTCGGGAGCGCGGCAAGAAAGTCCCCGAGCGCGGCAGAGTCCGTCGCCTTGAAGATATGGGGCGTGCGCTTAGATTTATGCATAAGATGAGCGAAAGCCCGTTGCCGCGCTTGTGACCACGACTCTCCGCCCGCGTCAGGCACAAAGGCGAGTTCCGCCTCGGGCAGAATGTCGTCAAAGTGATGAATGGCGGCGGCGATGATTGCTTCGGTGTCGAAACGGACGACTGTGAAGTTTGGTCCAAACGAGACTTTGTCGTGGTTATCAAGTAGAACGACGGGCTTTTTCTTGGCGCGAAGAAGTTTTAAAATGTCGCGCACGGGGCCTCCGTCAGGCACGCTCAAGAGAAAGCCGTCCGTATTCTCGGCGAGCGCTTTCTTCACTTCGTCTAGGTTGAGGTCGGCTTGGGCACGCACGAGACGGATATCCCAAACGTGCCCCGCGTCCAAATAACTGAGGATGCCCGCGAGGTGTCCGCGCCCCGCTTTACCCTCCAATTTGGGTGAAAGGAGTACCTTGTAGATACGACTAGAGACAGTCTTACTTTTCATAACACTAATAGTTTACCATATTTCGCCGCGAAAAAAAAGAGAAAATTTATGTTTGAAACCAAAGTTCTCCTCCTTACGAATAGAGTATAATCTTAAATACATACTTTGAAAAGGAATAAAAGGTATATGGCTACAACAGTATTTGATAGGTGTGGATTCCCCGCTGTGGGAATTCGTCCTGTTATTGACGGACGCCGCCGTGGCGTGCGTGAGTCGCTCGAAGTGCAGACGATGAACATGGCGAAAAGTGCCGCGAAGCTCATCTCGTCCGAGCTGAAATATCCGGATGGCACGCCTGTGAAGTGCGTGATTGCCGATACAACCATCGGTGGACGCGCTGAAGCGGCGGCTTGCGCCGAGAAGTTCCATCGCGAGAATGTGGGCGTGTCGCTTTCGGTCACGCCGTGCTGGTGCTACGGAACTGAGACGATGGATATCGACCCGCAAATCCCGAAGGCGGTTTGGGGCTTTAATGGCACGGAGCGCCCTGGTGCCGTGTATCTCGCGTGTATGCTCGCGGGCTATGCGCAGCGCGGTATGCCCGCTTATGGCATTTATGGTCATGAAGTGCAGGATAAGGACGATACCTCTATTCCGAAGGATGTGAGCGAGAAGATTCTGCGCTTTGTTAAGGCGGGTCTCGCCGTCGCGATGATGAAGGGCAAGAGCTACCTCTCAGTCGGTTCTTCCGCTATGGGTATCGCGGGCTCGTTTGTGGATGTTCCGTTCTTCCAGGATTACCTCGGTATGGCACCTGAGAATATGGATATGTGCGAAATTGAGCGCCGCATCGCTGAGGGCATCTACGATAAGGAAGAGTACAAGAAGGCGCTCGCGTGGTTCAAGGCGAACTGCAAGGAAGGCAAGGACTACAATCCGAAAGCCATTCAGAAGTCGCGCGCTGAGAAGGATAAGGACTGGGAATATGTCGTCAAGATGGCGATGATTCTACGCGATATGATGGTCGGCAACGAGAAGCTCGCGAAGGCGGGCTTTGGCGAAGAGGCTGTCGGACGCAATGCCATCGCGGCGGGCTTTCAGGGTCAGCGGCAGTGGACGGACCACTGGCCGAATGGCGATGTGATGGAAGCGATTAATAACACCTCCTTTGACTGGAACGGACCGCGTATGCCGCGCATTGTGGCGACCGAGAACGATTCGCTCAATGGTGTGTGCATGCTTCTGATGTGGCTCTTGACGAATAAGGCCTCGATGTTCGCGGATGTGCGCACCTACTGGAGCGACGCGGCAGTTAAGCGCGCGACAGGCAAGGGCCTCACGGGCGCGGCGAAGCAGGGCATCATCCACCTCCTCAACTCAGGCTCGTGCTGCTTGGACGCGGCAGGCGCGATGAAAGAGAAGGGCAAGAGTGTGTTCAAGAATTGGTGGGAAGTCACCGAGAAGGATATGGACGCGACCTTGAAGGCCACCAAGTGGGTGCCGGCAGGCGTGGAGTACTTCCGTGGCGGCGGGTTCTCGAGCTCGTTTTTGACACCGAAGGGGATGCCACTTACTATGACGCGCATCTCAATCGTAAAGGGACAGGGGCCTGTTCTTCAGATCGCAGAGGGTTGGTCTGTCGAATTGGATAAGAAGCAGAACGAAATCCTCATGAACCGCACGAATCCCGAGTGGCCGTGCACCTGGTTTACGCCTCGCCTTACAGGCAAGGGCGCGTTCAAGGATGTGTATTCCGTCATGAACGCGTGGGCGGCGAACCACGGCGCTATTGCCTACGGGCACATTGGTGCGGATCTGATTACGCTCGCTTCGATGTTGCGCATCCCTGTGGCGATGCACAATGTCCCTGAGGAAGAGATCTACCGTCCGCATTGCTGGGGGCTCTTCGGCGCGTCCGACGACCCGACGGGCGCGGACTACCGCGCGTGCGCCAACTTTGGCCCGCTCTACGCGACCAATCGTTAACGGCTACACGGTAGTTACAAAGAAGCGCGGGGTTTTGACCTCGCGCTTTCTTCTTTTCTAGACTAATAGGCTTAGCCTATCGCGGTGTTTAATATCTTCCAATTATCCGATGGAAGCCGATTTAGTGTATAATATTCCGCGTTGACCCTCAATGGAGAGGGCGACGAAAAAAAAGGAATTGCAATATGAAAGATAGTCTAGTGAAGAATGTTCTCGCGGCAGTCGTCGCGGCACTTGTAGCGGAAGGCGTCCTCGCGGGCGTGCCGCTCAATAACTTGCAGGGTACGGGCGGTATTGCCTTTAACCCGCTCGCGTATACGGCGGGACAGCCTTGGGAGGGTAGCTCAACGAGCAACCTGAACGGCATTGTTTCCACGCCGCAGGTGGGCGCGTGGTATGTGAACCTCGCGGATGCGGATATCAACTGGTGGGCGGCATCTGCCGCGCTCACATTCGCCGATCGCCTCGAGCTTTCGTATGGCTATGGCTTTATTGATGCACGCAAATACGGCGATAAGTCCATAAATAGCCAGAATGTCGGCGCGAAATTGCGACTCTTGGATGAGAATGCCTTCGATACCGCGTGGGTTCCCGCAATTGCCGTGGGCGGTGTTTATAAGTACACCGATTCCCGCACGGTTAAGGCGCTCGGACTCGATGATGACGGATGGGACGCCTACATTGTTGCATCGAAGCTCGTCACCCAAACGCCGCTACCCGTTTTGCTATCGGCTGGTCTCCTCTATACGGACGAAGTTGTGAATGGTGTCGTCGGGCATAATCACTACGGACTCTCCGCCTTCGGCAACATCGATATTTTGCCTGCCGAGAATATCGCGATTGGCTTTGAGTACAAGAAGGGTGCGGATGTCGGGGACGGAATTCGCAATCACGACTACTATGACGGACATGTCGCGTGGTTTGTGACGAAGCAGCTGACCCTTGTCGCGGCGTATGCCGTGACGGGCGATAAGGACAAGTTCTATCGGGATGGTAGCACGAAGGATTTGGGCGTCGGCAGCGGACTCGTCTTCAGTGCCCAATATCAATTCTAAGCAAAACATCCTTTGTCGCGTGCGCGTAAATTTGGTATAATACACGCATGACAATTACAAAGAAGAATAAAGAGATTCGTGCCGCCGCGCGCGCGTGCTTTCGCACAAGCGCCGGCGCACGTGCTATGAATGCAATGTTGCTTCTGATGCTCACGGGTTCTGTCGCGATGTTTTTATTGCAACTAGCCTTTCAGGTATTCGGAATCCAGCCGCTTGAGTACTTTCTTTTGATGACAAGGGGCAATATTTTATCCGTGCCAGGCAATGTCCTTCTGTTCGCGACACTCGCGACACTCTTCGCGGCATTTGTGAGGGCAGTGTTCGTGGGGATTCAGTGCTACGGATGGTCTAGTGCGTCCCTCCACGCCATAAACCAAACGCCGATGGGGTTTATCCGCGAATCATTTGCGGGCTTCAAGGCTCCGCTCGAGATGTTCTCAATCGTCTTTGCTTATGCCTTGTATCTCTTTGTTGCGCTATTGCCTTTTGTGTTTATCTTCGCGGGAATTGTCGTCGTGAGCGTGGTTTTTCGGGAAACCCTCAAGGCGCACATCTTCGCCTCTTTGGCACTTATGGTCTTTAGCTGTCTTACAGTCCTCTTTTCGTTTGTGCCAGCCTTGTATATCACCTACCGGAATCGTTTCGTTTGGTATTTGAAGGTGATGAATCCCGAGTGGCGCGCCGCGCAGTGCTTCTGTGAGAGCGGACGGATGATGGACGGGCTCAAGTTTAAGGCTTTCTTCTTGGATTGTTCTTATTGGAAGCCGATAGCGCTTCTTGTCTTTTTCACAGTACTCGGTGCCTTACCCATTGTGCCCCCAACATTCCGCGTCATATGCCTGAGTCTAATTGTGCCTGTTTTTGGCTTTTTTGTCTCAGTCTATATCGCGTTCGGACACGCCCTGTTCTTCCTCGTCCATCGCGTCGTGCAACAAGTCAAAGACGAGCTCGAGAAAAAGTCCACCCCCCAATAACCCCTGTTCGACTTCGACTCTTGCCTTCGACTTTGCCTGCCTTGGTTTGTGCCTGACAACATGCGGCACGGCGGGCGGCAACCGTGCTAA
>CAVCJC010000051.1:0-14419 GCA_963602475.1 Lachnospira hominis (ex Liu et al. 2021)
GAGTAAAGTCGCCGCGAGGGCACTTTGTACGCCCGGGAAAACGGCGATTTGGTCAAGGGGCACATCTAGTCCCGCCATTTTGTGCAGCCAGGCTTGCCCCGCGCGTAAGTGCCGCGGCTGTCCATTACGAAAGCTATAGTCGAAGAGATAACTCGCACTATCGCGTGCGAGGACGGCTTGGGCGGCGGCGACAATCTCCTTTTTGCCAACGCTCGGGAAGGCTTGCACTGCCCCAAGGTCTATGAGATTGGAAGCTTCCTTTCGGGCACTCGCGTCGCTAGGTTCGGCAACGAAAGTGCCACGTCCGACGATGCCATAAATCAGGTTCTTAGCGCGGCAGATGTCGTAGGCGTGGGTGAGGGTGGTGAAGTTGAGGTCTAGGAAGTCCGCGAGTTCACGTTGGGGCGGCAACTTCGTGCCAACGGGCAGTGCCCCCGAGCGAATATCCGCCTCCAGCGCGGCAGCAATGGCGAGGTAGAGTGCTCCTTGGGGTTTGGGGGCCTCGCCTCGGCACCATGGCGGAATCCAAGTTAGGTGATAATTCTCAAAAGAGTTTACGGACATATCTAGAGGTTGAGAATTAGTCCCACTGTCGCGAAGGCGAGATCACGCCGACCGCATTCGTTGGGGCGTGCCTTTACTTGACGGCGCACGGTTGAGTCGGTGTTCGAAAATTGGGAAATGCCGAGATAGCCAATTAGGTTCTCCGTAAAGCGATACTTCAGCGTCAGCGAGATTGTCGCGGAGTTTACACCTTGGTGATAGCGGGCGGGTTCCTCGGTCCATTGTCCGAAGCGGCGGCGATTCCAACAGCGCGGACCGCCGTCCATAAAGAATTGAGGGACGATTGAGAAGTTGGCGGGCAATTTGAACTCGCGAAAGATTCCCGCGCGGATGCCTGGACAGCAATACGGATACTGCATCCACCGCACGAGCGTAAAGAGTGAGAACCACGGCATTGTGAGTGTTTCGCGATTAATCCATTCGCGATACGTGCGCCGCGTGCTGTCGCGGTAGCCGAGGAGTTCATCCCATTGGTAGGAGAGCTTCGAATCGAGCGACCAGCCCTCGGTGAACTCCCAAGTATAGCCATATTGAAGCCACGGGTCGATTTCGTTGAAGAGTTGGCGACGGCTGGAGGTGTAGTGCCGCGAGAGATCCGTCATACTCCAGAAGCCGATGTTGGCATAGCCGAGAGCCCCAAGTTTATAGCCGACACCTGTATCCAAGTTAAAGACGGGGCGGACCGCGACGAGTTTGCCGCGTGTTGGGTGGGCAGTTTCGATTTCGGGGTTCACCCAAGCATAGGGACGCACCTCATCGCCGCGCGTAGCAAGCGAAAGGGCAAGGGCGACGAGTGCGCCAAGGTAGATTCTCTTTTTCATAAGTTTGATTATTACTATTATATCAGATATTTTGAGCAGATAAAAGAGATTTGTTTGGTTCATTCACACGCGTGGGGAGAATTATGGTATAATATGGAGCGGAAATTGAAGAAGGAGTTTCGAGAAAATGACACTGACAGACATCAGTTGGGAGGCTTACCAAGGCCTCAAGCCAGAAGAGAAGAAACCTTATTTGGCGCGTCCTGAAGGGGATGGGCTCCCTTATCACACACTTTTTGCACAACAATTCGACCGCACGACCCTCGAGCGCCTGTGTGCACTCGCCAATCGCATCCGTTTCATCAATAAGTCGCGTGAAGGGGCTCTCTACCTCAAGAGCATTCTCGCCCATAAGCGGGCGATGTTGTATTTCTCGCAGCCTTCCTCGCGCACCTTCCTCTCACATCTCGCCGCCTGCCAAATCTTGGGGCTGACGACGGGTTCCGTGCGGGACGCGGCGACTTCTTCGGAGTTCAAGGGTGAGACGAAAGAAGACTCGATTCGCACTTTCTCTTCTTACTTCGACATGATTATTATGCGCTCGCCAGAGCAGGGACTCGCCGAAAAGATGGCGTGGGAACTCTCGAACTCCTCGCGTCCCATCCCCATTCTGAATGCGGGCTCGGGCAAAGACCAGCATCCGACACAGGCGCTCCTCGATATCTACACGCTTATCCGTTCTTTCGAGGATAAAGGCGGACTCGATGGACGCACCGTCACTTTCTGCGGTGACTTGATGCGTGGACGCACGGTGCGCTCGCTCAGCTATCTTCTCACCAACTTCAAGAATGTGCGGCAAATCTTCGTCGCGCCGCAGGAATTGCAAGTGCCCGCCGATGTGGTGATGACGCTCGCGAAGAAGGGCGTGGACTTCGAGGTCTCGGAAGATTTGCGCCGCGCTGTGAAGGAATCGGATGCCGTTTATATGACGCGCATTCAGGATGAGTGGGACTCTTCTAAGGGGGCTTCCGCCAAAATTGACAATTCCAAATACAAGTTTGGGGCGGAGGAACTGAAGCTTTTGAAGAGTGACGGAATCATTATGCACCCCCTGCCGCGCCGCGACGAAATCGCGACTTGCTGTGACCACGATCCGCGCGCGATGTACTGGCGGCAAATGCGCAATGGCATGTGGATTCGCGCGGCACTTATCGCGGCGACCTTCGGTTACGAGAACGAAATCAATAGTTGCGGATACTAAGAGAAAAAGATGAATGTAGTAAGTTTAGTGGGGCGCCCCAACACGGGCAAGAGTGCGCTCTTTAATCGGCTCGCGAAGAAGCGTGTCGCCATTGTTTTTGACCAGCCTGGCGTGACGCGTGACCGTGTAACGCGCGAGATAAATCTGCGTGACCGCCGCGTTATGCTCGTTGATACGGGCGGCATAGCCTTCGATAAACGCGTTACACACGACCCCCTAGATGGCGAAACGCGGGCTCAAGCGGAACTCGCCGTGGAAGATTCGGCGGTTTGCGTCATTGTCGTGGATGCCCGCGCGGGGATTACGCCGCTCGATACGGAAGTCATCCGCCGCGTGCGTGAATCGGGTGTCGCCTGTATGATCGCGGCAAATAAGTGCGACCGCGCTGATGATGACCATCTCGCGGCGGAGTTTGAGCGCTTTGGGCTACCTGTTTTCGCGATTAGTGCGGAACACGGTCGCGGCATTGAAGATCTCATCAGTTCCGTGGTCGCGAAGTTGCCGCCGGCGGAGGCTGAGGAATCGGCGGGGCGTCCGTTGCGTGTCGCGATTGTGGGGCGTCCGAATGCGGGTAAGAGCTCGTATATTAACCGCCTTTTGAATGCGCCGCGCGTCATTGTCTCGGAAATCCCCGGCACGACGCGTGACGCGGTGGAAGTTCCGTTCACGATTGGCTCGGGACCTGAAGCGCGGCACTATATGCTCGTTGATACGGCGGGGATGAAGCCCCATACGAAGATGAGCAAGACGAGTGTCGATAACTTCTCGCTCTTTCGCAGTGAACAGGCGATTGAAGAGGCGGATGTCGTCCTTCTTGTTATGGACCCGACACTGGGGCCCACTTTGCAGGATAAACGCATCGCGGGCAAGATTCTCGATGCCCATCGCGCGTGCGTCGTCCTTATGAATAAGTGGGATGTCGCGCAGGAGCAGGGCATTACCGAGACGAAGGCGACGGAAGCTATCCGCGCGATGATGCCATTCTTGAACTTCGCCCCGCTCGTTTATTGTTCGAATAAATCGGGCTACAACATCCGTCGCACCGTGGACGCGATTGACCGTGCGGCGGCGAGTGCCATTGAGCGGCTTCCGACGGGAATGCTGAATCGCGTTTTGACGACGGCGGCGAAGAAGACGCTCGCCCCCATGGTGCGCGGCAAGCGGCTAAAAATCTATTACGGACTCCAAGTCTCCACGAATCCGCAGACCATACGGCTCTTCGTGAATGACCCGAAACTCGTCACACCCGCTTATCTAAGTTATATGGAGAAGAATATCCGTGCGCGTTTCGGCTTGGAAGGCGCACCCCTACGAATTTTCTTAAAGGCACGTTCGCGTAAAGGCGCGACACCTACAACGGAGAAAGAATAATGGAAACAGACTTGAAGACCCCACCTAATAATACGGAAGCCGAGCGCGCGGTGCTCGGGAGTATCTTGATGGATACCGCCTCGGGCGACGATGACCGCGTAATGGATCTCTGCCTGACGAGTGGCATTAGCGATAACTCGTTCTACGACATCCGTAACCGCACAATCTATGAAGCCATGCGTGGCTTGAATGCGACGGGCAAGCCGCTGGACTTAGTCTCGCTTATGGAAGTGTTGAGGGTAAGCGGCAAGCTCGAGGGCGTGGGCGGCATCGCCTATGTGCAATCCCTCGTCGACCAAACGCCTACTTCCGCGCATGCCGAGCACTACATCAATATTGTGCGCGACAAAGAAATGCGCCGCACGATGATTGACCGCGCCTCGAAAGTCGTGGGGCGGTGCTATGACGAGAATGAGTGGCCTGACCCGCAGACGGTTCTGGGCTTCGCCGAAAAGTCATTCTTGGAAATTGGCGAGAACGCGTCCGGCACTATGCCGTGGGACCAGGCGATTAGCGCGAGCTTTGAGTCCATTAACCGCATGTTCACGACGAAGGGCAACCGTCTCGAGGGACTTTCCACGGGACTGAAGTACCTAGACGAGAAGTTGCAGGGACTCAAGAAGGCGGAAATGATTGTCATCGCGGCGCGTCCGTCGGTGGGCAAAACCTCGCTCGCTATGAACATCGCCGAATGCGCGGCACTGGGGTGTGACCTCAACAATAACCCGATTAAGTCCGACAATGGCAAGCGTCACCCGGTGATGATTTTCTCACTCGAAATGCCCGTCGAGGCGCTCGCTAAGCGTATGATTGCGGGGCGTGCCCAGCTGAATATGTGGCGGCTTAATCGCAATCTTGTCGCGAAGTCTGAGCGGGATATGCTCAGCGCCAACCTCTTTCAGGCGACAGGCGACTTGAAGGGCGCGCCCATTTATGTGGATGACGCGGCAGGTCTCGATATTATGGATCTTCGGGCGCGGGCACGCCGTGCGAAGAAGGCGCATGGCATTGAGCTGATTGTCATCGACTACTTGCAACTTTGCACGTGCCGCGAGGCGGCGCGGCAGGCGAGCCGCCAAATCGAGGTGAGTATGATCTCCCAGCAGATTAAGGCGATGGCGAAGGAGCTGAACATCCCCGTAATCGTCCTTTCTCAGCTTTCGCGTGCCAACGAACAGCGCGGCGACAAGTCAGAGAAGCCGAAACTCTCTGACCTGCGCGATTCGGGCGCGATTGAACAGGATGCCGATGTCGTCTTCCTCTTGCGCCGTCCGTCACGGACCTCTACCGACAAGGAGGCGGACGATAAGACGCTCGCCATTATTGATGTCGCGAAGAACCGTAATGGTGAGACGGGCGAAGTGCGCGTGAACTTCTTTGCGGAGTTTACCCGCTTCGGGGACCGTGCGCCTGAGTCGACGGCGACGGAAAACTTCTCGTCCTCTGAAGAAGAGCCCGAGGGCCCCGCGAGTGCCAACTACCACCCCGTATATGTGCAAGATCCGCTCATCTAACGCGGCACTTTGAGGGCAAACCCTTAACAGAAATCTAACACATATCTCACATACTCTTCATCCAATTTTGCGATAATATTACGCGAAAGGATGAAGAGTTATGAACATATGTGGTCGAGAAATTCGTCTAAGTGTCCTCGCGGGTTATGCGCTCGCGGCAGCCTTGTCGCTAATTGTTTGTTTGGCAGGGCTCTAAGGATATGGTATAATTATGTGTATGAAAACTGAGAAAATCGCGATAATCGAAGACGAGGCGGATATCCGCCGCGTCATTTCGCTCGCCCTCAAGACGGCGGGCTACCGCAATATTGTCGAGACGGATACTGGCGATGGCGGGCTGGAGCTCGTCCGTCAGACGCGTCCCGACCTCGTTTTGCTCGACTTGATGTTGCCGGGGATGGACGGCATCAGCGTCTGCCGCCGCCTCCACGACGACCCCGACACACGCGGCATTCCCGTCGTCATGCTCACGGCGAAGACGGCCGAGCGAGACATTGTCGCGGGACTCGACGCGGGGGCTGTCGATTATGTAACGAAGCCATTCTCGAAGGATGTGCTCCTCGCCCGCATTCGCGCGGCACTTCGGCGCACGGAAGACTCGCGTGCCGAGACACTCACCTTCGACGGACTCGAACTCAATGACGCGAATCACACCGTCGTCGTGAACGGCAAGTCCCTCGAGCTGACGCTGAGCGAGTACCGAATCCTCGACCTGCTCATCCGCAACCGCGCCCGCGTCTATACCCGCTCGCACATCATCGACCGCATTTCTGACGGACAAAAAATCGTCACGGACCGCACAATTGATGTCCAAATGGTGAATCTTCGGCGAAAATTGGGGGCTTGGTCGGACCACATTGAGACCGTTCGCGGCGTCGGCTATCGTTTAATTTAATACTTAATCTGCTTGCAATGGCGAGCCTAGGTATGGTATAATGTTAGGGAACTGTTTGAAAGGTAGAAAAGATGAACATTCTTATTGGATTTCTCTATGTTGTAGAAGTCGTCGTTTGTTTGCTGTTGGCGCTGGTCGTCATGTTGCAAAAGCCGAAAGAAGGTGGCCTTGGCGGCATTGCGGGTGCGCGTGCACTCGAAGCGTCGCTGGGCGCTGACGCGGGCAATGTGCTGATCAAGACGACGGCAATCTTGGGCGCAGTATTCTTGCTGAATACCCTCGTCCTCGCGCGTCTTACTTCCACGCCGACCTCGGGTAGCGTGGTCGCGGGTGAGGAATATGCCGCGCCCGTCCAGCAGGCACCTGTCGCACCGGCAGCACCTGTTGCTCCTGCGGCACCTGTCGCGCCTGCAACGACTCCCGCGCCGGCGGCAACCCCTGACGCGAAGTAATGAAAGTCCTCGTAACAGGCGGCTCGGGCTTCCTGGGCATTAATCTTATCCGCTTCCTCCGTGCGCAAGGCGTGGAGGAAGTGCGTGTTTTGGATATTGCCGACTTCGACTATCCTGAGAAGACGGAACCCTGGCTGAAGTTTACGAAAGGCGATGTGCGGGATATCCCGACTGTCGAACGTGTGACGGAGGGATGCGATGTCGTCGTGCATTGTGCCGCGGCACTCCCCCTCTATAGCGCGGAAGATATTCGTACGACTGAGGTCGACGGCTGCCGCAATGTCCTCAACGCCGCGCGCAAGTTCAAGCTCGACCGCATGATTCAGATTTCCTCGACGGCGGTCTATGGCGTCCCCAAGAAGCACCCCATCTATGAGGACGACCCGATGGTGGGGGTCGGCCCTTACGGACACGCCAAGATTGAGGCGGAAAAACTTTGCCTCGCGGCAAATAAAGAAGGCTACTGCGTCTCAATTATCCGTCCCAAGAGCTTTGTCGGCCCCGAGCGGCTTGGCGTTTTCGCGCTCTTCTATGATTGGGCGTATACGGGGCACGGCTTCCCGATGATTGGTAGCGGCAACAACCGCTATCAGTTGATGGATGTCGACGATCTCGACCACGCCATTTGGAATGCGATGACCTATCCGAAGGAAGTCGTCGCCACAACCTTCAATATCGGCGCGAAGGACTTCACCACAATGAAAGAGGACTACCAAGCCGTCCTCGACCGTGCGGGGCACGGCAAGAAGATTGTGGGTATGCCTGTAAAGCCGCTTATCTTCATTCTGAAGATTCTTGAGAAGCTCCATCTCTCGCCGCTGTATCCGTGGGTCTACGAAACGGCGTATACCGATTCGTTTGTCTCAATTGAGAAGGCTGAAAAGCTCCTCGACTATAAGCCGCGCTATTCTAATAAAGCGGCTCTCGTGCGCAATTACGATTGGTATGTCGCGCATCTGGACGACTTTAAAGGCAAGAGCGGCGTTTCGCACCGCGTCCCTTGGAAGCAGGGACTCCTCGCGGTTGCCAAGCACTTCTTCTAAGTTCTCCCCCCTGGGCACGCCGAGGGGGCGAATGCCGCGCTATGGAATTTGTTGCTATAGACTTTGAGACGACGGGCTACGAAAATGGCAATGTCAACGAACCTTGGCAACTCGGCGCGGCAGTTGTGAAGGACTTCAAAGTCGTCGAAACCCACGAATGGTTCTTTGGGACGGCTCTCACGCCCGACGCGGAACCCATGATGGCGCAGTGGGATTCGTTCTATCCCGTTCTCGCGGGGCACCGCCTCGTCGCGCACAACATCGCGACGGAACGCACTATCCTAACGCGTATCGCCCCGCTCACGAAGTGGGGACCTTGGGTGGATACCCTAAAACTCGCCCGCGCGAAGTATCCGAAGTTGCCGAGCTATGCGCTGGGCGAACTTTGCGCAATGTTTGGATGCGTCCCTCAGATGGAAGGGCGTTCGTGGCACGACGGACTCTATGATGCGGTTGCCTGCGCTCTTCTCGCCATCCAAATCGCGGGGCAAGACTTGTCTACGGAAGGCTTGTCATGTTAAAGAAGTTGCTGATTCTCTTTTATGAGATGTTTAAAATCGCCCTCTTTGTCTTGGGGGGCGGCTTTGCGATTATCGCGGTGGCGGACGAAGTGTTTTCCCGCAAGCTCAAATGGACTGAAGAGGGCGAGCTTATCGGGCATCTCCCCGTCTTTCAGATGGTGCCGGGGCTCATCGCGGGCAATACCGCCATCTATGTCGGCAATAAGGTCGCGGGAGCACTCGGCGCGGCAGTTGGGCTCGCGGCAGTCGCCTTGCCTAGCCTCATCATCTTTCTCTTTGTCTCGGCGGGCTATGGGGCATTGCCCCTTGATAATGTCTGGCTAAATGCCGCGTTTGTGGGACTCCGCGCGGCACTTACGGGAATCGTCGCCTCGACAATGATTCGCTCATGGACGAAGTGCGTCAAAGATGCTTACGGCTATGCCGTCCTCGTTCTCGCAGCAGTGGCAATTGGGCTTTTGCACTTGAATCCCGCCTTCGTCTTAATTGCCGCGATGATTGTGGGGATTTGCCGCCGCTACTGGCTGGACGCTCTCGCGGCACATAAGAAGTCCCGCGTATTTGGCTCTTTCGCATTTATTCCGCTTCTTTTCTTGAAATATGGCTCACTCTGCTTTGGCGGCGGCTATGTGCTTGTTCCGTTCTACATTCGGGACTTCGTGGGCACAAGTGCCGCGTATTTGCAAATTGCGCCCGATGAGTTCTCAAATCTAATGGCGCTTACCCAAATGACACCCGGTCCCATCGGAATCAATGCCGCGACATTCTTTGGCTACCGCCTCGGCGGAGTCCTCGGTTCGACCATCGCCACGATTTGCCTCTTGTTGCCAAGCTATTTCTTCCTTTTGCTCGCTCTTCGGTCGCTCGAGAAGTTCAAAACAAGCCGCTTTGTGCAAGGGTTATTGGAGGGCGTCCGTCCCGCGACGGTGTCCCTGATGCTGGTCGCCCTGTGGGCGTTTCTTTCGATGAGTGTCTGGGATAATTCCACTAACCCCCATACCTCGTGGTGCACTTTTACGGCTATCAACTTCAATGTCGTCGGCTTTCTGCTCGCTTTAGCCTCGGGCATTCTCGCGTGGATGAAGAAGTTGCCCGTTATGCGGATTGTCTTTTTGTGTGCTCTCGCGGCACTTTGTTTGAGAGCCTAATGTGAACCTAAGGGACTCGAAAGGCGTTTAATAAGTATATGAATACGAAAGATTCTTTAGAGAAGGGCGCTCCCCGCCGCACACTCGCCGTGGGGTGGTTTGATAACTTTGACTTCCAAGAGATTTGCACCCCGTGGGTCGCGCGTCTAAAGGAGGTCTTCTTCCCCTGGCCGGGCATCAAGTCGAGCCGTCCCGAGGATGAATGGACCCCTGAGCGCCGCGCGCGGCTGATTGCGGACCTTAAATGGGCGCGGGCAAACGGACTCGAACTCGATGTCATCTTCAATGTCACCTGCTATGGCGACATTGCCATCTCAATGGAACTCGCCAATCGCGTAGATACCGCCTTCAAGGAACTCGCGACTGAGGATCTCCTGCCCGAACACCTAACAACCGCCTCGCCTTTTATCGCGACGGTCGTGCGCAAGAATTGGCCAGGCATCAAGATTCGCTTGAGTATCAATATGGATATCGCCCAGCCCATCGCGCTTTCGTATATCGGCGAACTCTATGACGGATTTTACGCGGGACGCAATGCACATCGCCGCCTCGATTATGTCGCGCATATGGCGCAGTGGGCTCACGCCCACGGTAAGCATATCGGACTTCAGGCGAATGTCGGGTGTCTGAGAGATTGTCCGTTCCATAGCTTCCACAATAATCTTCACGGACACAACCGTATGGGGCAGTCTGCGGCGGGGGAGGCGTTCGGCTTCTCAGTGTTCCGTTGCCGCACGCATTATGAGCGCGGCAATTACATCGACTTTCTGAGAGCGATTTGGATTCGCCCCGAAGATTTGCCGCGCTATGAGGAGTATGTGGATGTGGTGAAGTTGGCGACGCGGCGGCATCCGAATCCCGCCCAAGTCATTGCCGCCTATGCTTCATATTCGTTTGATGGCGACCTCCCCGCAATTACGGACCCTTGCTTTACATTCCCTGTGAAGATTGACAATAAGGCGCTTGGCGCGTCGCCCCTCTGGGAGGAAGTGCGGGATTGTCCCCACGCTTCGGACTGCCAGAATTGCGGCAAATGTGCCGCGCTCTTCAAGGCGGTCGCCCAGCCACGCGAAGGGGCTGAAGGCTGCCTCACGAAGGAGTTTCTGAACTTCTTTAAGGGATGAAAAAGCCGCGCTACCTGTTCCTCACGCCTCCGCTGGTGCAGACGAATACGCCGTATCCGTCCACAATGCACCTCGTCGGGTTTTTGCGTGAGCACGGTATCGAAGCCTATCAGCGCGACCTCTCCATTGGTGTGGCGCGGGATGTTCTGCTTGAATATGGCGGGGACGAAGCCGAACAGCTTCTCGAACTTCTGGCGAGCGATGTCCCTGATGAACAGAAACTTGCCGCGAGCGAATGGATAGATGACCTTGCGCGGCAGATTAGGGACGACATAGACCCCGACTTTGGCTTCTCCCGCTATGCCTCCAGAATTAGTACCAACGCGGCAGATTTTGGCGTGATTGAACGCGCCATTCGCCATCGCGGCGTGATGGACGAACCTCTCGAACGCCGCCTAGAAGCGGCTATTGCCGAAACAAAGCCGACCGTCATTGGGGTGGCGTGTCCATTCCCCGGTACGCTTGTCGGAGCCTTTAAAATTGCCGCATATGTGAAGGCGCATTATCCGAAGATTCGCCTTATGCTCGGCGGGGGCTTCGTCTCCACGGAATTGCGGGAGATGACGGACGAGAGGCCGCGCCAATATTTCGACGACTTCATTTATGATGAGGGCTATCGGTATTTCGTCCCTGAGAATACCCCCATCCCCATTTTCGTGAAGCCCTGCTATGACGGAATCGTCTGGGACGACTACTTTGATGTCGTCGAGACGATTAACCCTATGCACCGCCTCTGGAGCACAGGACGCTGGATTAAACTCCAAATGGCGCGGGGGTGTTATTGGCATAAATGCGCCTTCTGCGATGTTCATTTGCCGTATATTAAGTGCTTCGAAATGCCTAAGGCGACGGAAATCGTGGACGCGATGGAGGAACTCGGACGCACCGCACGCGGTCGGGCAGGCTTCCATTTTGTGGACGAGGCAATGCCGCCCGCACTGATTCGCGGCGTTTCGGCGGAGATTCTCCGTCGGGGACTCGCCGTCTCGTGGTGGGGGAATGTCCGTTTCGATACATCCTTCACTCCCGAACTCTGTGACTTGATGGCGCGAGCGGGATGTATCGCCGTGACAGGTGGCTTAGAGTGCGCGAATGATAGGCTACTCAAGCTAATGAATAAGGGCATAACGCTCGAATCTGCACAAAAAGCGCTGGAAGCCTTTCATTCCGCCGAAATAATGGTGCATGCCTATTTAATGTATGGCTTCCCCACAGAAACTGAGGCGGAAGCCTTTGGCGCACTGAACTATGTCCGTAAGCTCTTTCGGGCGGACCTCATCCAGAGCGCCTTCTGGCATCGCTTTGCCTTGACGGTGCATTCTCCGATTGCCCGCGAGGTGGAGCGATTCGGGATTGTGCCGCGAAAGTTCCGTAAACGAAAGCGCCTATTCTGCCGCAACGAGATTCCGTTTGTCGAGCCTACTGCACCTGATTGGGGCAAAATAGGTGCCGCGCTCGACCTCGCCCTCGCCAATTATCTTGAAGGCCGCGGCACCTCCAAACCCATGTCCTTCTGGCACTCCGCTGTACGGTAGTGCACCCCCTTTCCGCCGTGTCGTGTGGTAGGGCGGGCAGTCCCTTGCCCGCCGTTTATTGGGCGCGAATGCGCCCTAGCATATCTTCCGTGTGCCGCGAAGCGGCTTTCCGTGTGTTCCGTGGTTAAAACCGCCGCGCAAAGTCTTTGCTTCCCCTTTGCGTCAAAATACCCCTCCTCATATCCGTGGCAATCCGTGTAAATCCGTGGTTAAAAAACACCCGCACTCAAATCCTGTAAATCCTGTTAATCCTGTCATAAAATAGAGCTGAGATCCTTCCTTTCTTGCTCAAGTCGCCTCCATTCGTCACCACATATGATAATCCTTGAAATAGAGACGAAAAATCTACTTGCCAAAACAGCCGCATTTTTGCTATACTATTGGCGTGACAGCTTATAATAGAATCTTTGATGTAGCTATAGAGAACTACGGACTCATCACATCCTCGTGTGCTCGCACGCTGGGAATTCCTGCTGGTACGCTCGTGGATTTGGCGCATCGCGGTAGATTGGTTCGGATTGGACAGGGAGTATATCAATTAGCTCAATATTTGCCGACTGAAAGGGACGCTTATGCTCAAGCAGTGGCATTGGTTGGCGAGGGTGCTTATTTGTTCGGAGAGTCCGTAATTGCGATGTTGATGCTTGCACCGACAAACCCCGATGTTATTTATGTGGCAACGCCGCTACGTGTCCGTAAGAAGCTCGCTAAAGGTATTGTCGTTTGCGCTACGCCTAAAAATGAACAACCTTCGCAAATAGAGGGAATCCCTTCGCAATGTGTCGCGGACGCACTTATCAGTGCTTTGTTCACAATGCCTGTAGATAGAATAAAAGCAGCTTGTGATAAAGCGTTTGAACTTGGCAAGATAAACGAAGAAGAGAAAAAAAAGGTAATGCATGAAGTCAGGAAGAGGAATACAGCGTCCAAATAGCAAGCGCCATTTAGACAGTGCACTTCAGCGTGTTTATGGTGCTGGTGCAAGTTTAGTTCAAGTGCGGATGGCTATGGCGAATACAATAGTGGGACAACTATTGCCAGATGTGGTCATAAAGGGTGGTACTTCTCTGCGAATTCGTTATGGACGCAATTGTTCCCGTAATACAATTGATTGTGATGTGGCGCGGCGCGAGGAACTTGATGAATTCATCTCGCATCTTCGATTTTCGCTTGCGCAAGGTTGGAATGGATTTTCAGGCGAGCTTGTAATTAAGAAGCCTGCAAAGCCTCGGGGCATCCCATTCGAATATGTTATGCAACCCTTTGAGGTGAAGCTCTCTTATCTTGGACGGTCTTGGTGTACAGTTCTATTAGAAGTTGGCGCAAACGAGATTGGTCTAGCCGATGTTCCTGAAATGTACCCTGTAGCATCGGATATCACAGAGCTTTTTACGACATTAGGGTTTCCTCCGCCCAAGCCGTTGCCGTTAATGCCTCTAACTTTTCAGATTGCACAGAAATTGCACGGCGTTTCGTCCCTTGGCAGTGATCGCGTAAGAGATTTAATAGATCTTCAGTTAATTCTATCAAGAGAGTCTTTAGATATGAAGGCGACAAGGGCGATTTCTGAGAGGCTTTTTAAGTATAGGAAATGCCAGCCTTGGCCGCCTATGATAGTTAAAGGGGCTCAATGGGATGCCCTTTATGCATCGCAAAAGGGCACGCTAGAAGTGTTGCCGTCATGTGACGCGGCAATTGAATGGGCAAATAGCCTCATAAAGCAGATAGCCATTGCCTAAATTACTTCTCTGCGTCTCTCGGATGAAATAAAACGGACGCGACGGAGCGAGCCCGTGCCAAACTATAATCTTGTTAATCCTGTCTAAACAGAATTGCCAAATATTCAATTGTCAAAGATCAATGGGGATTAAAAATTGAGAATTAAGAATGAGGTACCGTCACTCTTAATTCTTAATTTTTAATTCTTAATTCAACCGAAGGTTGCTCCGATGCCGGAGCCGAAGATGGAGCGCCCCGAGAGGAGGCCTCCCGTGGCGCCCGCGAGGAACGGCCACACGGCTTTGAGTGCCGCCTTGAGCATTCCCTTCCAGTCTAGTTTCAGTTTAATAGTTTTACCTTTCTTGTTTAGTTCTTGTCGTTGTTATTATAAACTCCGAGGGGCAACAAAGAGCTTCGCTAACGCTACGCTGAGTTGCTCCGCGACAACTCGCCCAGACTTTTTGAAACTCAGAGTTTTAGATAGCCCCTTCGGGGCTGGAGATAAGGCGCG
>CAVCJC010000052.1:0-14323 GCA_963602475.1 Lachnospira hominis (ex Liu et al. 2021)
GTGTACAGTCGGGGTTTTTGAGGGGTGGTTTTTCGGGCGGGGCGGCGAGGGGTGTTTTGGGGTCAAAATCGGGTAGTTGGGGTGTCTAGAATCCGGTTTCGGCGAAGGTCGCTTCAAAAAACGCGCGCATTGGGGTCTAGGAGGCTCTACAATCGCTCCGAAGAGTTTTTATGTAGGGTGATAGCCCCAACCACGAAACCCCTCTTAAAACGCAAATTTTCGAGGGGTCTGAAAATAGCAGTTTTGAGGGGTAGTTTTAGGGGCGCCGAGGAGGGGCGAAAGAAGGGGTGATTTTGGGGGGCGAGAAGAGGCGTAAGAGTTGGGGTAGAAGTGGGCTCTAAAGAGTCGCTCAAAGATACTTACGGGGCGCAGGGGACTGCGCCCCCTACCGCTCGAATCAAAGTAGGGGCTTATATATATACCTTATAGGCGCGGTTCTAGAAAGGCTAGAATAGCTAGAAGTTCTAGAAGGGCTAAAAGGGCTAGAAAACGGAGGCGATTGGCTTTTTAAAACCGCCGCGAAAAATATTTTTCAAGGGGCACAAAACAGCGGTTTAAAAAGTTAAAATGAAAAAGCGGGTATATTTTTGGGGGCGGCGGCCAAGGGACTGGCCGCCCTACCAAATTGGTGTGGGGTAGGGGCGTGTGATGTTAGTTGAAGTTTCACCACACGAGTGGGGCGAAATATGGTATAATATTACGCCATATGGCGAATGCACTACAGAATGTCCGTAACATCGGTATCGTGGCCCACATTGATGCGGGTAAGACGACGACTACCGAGCGTATTCTTTTTTACACTGGTAAGATTCACCAGCACGGAGATGTCCACGATGGTAATACCACGACGGACTTCATGATACAGGAGCGTGAGCGCGGCATTACGATTCAATCTGCCGCGATTACGTGTGAATGGAAAGGCTGTACGATTAACATCATTGATACGCCTGGACATGTCGACTTCACGATGGAAGTTGAGCGTTCGTTGCGTGTATTGGATGGTGCGGTTTGCGTATTTTGTGCGGTGGGCGGTGTGCAACCGCAGTCCGAGACAGTGTGGCGGCAAGCGGACCGCTATCATGTGCCGCGCCTTGCGTTTATCAACAAGATGGACCGCATGGGTGCCGACTTCTCGCGCGTCGTAGACGAGCTTCGCAATAAGCTTAAGGCAAATGCCGCGCCAGTGGAGCTGCCGATTGGCAAGGAAGATGCTTTTCAAGGTGTTGTCGACCTCATCCGTATGAAGGGCATCATCTATGATGAGGCGAGTGAGGGCAAAAAGTTTGTTGAAGGTGAGATTCCAGCTGAATTGAAGGATGAGGCGGAACTTGCCCGTGCGGAACTTGTGGAGAAGGTCGCTGATTTGGATGAGGGCGTAATGGAAGCCTTCCTTGAGAAGGGCGACTTGAGTGCTGAGGAGCTTATCCCTGCCATTCGGCGGCTTGTGATTGCGGGCAAGTTCGTGCCGGTACTTTGCGGCACTTCGCTTCGTGATAAGGGCGTGCAACCGCTATTGGACGCGATTTGCGACTACTTGCCCTCGCCGATGGACCGTCCGCCTGTTGAGGCGACGGACCTCAAGAGTGGCGAGAAAGTGACGCGGAAGCAAGCGAATGATGAACTCTTGACGGCGCTTGTCTTCAAGATTGCGACAGATCCGTATGTGGGGCGGCTTTTCTTTGTGCGTGTCTATGGCGGCGTTTTGAAGAAGGGTGCGAACGCGTACAATCCGCGCACCAAGAAGCGTGAGCGGATTATGAAGATTGTCCGTCTTTTCGCCGACCACCAGATTGAGTGCGAGGAGTTGCAGGCGGGTGATATTGGCGCGGTCGTGGGCCTCAAGGACTGCACGACGGGCGACACGCTTTGTGCGGAAATGAAGCCGTGCTATTTGGAGCGCATTGTCGCGCCCCAGCCCGTGATGTTTATGGCGATTGAGCCGAAGAGTTCCGCCGATAAGGATAAGCTCGTTGAATCGATGCAGGCACTCGCGGCGGAGGATCCGACGTGTCGGTTCCGTGAAGACGAGGAGACGGGGCAGACCATTCTCTCGGGCATGGGAGAGCTTCATTTGGAGATTCTTGTTGACCGCCTCAAGCGTGAGTTCAAGTGCGCGGCGAATGTGGGCAAGCCCATGGTCAGCTATGAGGAGACGGTGACGGCGCCCGCGACAATTGACTTCACCTTCGATCGGGAACTTGGTGGCAAGCGTCATGCGGTCGGCCTCAAGATTTGCGTTAAGCCGCTGGAGCGCGGCAAAGGACGCAACATTTCGCTTTCGCGTGACTTTGTGAATCTTGTCGCCGATAAGCACTTGCAGGAATGTGTGGAGCAGGGGCTTATGGACGGCGTGATGACGGGTGTTCTCGCGCGTTTCCCGATGACGGATATCGCGGTGGAATGCATGGGCGCGACGATTGTGGACCCTGAGATTTCGGACGAGGTAGCGTTTCGTTCCGCGGCGGTTATGGGCTTTAGGGAAGCGGCGGAAGCCGCGAAGCCGGAGTTCCTTGAGCCGATTATGAAGCTTGAGATTACGACACCGCCTGAGAGCGTGGGCGAAGTTTTGGGCGACCTTAATTCGCGGCGCGGCACGGTTCTTAATATGGAACAGCGCGGCGATATGCAGGTTGTGAATGCCCATGTGCCGCTCGCGAGCCTCTTCGGATACTCCACGGCGATTCGCTCGCTCACCAAGGGGCGTGCCTCCTATTCGATGGAGCCAGACAAGTTCGAACTTGTGCCAAAGTCGGTGCGCGAAGAAATTTTGTCCCGCTAAGGCGAAAAATATGGTATAATATTAGCCACTAACGCGAAGGAGTACCTGAAATGGACGAACAGATCAAAGCGAAACTGGAAGAGATGCGTGCCGCGCTTCAAGCGGATGGCGGTGACCTTGAGCTCGTTGGAATCGAGGGCAAGGTCGTGCGCCTGAGGCTCGTGGGGCACTGCGGGTCGTGTCCGTACGCGATGATGACGCTCAAGCAGGGTATTGAATCGGGGCTTCGGGAGTTAGATCCTGAGCTCACGGTTGAGCGCGTTGAAGATTGATGACCTTTTGGACGTTTAGCTCAGTTGGTTAGAGCAGGACCTTTACACGGTCAAGGTCGGGGGTTCGAGTCCCTCATCGTCCACCAATCGTGAACGAAAGAGCAGTTCAACAAAAGAACTTGCGATGAGGGCTAAAGAGATAAAGAAGCTTATCGCTAAGGGCGAGAATGCGGCTGTTGAGTTTAAGCGGGCGAAGGGAGGCGTCCCCGCTGACTTTTGGTCATCCTACAGTGCGTTCGCTAATACGGATGGCGGCATTATTGTTCTTGGCATCAGCGAGAAAGAGGGCAAGCCCGAGATTGAGGGGCTCGCGAATGAGCAGAAGATTATAGCCGATCTTTGGAACGCGGCAAATAATCGCGATAAAGTTAGCGCGAATGTCTTGTTTAATGAGTCTATTTATTCCGTTGAAATTGAGGGCAAAACTCTAGTTGTCGTCGAAGTGCCGCGTGCGGAACGCACGGTGCGCCCCGTTTTTGTGGGCTCAGATGTATTTAAGGGAACTTATCGCCGAAATGGCGAGGGCGACTATCATTGTTCGCGAGATGCTGTTGAGGGTATGATTCGCGACAAGTGTGCGGAGACGGCAGATAACTGCATTATTGATGAATTGACGATTGACGACCTTGATGCTGATTCTATCCGTCGCTATCGGATATACTTTAGTCAGTTACGCCCAGGACATATGTGGAGCGGACTTGCGGATGACGGTTTTTTGATGAAGATAGGCGCGGCAGTTCGTGGGCATGATGGTAAGGTGCATCCTACGCTCGCGGGGCTTGTTTGTTTTGGTGACTTTAATGAGATTACGAATGTGTTGCCATACTTCTTTCTTGATTATCGGGAACATCTTACGCCTGATGTCCGCTGGACGGACCGCGTGTGTTCAGGCGACGCTAATTGGAGTGGTAACATTTTAGACTTTTTCTTCCGTATTAGTCAGGCGATAACGGCGGGAGTGAAGGTTCCGTTCAAGATTGCAGCGGACAATGTGACGCGGGATGATGATACGTCCATACATAAGGCCCTGCGTGAGGTTTTGGCGAATGCACTCATTCATGCCGACTATCACGGACGGCGCGGCATTGTGATTGACAAATACCCTCAGCGGTTAGAGGTATCAAATCCAGGGACATTGCGAATGAGCAAGTCCGTCGCCATTGCAGGCGGCACGAGTGACGCGCGAAATGGGAAGATATTCAACATTTTTTCACTTGTTCGCATTGGTGAGCGTTCGGGCATGGGGCTTTCAAGTCTCTATGGAGTCTGGGAAAATGAGAAGCTTGCCGAACCGTCCATAGTTGAAAGTTATGAGCCCGACCGTACAAAGGTTACGGTTGAGTTTGAGTCCGATGACGCGGAAGTGGGGGAAATCCTTGCGAAAGTGGGGGAAAAAACCTCAGAAGTGGTGGAAATCCCTGCGGAAGTGGGGGTAAAAACCTCGGAAGTGGGGGAAAAACTTTCAGAAGTGAAGGAAAAAACTTTCAGAAGTGAAGGTAAAAACCCAGAAGTGGGGGAAAAACTTTCAGAAGTGAAGGGAAAACCCTACGGAAGTGAAGGTAAAAACCCAGAAGTGAAGGGAAAACCCTGCGGAAGTGAAGGGAAAACCTCAGAAGTGAAGGTAAATTCTGACTTTGAAGTTTTAATGGGAGCTTATAGAAACGATTTCCGTGACAATGCGCGAAAAGTGTACATTGCCTTCGCTGAAAATCCCGAGATTGATACGACACAGATTGCCAAAAAGATGAAGGTCTCCGAAATCAGTGTTTGGAGAGCGATTCGAGCATTGAAGGAGGTCGGCCTACTTGTCCGTGAAGGGGCAACAAAAGGTAGCCGATGGATTGTAAAGAAATAATAAACAAGGAGTGGGTATGAAACAAGATAAAGAAAGACCGTCATATGTGAAGAAGGAAATTGATGCGTTTGCAACATGCGCGGTAAAATTGTATGGTGTAGTGACAATTCGCGAGCTCCATGACATCTGGTATGCTAGATAAATTTCGTAAGAATAACGACGACTAAAACTGGCTGAGAAAGTTAGCTGGCGACGAAAGTAAGTCGCATTTGGTGCCAATATACGCCGCCGTGGGTGGAGCCTTGAAAGCCTTCATCAACGAACCCGAATTTGGCATAATAGGCAACGAGATGGTCTTTGCAAGTTAAAACAAGACCTTTGCGTCCCTGTTGGCGAGAAGCTTCAATGACGTAGGAGAGGAGTTGTCCTGCGACCCCGCGTTTGCGATAGTCAGGGATGGTCACCACATCAAGGATAAACTGCCAATCGCCGCGCTCATTATGAAGTTGGGCGTTCGCGTACATATCGTCTGTTAGGTTCTGGCTATTTGAGACAGGTCCGTTGACGAGAGCAATGACGCGGGAAGAGTCCGTAAGAACCCAGAAGTGATTGGGATAGACGACGAGGCGTTCGGCGAATTGTTGGCGAGTCGCGGCTTCTGCGGCAGGGAAGGCTTCCGTTTCTGCCGCGATGCACGCGTCAAGGTCATTTGGCGTAGCCATTCGTATTTGTGGACTCATCGTATTCAACTATTCTTTATCCTTAAGCTTGGGAATGTTGTTTGCGCCAAGCGAGTGGGGACATCTTTTTCTCGTGGGAGAACACCTTTGAGAAGTAGGCGGCATCGCTGAAGCCGACGCAAGTGGCGATCTCGGCAACAGATTTTGCCGTTGTTTCGAGGTATTCGCAGGCTTTCTCAAGGCGTGTCTCGGTTAGGCAATCAACGAAGGTTTTGCCCATTATTTGCTTAACATAGTTGCAAAAGGCAGTGCGGCCCTTGCCAAACTCTCGCGCGGCATCCTCTAATTGGATAGGGCGCATATAGTTGCAAACAAAGTAGAGGCGCAACTTTTCGCGTTCTTGTTCTTGGGGAGTGAGTGTTTTCGCGTGTTCAATACGTTCGGCCTCAGTGGTGGATTGCGCGAAGAGGAGCAAGAGTTCGAGAATAGAAAAGGCTTGTTCCGTTTCTTTTTGATTGCTGAGGTCCTTTAGGATCTGCCGCGCTTTTACCTTGAGATTGCCGCGGGCAATAAGGGAGATTGGAGATTGCACGAGTGGCGCAAGGTCGTTCGTGAGGGACGGGATGTCGTGTTGGAGCTTCTTTATCCAGCACTCACGGATGAAGACACAGTAGGTGCAGAAGTTCTTCTTCCACGGACGGAAGTCCCAGAAGTGCTTTATCCGTGGTGGTGTTAGGACGATGTCGCCGCAATTAAAGGGCTCCGTTGCCTTGCCCAGTGTGCGGACGCCTTTGCCGCGTTTAATGAAGTTGAGCTCCCACGTGTCGCGGTGAGAGTGCATGGGGATCTGTGCGGCGGGTGAGAGCGTCGCTTCTTCGATCCAAAAAGGTTTCTTTTTGTCAGTGAACATGCTGAATATTATACAATATTTTCGGAAAATAATCCATTGCTAAAATGCGGTCAAAAGAAGTATAATATTCGTATCTTCAATAACCACAATAGGAGAAACGTAAAGTGAACATAACACGAAGTCAAATGCTTGGACTATTAGGGACAGGGTCAGCGGCGCTGGCCTTTCCAGGGTGCGAACGCCACGGCGAAGACCTCTCGGCGGTGTTGCCGTCCTACAACTTCCTGAGGGCCAAGGGTCTTCTCTAAGGCTAGTTTCAACTTTAAGGAGAATACGAAAATGAAAAGATTATCAATTGGCTTTGCTTTCGCTCTCGGTATTTTGCTGGGAGGGTGCGCCACGAGGGTTGACGCGCCTTGGGTTTATCCATATTCAACAGTCACTCGTGCTCAGTCCTTCATTCGCCAAGGGATTCCTCTTCGCGATTTCCATATTCACCTGCGCGGAGGGATGTCCGTCGGCAAAGCATTCCAACGCGAACGCGCCTCGGGCATTGCCTCCGCGTTTATTGCTAATCACGGTCGTGGCTGGGAAATCGACACCAACGAGAAACTCAACGCATTCATAAACGAAACACGTGCGATGGGACAGGCGGAAGGGCGTGCGGTTCTCATCGGTGTTCAGGTCAATGACCGCGATTGGTATAAGCAAATTGACGCGGCAACGCGTGGTCGTCTCGACTTCATCCTCACGGATGCCCTGATTATGGATGGGCAGAAGCTTTGGGAAGACTTCAAGATTGATGACCCTGAGGCGTGGATGGAGCGGTATTTTGCGCATAATATGCGGATACTTGATGAGCCTATCACGATTATGGCGAACCCAACCTACTTACCCAAGCAATTGGAAGATCAGTGGGACAAACTTTGGACGGATGAACGCCTCAAGGCTCTCTTCGCCAAGGCGAAGGAGAAAGGCATTGCTATGGAAGTGCAAGCGGAGTCTCCGTTCCAGATGCATCCGCGCTATTTGAAGTTTGCGAAAGAATCGGGGTGTCTCATCTCGTTCGGGTCTAATAACTTCAACGATCGCGCCTATAACCTCGACACTTGGTTTGCCGCGCTCGACGCGCTCAACCTGCCCCCCTCGCGCGTTTTGACACGCCAGGATTAGCGGGATTGATTATTGGGTGCAGAGTTAGCGTTTAAAACCGCCGCGAGTGATATAAAAAGTGATACAAAAGTGATATAAAAAGTGATATAAAAGTAACAAGAAAAGTGATATAAAAAGTGATATAAAAGTAATATGATCGCCCCATTGCGTTTTATCGGTAAAAATGCTATAATATAGGTAGTTTTGATGAGTTAATATGAAAATTACAGACTACATAGGTGAAGCTACAGCTTATGATAAGAAGCTGATGCTTGAACGCAAGGAACCCTTGAGCTGGCTCAAGAGTATTAGTGCCTTTGCTAATACCCTTGGAGGCAAGCTGTTATATGGCATTCGTAATGATGGAGAAGTGGTCGGTCTAGAGAACGCCGAAAAGGATGCGGAAGACATTAGCGAGATTATTAAGAATGCGCTTGATCCTATTCCCGAGTTTGAACTGACCTTTGAGCAAATTGAAAATAAGACAATTCTTGTGGTATCCGTTAAGCCGGGGCAAGAAACGCCTTATTATGTCTTCTACAAGGGACATCGCGATGCTTATATCCGCGTAGGAAATGAAAGCGTGAAGGCGAATGCCGTTGATTTAAAGCGACTTGTTCTTCGTGGTGTGAAACGCTCTTGGGATTCACAGATTTCTACATTCAAGAGAGCTAATTATTCATTTGAGACGTTACGTGCAGAATACTTCACAAAGACAAATATAGAGTTCATAGAGAATGACTTTGAGTCATTTGGACTTGTCGCGGGTGGTGGATTATTGACCAATGCGGGAGCGCTATTGGCGGATAAATCTCCAATTTCTCAATCTCGCGTCTTTTGTACACGGTGGAATGGCCTTGATAAATCTAATGGTACAATGGAAGCCTTGGATGATGATGAGTTTTCGGGAGGGCTTCTGTTATTACTTGAGCGGGCAAAAGGCTTTGTAAGAGTCAATTCAAAGACGCGGTGGCGTAAGGCAGAGGACGGAAGTGGCAGAATCAATTACTGTGATTATCCTGCGGCGGCAGTAGAAGAAGTAATTGTTAATGCTCTCATACATCGCGATTACCTTGAGCTCGGAAGTGAAGTCCATATTGATATGTATGATGATCGAATGGAGATTTATTCTCCTGGAGGGATGCCTAGCGGCAAGCTTGTGCAGGAACTTGACGCACGGAGCGTCCCTTCTAAGCGACGCAATCCTGTTATAGCCGACCTCTTTCAGCGGCTAGATTTAATGGAGCGGCGCGGCAGTGGGCTTGGCAAGATTCTTAATGCTTACAAGTTTGAGTCCGAGCGGCGCGGGCGGGAGTTTGCTCCTATCTTTCGTTCGGACGCAACCGATTTCTTTGTGATACTTCCTAATCTCAATTACGGTGATCCTGTTGAGGAGTCCGTACAAGCGGACAGTATGGGAGAGAATATTCCTCTTAATGGAGAGAAGAATCTTTTGGTTTTAAGCAAGAGCGCAAAAGTCATTTTGCGTGCACTTTCGACGGACGGACATACAACTATTCTTGACTTACGGCGTAAGACGCGCCTTTCGCATAGCGGGGTGTATAAGATTCTAACTGCGCTTAAAGAAGGGCAGTATATACGTCGTGCTGGCTCTGCCAGAAACGGCTATTGGGAAGTCCTCAAAAAGGAGTTGATATGAGAGGAAGAGATTGTTCACTCCTTGATTTGCTAAAAGGCAACGAAAAGCAACTCGTTGTTCCTGTGTATCAACGGAATTATGACTGGGAGAAGGAGAATTGCAGGCGTCTTTTTGACGATTTGATGGCATTGTCTAAAGAGGGTAAACGAGAAGCGCATTTTCTTGGAAATATAGTAACTTGCGAGAGTGTTGGTAATCCTAATGCTCGGCTGATTATTGATGGACAACAACGCCTCATTACGGTGTCATTGTTGCTTTTGGCAATTTATGATTTATTAATAGACCAGAGGGACGAGCTGTTTTCTGAAAAAAGAGGCTTGATGAATGATATTTATCATCTTTTAGTTTGTCAGGTTCGAGGAACAATCTCGCATCCTCGTAAAAATGTTGTTCCATATCGTCTTTATCTTTCTGATTTTGATCAAGATGCCTATGAAGAGTTGTTTCAGGATTCAAGGTCTTACAAAGGCAATTCAAAGATAATAGCAAATTATGAATTCTTTAGGGGAAAGGTTGAGGAGTCGATTAGCAAACAAGAGATAACGATTGGGAACTTATTTGATAATATACATAAGTTGGTGGTGATAAATGTTGAATTAGATGCGAATGATGACCCGCAATTGGTGTTTGAAAGCCTTAATTCAACAGGTGTTGCACTGTCTGCAGGGGACAAAATTCGCAATTTTATACTTATGGATTTTGATTTGGACACGCAGAAGCGTTATTATAATGCTTATTGGAAGGAGATAGAAAAGAATACGCAAGATGGAACGGAAAAGAATATTGATGATTTTGTTTATAATTACTTAAGAGCAAAGACTTGCAAACTCGGGAATCAGAAGAGGATATATGAGGAGTTTAAGGAATACAAAAACGCAGAAGGTAAAGATGTTGAGACCTTGCTAAAGGATATGCTTAAATATGCGGACAAATATAAAATCTTATTAGGAGGAAAGTTAATAGATGCTCAATGGTTGGGGGCAAATGTTATTAGTAAAAATGATAGTAAACTTGTGCAAGAAAAGATAACAGACTGCATCTTTCGTTTAAATTGGCTAGAGACATTTGTGGTGCGTCCATTCCTTATGGAAGTGCTTTGTCTTTTGCAGGATGGGCAATTAGAATTGCAAGATACCCTAAAGGTTTTTCAAATTGTAGAAAGTTACATTTATCGGCGGAAAATTTGTGATAAACCTTCGAATGTTCTAAACAAACTCTTTGTCGAACTTCATAGAAATATCAAGGAGATAGATGGGACGACAAGTAATTATGTAAACAAGTTTAAGGAATGTATTTGTAAACTTTCTGGACGAGCGGCGTTCCCTAATGATGTTGAATTTAAGGATGCATTTGGAAAGCGAGAAATCTATGTGATGCAACGACATATTTGTAATTATACATTGGAAAGGCTTGAGTGCTTTGGAGTAAAGGATGCGCCGCGAGACTATTACGATAGATTTAAAGAGGGTAAAATAACAATTGAGCATATTATGCCACAAAAGCTTACGCCTGAGTGGAATCGTGAATTAGGGGCGAATAATCAAAGAATTCATACAGAATGGCTGAATCGTATAGCTAATCTTACAATGACGGGATATAATTCTGAGCTTAGTAATGCCCCGTTCCGTGAAAAGAAAGCAATATACAAGGTTGGTAGGGTTAAGTTAAATGAAGAAATTGCGAGGCAAAATAAATGGGGCGAGAAGCAATTGAAGAAACGCTCTTCTGCTTTGGCAGCGAAAGCTCTTGAGATTTGGGATAAGCCAAATGTATCTCTTGACCGTGTAAGTTTAGGAGATACAAAGGTCTTGTTCAAGGGATTGCAAATTGAAGGGTATATATATAAAGGCGACAAGGAGCAAAAGGTATCGAGCTGGAGACATATGTTCGAAGAGATGGTTAAATTGCAAATACTTAACTTATCCAGAGGTGGTGATTTCATAAAGAGCCTAAAAAGCAATTCGTCTGCACACAGTTGGATGAGATTTTTCAATGAAAAAGAGGATGGGCTTATCAAAGGAAAGGAAATTGTCTCTGGTTTGTTTTATGAGACCAATACGGATACTAAGAAAAAAATACGGATTCTGCGCGGGTTATTCGAATATTTTAAGCTTAACCCAAACGATCTAGTGTTTGTTCTAAAGAAATGAAGTCAAACGCAAATACAAAAGAAGCGGCGAAACACTCCGCGAATACGGAATCGCGGACAGTGTCGAATGCCTCACACAAAGCCAGAGCAGATACCTCGCTTCCCTATCGCCTAACACCCGAGGAGATAGAATCAATGAGACAAGAGTTCAAGAAAGCCGCGAAGGAACTGGACATACTCTTCGCGCACATCAAGCCGTTCAAGAAGTAGCGAAGGGTTCGCCCCGCCACAGGCCATAGCCTTTAATATAAGAGGTGGAAAGGCTGGGGGAGTTTAAGACAAAAAGTGTGAGATTTGCGAGAAGTGCTGGCGGGGGGGCGCAAGATTTGGTATAATATAAGGCATGAAAAATCTTTTAGTATCTTTTTGCTTATTGGGTGCGGTGTGCGGTGCGCACGCGGCAGATGTCACTTTGTTTAACGGCAAGGATTTGTCGGGCTGGACCGCTGTCCTTGACTATGATGTAACGGGCGGCTACACGGCGGCTGAGCCAACTTGGTATGTGACCAATGGGCTTATCCGTTCCACGGGGACTCCGTTTGGCTACTTGCGGACGAAGCGCGCTGACTTTGGCGACTTCAAGCTCAAGGTGGAATATCGCTGGTGGCGTGAGACCCCGAAGCCGAACTCGGGTATCTTTGTGCGGCTTGTGGGCGAGACGGGTTCGTTCATCCCTGTTTGCTTTGAGAACCAACTTTGCCGTGGAAACGCGGGCGACATTATGGGGCTTGCGGGGGCGGAAGTCGTTGGAGTTGAACCTGCAACGCCGCGTGTGGCGACGGACGCACTCTCGGGGATTCGCAAGATGTTCCGTAAGGCGCCTGAGGCGGAAAAGCCTTTTGGTGAGTGGAATACACTTGAGATTGATGTGATTGGCGACTCCATTGTTAATCGTTTGAATGGCAAGGAGATGAACTTCGTGAAAGGCATTGTGCCACAGAAGGGCGCAATTGCTTTGCAGTCCGAGGGCGGGGCGATAGAGTTCCGTAATCTCAGCATTGAGGTTCTTGATTGTCCCAATGGCGTGTGCCCGATTCGCAAGTAATGAAGCACTTCTGGTTTTTTGACTTAGACGGAACCCTCGCGGATACCGAAGGCGACATCCGCCGCGCGTGGAAGGCGGCACTCACGGACCTGCAACTGGAGTGTCCGCAATTTGACGCGGTTTATGTGACGGGTCCGTCGATTGAGGAAATTACCAAGCGCCTCTTCCCTGAGACTTGGACGGACGCGATGGTGCAAGCGATACGCGGCAACTTTGCGCGGCACTATGATACGGATGGCTTCCCGCTTACGAAGGAGTATCCGGGTGTCTTAGATAAGGTGCGGGCACTAAAAGCGGCGGGGGCGCATGTGGCGATTGTCACCAATAAGCGACTCGCGGGAGCGAAAGCGATGGCGGCGCGGTTTGGCTGGAACAGTGTCTTTGAAGGCATTTACACGGCTGATATGCACCGCGACAATCCCGCGATTGGGGTTTTGAGGAAGCCTGAATTGCTAAAGCGCGTCATGGCGGAACTCGGCGCGAGTGCCGCGGATTCCGTTATGGTGGGCGACACGATAAACGACTTTGAAGCCGCCGCGAAAAACGGCGTGGAGTCCGTAGCCGTCACTTGGGGCTATGGGAAGAGTGCGGAATGGGCGGAAGCGACGCGGGTCGTCCATACGCCAGAGGAGATAGGTTAAGATTACATGATAACACTCGAAAATATACGGAACTTCTGCATTATTGCCCATGTTGACCACGGCAAGACGACGCTCTCCGACCGCATTTTGGAGTTGACGAAAGCGATAAGTCCGCGTGAGCTCAAGGAACAGACGCTAGACGCGATGGATTTGGAGCGTGAGCGCGGCATTACGATTAAGTCCCACCCTGTCTCGATGCACTATGTCGCGGCGGATGGCAAGACCTACCTCTTTAATTTGCTTGATACGCCCGGACATGTCGACTTCGCCTATGAAGTGTCGCGGTCGATGGGGGCTTGCGAGGGGGCAATTCTTGTCGTGGACGCGGCACAGGGCGTGGAAGCTCAGACGGTGGCGAACACCTACTTTGCACAGGATGCCAAACTCGAAATTGTGCCCGTACTCAATAAAGTAGACTTGCCCGGCGCGAATGTGCCCGAAGTCTGCCGCCAAATCGAGGATGTGCTCGCGATTCCAATGGATGAGCCGCTTCTCATTTCCGCGAAAACAGGGCAGGGTTGCGCGGCAGTTTTGGAGGCGATCGTCCAGCGCATCCCGCCGCCCCAAACACACGGAACGGACGCCCCCTTGCGGGCACTCGTTTTTGACTCGGTATTTGATGAATTTCGCGGCGTTATTGTCTATGTGCGAATTATGGACGGCACCATTTCGGCGGGGCAGGGCATCAACTTTATGGGAAGCGGCGTTTCGACGACCGTTCACGAAGTTGGCATCTTCTCGCCCACGAAAAAGCCAGTCGCGAAACTTGAGGCGGGGCAGGTCGGATATATCGTCGGCACGGTGAAAGATCCGAGCGAAATTAAGATTGGTGATACGGTCACCACGACGAAGTTGGGGGCAACGGAAGCGCTGCCGGGCTTCCACGACATTCACCCGACCGTATTTTGTGGCATTTACCCAATGTCCACGGACGAATTTCCCAAGGTTGAGCAGGGACTCGAGAAGCTCCACCTAAATGACGCGGCATTTACGTTCCATCACGAAAGTTCTTTGGCGCTCGGGTTCGGGTTCCGTTGCGGATTCCTCGGGCTTCTCCATATGGAAATTGTGCAGGAGCGTTTGCGTCGCGAGTTTGGCCTGGATATTATCTCCACCGCGCCGGGTGTAGTGTATAAACTCAAACTCAAGAGCGGAGAAGAGAAGGAGCTTGATAACCCCCTGCAAATGCCCGATCCGTCGGCCATTGATACGATTTCGGAACCTATTCTCACCGCGCGTATCATTACCCCTTCGGATACCATCGGCGATATTATGCGCATCGTAATGGACCGCCGTGGAC
>CAVCJC010000053.1:0-14121 GCA_963602475.1 Lachnospira hominis (ex Liu et al. 2021)
AATTCCTCGGCAAAGGCACGAAGATTATTACGACGGCGGTGGAACATCCCGCCATCCTCCAACCCGCACGGCGTTTGAAGGCGAATGGGTGGACGGAAGTGGAGCTGCCCGTTAATAGCGTCGGGCAAATCGACCTCGACCAGCTTCGGACGGAACTTAAGGGCACCTCCAAAGCACTCGTCTCCATTATGTGGGCGAACAATGAGACGGGCACCGTCTTCCCCATGGAGCAAGTCGCCGAGATTTGCAAAGAATATGGCGCGATTTTGCATACGGATGCCGTCCAAGTCGCGGGCAAAATCCCGGTCGATGTCCAGAAAGTGCCCGTAGATATGCTCTCGATGAGCGGACACAAGTTTCACGCCCCGAAGGGAATTGGCCTCCTCTACGTCCGTAAGGGCGTCCACTTTAAGCCCTTTATGCTCGGCGGACACCAAGAAAACGGACGCCGCGCGGGCACGGAGAATGTTCCGTATATTATTGGACTTGCCAAAGCGTGTGAGATCGCCCGCCTTGGGATGGCGGATGAGGCGAAGAAGCTGACGGTTTTGAGGGATAAGCTCGAGAAGGGCATTCTTGCCGCGTGCCCGAATACGCGGGTTAATGGTGACGCGGCACATCGCCTCCCGAATACGCTCAATGTCAGTTTTGAGTATATCGAGGGCGAGGCAATTGCCTATCGTTTGAGCGACCTTGGGATTTGCATTTCAACGGGCAGTGCGTGTGCGTCGGGTTCGCTTGACCCCAGCCACGTGATTCGGGCGATGGGAGTTCCGTTTATCGCCGTCCATGGCTCGGTGCGCTTCTCGCTTTCGCGCTATAATACGATGGATGATGTCGATTATGTGCTAGAAAAGCTCCCACCCGTCATCAAAGGCTTACGCGACCTCTCGCCTTTTGGTCCTAACTCTGACCCCACAACCTACAAATAAATGAAAAGAATACTCATATTTGCCGCTATTTTGCTCGCCTTCACGGGTTGCCGTCGGGAGGACGTCCGTACGCTAACGGTCTCCTTGCCGGGGCTCCAGGCGGCGGAAACGAACAAAGTCGCCGCGGCATTGGCTCCGTATGGCGGCGTGCACAAGGACTCGTTCCGCTGGGACTTGGCGCAAGGCGCCCTGACCCTCGACTACGATTCTATGCAAATTGCTGGCACAAACATCCGTATGGCGATTGAGGCGGCGGGCGTGAAAGTCATTTACCCGACGAACACAACGGGGCGTGCAGGCTATTGATTGTTTAACTACTAGAGGAGAATCCCCTATGAGAAACATATTCATCGTTGGCGCAGGCGGTTTCGGACGCGAAGCCATCTGGACGATTGAGCGGATAAATGCCGCGTCCCCGAGCCCTGTTTGGCACATCTTGGGCTACGCGGACGACAATCCGAAGTGGAAGAAGGGGGATAACTTTGAGGGGTATCCAATCCTCGGCACGGTAGAGGAAGCCGCCCACGACTACCCCGCGGCTTCTGTCTTCATCGCGATTGGCAAGAACCAAAAGCGGCTGGATATGGTCAACCGCCTGCGCGGCTTCGACTTCCCCGCCATTATTGACCCGACGGCACAGATTTCGCCCACGACGGACTTTAATTGCGGAACTTATGTCGCTTCCGAAGCCGTCGTGCAGGTGGGGTCCAACCTCGGCAAGTTTTGCCTCGTCGGGGCGCGTTCCATTATCGGACACGACGCGGAACTCGGCGACTTTGTGAACCTCGGGCCTGGAGCGGCAATTGCTTCTGGCGTAAAAGTGGGCGATCGCGCGTCATTTTTCGCAAATAGCTCGACTATGCCAGGCATCACCATTGGGGCGGACTGCTGGATTGCCTGTGGTGTCGGGGTGCGTGCAGATTTAGCGGCGGGAGTGCGTGTCGAATCGTGAAGTGGCTTATCTACGAACTCGTTTTTGCCCTCGGCTTCCCTTTCCTCCTGCCGGGCTTCCTCCTACGGATGATTCGCCGCGGCGGTTATCGGGCACGGATGGGCGACCGCTTTGCACTGTATCCGCCTGAGATAATTGCCAAGTTAAAGGCAAATGAGGGTGATTTCGTATGGATTCACGCCGTCTCGGTCGGCGAAGTGCAGGTCGCGGGACAACTTATGCGCGAATGGCGCGCGAAGGAGCCGTCCGTCCGCTTCTGCTTCTCCACCACGAGTTCGACGGGATGGAAAATGGCGGAACGCGAGGTGACCGACCGCGACGTCCTTATTTATAATCCGCTCGACTTCCCGAACTTCGTCAAAAGTGCCCTCGAAACCGTCAAGCCGCGTGCCGTGATTTTGACGGAAAGCGAGATTTGGCCGCTCTTCATCCGCCGCGTAGCGAAAAAGAAGATTCCGCTTTTCCTCATCAATGCCCGCGTCAGTGACCGTAGCGCACCCCGTTATGCTGCGTTTAAGTTCCTATTTAAGGATGTTTTCGCGGCATTTACGCGCATTTTCTCCCAAAGTAGCCTCGATACCGAGCGCCTCATCGCGGCAGGGGCTCCCCAAGAGAAAATTGAGACGACAGGCAGCTTCAAGTTCGATGTCGCCCATAGAAATGCCGCGAAAGAAGCGGAAATGAGGGACTGGATTGGCGCGGGACGCATCCTCCTCGGCGGCTCAACTTGGCCAGGCGAAGATGAGGCACTCCTTTCAATCCTCCCGAGCCTCCCGACGGATATCCACCTCGTCATTGCTCCGCGGCACTTTGAAAAGGCGGACGCGATTGAGGCGAACATCAAAAAGGCGGGCTACGGATGCTGCCGTCGTAGTCGCGGCGATAAACCCGCGCCCGACACCAGAAATGTGTTTCTCGCCGATACCACGGGGGAATTGATGGGGCTTTATGGTATTGCCGACGTCGTTTTTGTGGGCAAGTCCCTCTGCGCCCACGGCTCCCAAAATATGATTGAGCCGTGCCTTTGCGGCAAAGCGACACTCGTCGGACCCTACACGGAAAACTTCCGTCCCGTGATGAGCGACCTTCTCGAAGGCAAAGCCATTGAAGTCGTGAAGTCGGCGGTGAAACTCAAATCGCGGGTGCTCGAAATCTTTGAGAAAGGCGATGACGGACTCGGTGCGCGCGCCAAAACCTGCGTCGAAAAGCGATGCGGAGTCGTCCCTCGCTGTGTAAACGCCATACGTGAAAGGCTCGGATGACGCGGAACGTTCGTAAAACCCTCCTTATCCTCGGCGGAATTGCCCTCATCGCGGCACTTGTGGGCGGCGGGCTTCTTTATTTCTTCAAAAAGGATGCTCCCTTGCCTGATTTGCACCATTATAAAGCCTTGCGCACCCTCTCCGCGGCACTTATCCTCGCTGAAAAGCCTGACGCGATATCCGTCTGCTTCGCGGATGAAGGGACGGAACCCCTGCGGGAAGAATTTGGCAAGATGGGGCTGATGCTCACGAACTCCACATTCTCGGGCACTTGCTCCGTCGTCCTCTTTTCGAAGCTCCCGAGAAATTGGAAGGGTCTCAAGAGCCGCGTCGCGGCGAATGGCTTACTCGTGCAGCTCATAGACGCGAAAGACCTCAAAAAGAGGGACTTCATGGGTTATTTGAATAGTTTCCCGTTCCGTTCCTACCATCTCTGGATGCCGGGCGAGTATGATTGGCTCATTATCGGTCGCCCCAAGGTGCGAAAATTGAAGGTAAGCGCACTTTTTGACCTCTTTACACGCGAAAATCTGTTCGATTCTTTCGCGGCGGCGGGGCTTATGGAGCCAGCGGACATCTTCTCGAGCTATGTCGGCACATGGGAGGAGTTGAAGGACGCTTTTGACTGCGACTTGACCCAAACGGTCCTGCCCGAAAACTTCGTGACGCGGGAAGTGCCGCCCATCGATTGGCTTTCAAAGGTCGGGGTTGAGAAGGATATCCTAAATGGGTTTTTGCAGGAGGTCCGTAGTCGGCAGGTGATCCGCCGCGAAGTTCTGAAAGGCGCGATTTTTGCGCGGCACGGGGACGAGGATGGGGCGCTGGACGCGTGGGCGAGTGCCTGGAAGCGCAACCCAAATGACTCCATGCTTCTGGAGCGACTCTACCGCCTCGCGGTGAATGCCCGCGCCTTTATGAAGGTCGGCAACTTGAAGGGCGCGGCGAAATGTTATGAGACGATGATTGCCATTCGCCCGACCGACATCCCTGTTCTCAAGGCCTACGCCGACTGCTTGCTGACCCTCGGACAGAGGCCGCTAGCCCAAAAAGTGCTCGAAAAGGCACGAGAATTCGAGAAAATGAAGCTGGAGTGATGTTCCTGCTTGAAATTTGGTGTATTTTTTGGTAAAATATAAGCACTAAAACGAAAGGATGAGGATAATGTTTCGTAACCGATGGAAAATGGATCCAATGGATCTGAAAGAAGAGCTCACTGCCGCCGAGCAGGAGGAAGCGGATGTTTCGGTGCACCCCGCGCCAGATAAGTTCTCGCTGAGTGATTATATCATCGCGGCGATTCTGGGCGTTTCTGGGATAATCTTCATAAGCATACTTTCATTTTCCGCCCTCCATCCCACGGCATGGAATGCCTGTGCGGAAGCGGCGGGTTTGCGCGCACCCCTCCATATTATTCCTGGCTTTTGGCGCCTTTTCGCGCGGCTTATCTACTCGATAACAGGAATTGGTGCGGGCAACGCGACGATTGCCTTCCTCGGCAAGATTTCCTTTGGCGTGATCTTCGCGTTTATGTACCTATTCTTCCGTGGCTTTTTGGCACTATTCATCCGTTCGAAGACAGTTGAGTATGTGTTCTGGCGGCGGTATGTGGCGCGGCTTATTTGCATTCTCTCGGCGTTCCTTTTTACGGCATCGGACCCGATTTGGCAACTCTGCCTTTCTTGCACCCCCCGCACACTCCTCCTTATCCTCACGATTCTCGCGGCGTATCAATGGATTAAGTTCTTGACGGAAGGCAAGGTCCGCCCCGCCTATGTCGCGATGGCGCTTTTCGGACTTCTCTCGTCCGAGACTCCCTTCGGCTTCCTCATTACCCTAATGTGCTGGACGGGCTACATAATCCTTCGTTTCAAGCGTCAACTTACCCACATCGATTTGATGGATGCCTACAAGCTCCAAACCTCGAAGTGGTACTTAACCTTCTTCTGGGCACTCGGCTTAGTTGTCGGTATTACGCTGAATGTCATTAGTTTTGCGCAGTTAGGCGGACTCGAGGCGGCGAATATATCGGGCGGGGATGTTCCACTTGCCTATGCGGTTGAGTACACGAGCACCCTCGCGGCGGCGGCTTCGGCGGGCGGTTGGATTATCTGCGGCGGCTTCGCCATTATGGTTCTTGTCGTCTCTTTGATGTTCGTTTATCGTACGACGGATATCGAGTACTTCTTGGGCTATGTCGAGGGTCTGACCATTTTCGTGGTGGGCGTCCTCTCTTATATCCAGCTCTTCTCGATTCGTGCTCTCTGGTCGTGGAATTGGATTAAGTCGCCAGAAATGGTGCATAATCCGTATTTACTCTCGCTTTTCACCCTATTCTTCACGATTGGCTTCCTCATCGCGCTCACGGTTTTTTCCGTCAACCTCTTCTGCCGCGATCCGCGGCGGATTGCGATGCGCATGAGCCGCGGCGAAGAAGTCCCCGTGCAGGTCAAACGCGGCAGTCGAACCCTTAAAAAGTATATTTTCTTAACTATCTGCGTCTTTTTCGCGATTGGCGCACTGCCGAGCCGCTACCAACCTCGCACGAATCGCATGCTTTCGCTTATGCGGGTCTATGTGCTGGAGACGGTCCGTGAGGCGGGGGACGCCCGTTGGCTCTTTACGGACGGCTCCTATGACGCGGCAATTGAGCTTGAGGCTGCCGCGAAAGGCAAGAATCTCGTTTGCTTGCCCGTCTTTAATGGTATGACTTCGCGGTCGAACGCCACGCTCGGCAAGTACTTGGACGACGACGAAGATCGCCTTTCCGCACAAATTGGCGGCGCGAACATCCTGAGTACTTGGCAGCGCGATAAGCCTAACCGCCTCGCCGAATCAGCCCTGCAAGTCGGCTTTGAACTTTGGCGTCGCAGTGGCGGAATGTACCCCGCGACCTCGGGTGTCCTCGCCCGCGTCAATATGGAACCGGAAGTCGTCGCCACAGGCGTAAAAGTGACGCGGATTTTGATGGATAACATCCTTAAGTTTTATGACGGCGGCGAAATTAGCTCCTACGCGGGGCGGCAAGTTCGCGATCTCTTCCTCTTTATGCAGTGGCGGCTCTCGCGTTTGGCACGCATCCGTGCCGAAATTGCTGACCACTCGGATAATGCTAAGGTGGCAATGGAAGAGAGCGAATACGCGAACAAGCTCGATGAGAAGAATGAGTCGCTCCAGAAGCTAATCACGAATGTCTCGCAGGCGAGCCAGACGATGATGCGTCAAATGACCCCCCGCGAAGGCCTCCAGTTCGCCCTGGTGCGTGCGAACTTCCAGCTCGCGCGGCACTACGCCAAGCCCATCCTTGAGGCGGACCCCGATAATTCGGACGCGAACTTCGGTATGGGTATGAGCTTCTTCGAAGAAGGGCAGTTTGCCCGCGCCGAGGAGTTCCTCGCCCGTTGCCTGAAGCGCAACGAAAATGAGCCCGCCGTTTGGAATAACCTCGCCGTTATTAAGATGAAGCTCGGACGCTTCGAGGAAGCGAAACGCGATGCCCAAAAGGCGCTCGCCCTCATCCCGGACTCCATCGAGGTCAAGGATACAATCCGTGAAATCGAAAAAGCCATTAAGCAGCGCGAGGAAGATATGAAACTCTCCGCCGATGAGCGTGCAAAAGAGGCTAAAAAAGCGGCAAAGGATATCAGAAAGTAAAGATATGAAGAGAAAAGAACTTGAGGACGAGATTCGCGGCGTTATTCTCGCCTCCGTTGAAATGGATGGTCTTACGGCGGCTGATTTAGCCGCCGAGAAGCCCCTCTTCGGCGAGGGCGTGGGACTCGATAGCATTGACGCACTCGAAATTGGCGCGGCACTTCGTAAGAAATACCAAGTTAAGTTCAAGGCGAATTCGGACGAGAATCGTGCTCACTTTTATAGTATCGCCACCCTCGCGGACTTCATTGCCGCGAATGCGGGCATTCCTTTAGAGGACTAATAACGGGGTAAAATGATTATGAAAACACGCGAAGAGATAATTTCCGCCATTAGCGATGTGCTTGTTGAGGAGTTTGAATGCGACCGCGCGGCACTTAAGCCCGAGGCACGCCTTTTTGAAGACCTCGACCTCGATAGCATTGATGCCGTGGATCTAATTGTCCGCCTCCAGAACCAAACCCAACTCAAGGTTAAGGCGGAAGACTTCAAGACCATCCGCACCCTCGGGGATGTCGCGGATGTCATTCTGAAGTTGATGGCTGAACAGGCTAAATGAAGCGCCTCGGCTGGTCACTCTTTTCTATCGCATTGGTATGGGCTCTCTACTTTGTCCGTGCCAATGTTTGGTTTCGGTTCTATCCCGTCATTATGGTCGCGCTGGTTTGGACGACCTTCACCGTCTCACTTTTCCGTCGCCCCCTAATCGAATGCGTCGCCGCGCGTATGGGGGCGAAGCTAGATGCGGCGGAGAAGTTATATTGTCTTAAACTGACGCGGATTTGGGTTGTTTTCCTAACTTTACACCTCCTCGTTACGATCTTAACACTCTTTGCTCCTCTAAAGATATGGGCTCTTTATAATGGTTTCCTTGCCTATGTCCTTATGGGGAGCCTCTTCTTCGGCGAGCGGGTCTACCGCCTCTATATACGCGGGGGTAGGAGGTCTGCGGAGGAACGGCATAGGGGTCTTAGGAGACCCGCATGCCTTTCTTGCGCAGACCCCCATGCCACTCCTCCGCAGACCTCTGACCCACCCTTGCGCAGGGGCAGTACCGTCCTCTTCAGAACCTCGGGAACCTCGGGCGCGGCAAAAGAAATTCCCCGTACCGAAGCCTCCCTCCAGGCGGATGCCGAGGGGCTTGTGCGCGAATTCCCCGAAGTTTGGGGGGAGCGGGGGGTGACGGTTGTCTCTTCCGTAAGAGAAGAGCATATGTACGGAGCACTCTGGCGCGTTCGAGCTCCGAAAATCGCGGGTCTAAAAGTCGACCCCGCTATCGTCACTTCGGTTGAGCAACTCCTCGACCTCGCGACGACTTATAAGCGCATCCTTTTCGTCACAACCCCCTCCTTTTTGGAGAAGGCGCTTAAACATCCTGACTTCCCTCTACTGAAAGGTAAGATTAAGAATGTTATTACATCGGGGAGCCTCCTACGCCGCGAAACTTCCGAGGCCGTTTTCGCGGCACTTGGCGTTAGCCCCCTCGAAATATTTGGTTGTACGGAAGTCGGGACCGTCGCTTCCCGCCGCCAAAAGGACGGAGACCTTTGGCAGGTCTACTCACGCGCCCGTGTTACCTCTTCTTACCCTGGGCTCTCTGTTGTTAATGTCTTTCTCGCGGAGAGCCCCTTTACTATGTCTGATGCTGTGGAGATGGTGGATGAAACCCACTTCAAACTCCTCGGGCGCACCGATCGCCGCGTGAAAATACTCGAAAAGTATGTTTCTCTGCCTGAAATAGAAGCTATTTTCGAGGAACATCCGCTGGTGGAGCGGGCGCGCGCCGTCGTTTATTCAACGGATGTGCCGCGTTTGGGTATGCTTATTGTGCCCTCTCACGCGGCACTTGAGACACCACCATTGTTTAGCTTCGACATAATCGCGAAATTGCGCAGCGACCTGCTCCCCAAGATTACGAATGAGACATTTCCACGACGCATCCGTTTTGTCCGCCAATTGCCCACCAACGAACAGGGCAAGACGACCGAAAGTGCCGCGCTCGCCGCCTTAAACGCGTGGGCACAGGAACCTTTTGTGACCGAATGGAACGCTTCCGCTACGGAACTTACCGCTACTTTGGTGTTTCCGCGCAATTTGAAGTGTTTTGAGGGACATTTCCCCGACTTCCCCATTCTGCCGGGCGTGGCGCAACTTTATTATATCCGTCATTTTGCCCGCCAAGTATTCCCAGACTTCCCTGAAGAAGGGGCATATCGCCGCCTGAAGTTTCAGAAGGTTATCTTACCTAAGACCCCCATTAAATTGCATGTCGTGAAAACCGAGAAGGGCTTCGAGTGCTCGTTGACGGGGGCAAATGGGGTTTGTGCTAGCTATCTAGCGGAAGGAAGTGCCGCGTGAAAGGGCTCATTTTAGCCATATTTTGCGTGATTTCCGTTAGTTTAAGCGCGGCAGATTTGCCGTCCTCTTGTCAAAATGCCCTCTGGCGAGCACTGGACGCGGATGCCGCGTGGCGTATGGAACGCACGTTCCCTGGCGCGGTGCGTCCCCTCGTTTCCACGGGCGTCGTTTCCTGTGCACGCTTTCGCGGCATTATTTGGGATATGCGCTTCCCCATCGATTCCACCATCACGATGACTACAAATGCGATGGTTTTCGCGGATGAGGAGGGCATGCGGATAAAAGACCTCGCCGATTTGCCCTATTATGAGGAAATCCGCAAGCGGACGGACGCTTTTTCGCGCGGCGATAGCGCGGCATTTGACGGACTTTTCGCTTGGCAGGTCGAGACCCCCACCCCGACCACTTGGAAGTTGACTTTAACTCCCTCCCTCGCTCCCCTCGAACGCCTTTTTACCCGAATTGAGGTGGCGGGGACGGACGAAATTACGAATGTCATTTGGCACACGGCGCAACAAGGTCAGATTTCCCTTACCTTTAAGGAACTTGGGCGCGGCACTCATCAACTTTGGCAGAAGGAGGCGAAATGAGTAAAAAACGCCTCCTTGCTTGCATTTTTACGCCCTTACTACTTGCCGCGCTGGGGGCACTTCTTTATTGGGTGCGTCCCATTCGGCTAGAGACTTCCCTTTATGACCTTATTGGCTCGGCGGGCAAGGCGATTCCTGCCGCGTTGCGAAATCCCGCGAATGACCTCGTACCCGTCATTGTTTCCGCGTCCGACTGCGACCTCGCCCAAAGTGCCGCGACAAACCTCGCCGCGAGATTAGAAGGGGCGACCAACTTCGTCGCCCAAGTCCATTTTCGCGTTGATGGTAAAGAATTTAACGAATTTCTCGATTTTTGCCGCGTTAACGCGGGCGGACTCGTCGCCCCAAGTAGTCGAGAACTCTTGAGGACCCCCGAGGGACGCGCCACGCTCGCCCGCCGCGCCTTGCGTTCCTATCTCGCCTCGCCTATCCCTCCCCTATTCTCACCAGCGGAAGATCCGTTTGGACTCCTCAATGGCTATATAACCTCGCTTCCGTCCACTTATGCAGGGTGGATGCCGTGCCACGGACTCCTTTCCGTCCAAAAAGAAGGCAAGAGGAACATCCTTCTTCTTGTCGAATTGCGTCCTGAGATTCTGACGGATACGATGCGTCTTATCGACTTCAAGGAAACCTTTGACGCGATTAGGGCGGATGTTATTGCCGCGCCTGTTTCGGCGGTGGCGTGTGGGGTCCCCATTCACACCGCCACAACTGCCGCGCGGTGTCGTACGGAAATGAGTGGATTAACGCTCTTTTCTGTCGCTTTTATCATACTTTTGAGCTTCATCGTCTTTAAGTCGATTAAATGGATTCCCTACCTTTTCTTGACGCTCGTGTGTGCCTCCTTAGCTGGAAGTGCCGCGCTGATTGCCTGTTTTGGGGCCGTCCACGCCCTCACTTTTGTTCTGAGCACCACCGTTCTCGGTCTTGTCGTCGATTATGCGTTCCATAAGCTTTTGGCGACTCCCGAGAACGCGGCACATGTGGTCCGTGGACTGGTTGTCTCGTGTTTAACGACGGAAATTAGCCTTTTGCCGCTCATTTTTAGCGGAATTCCCGTCCTTCGCCAAGCGGCTGTTTTCTTGGGCGTGGGACTTGCCGCGAGTTTACTGAGCGTTCTTTATTTGTATCCAGCCCTCGCCCCAAAGGCGGCACCGCTCAAAACTTCATCTTCACGACTTCGATTTCGCCTACCCCTTTTACTTCCACCTTTCGTTTTGGGGGTAGGCGTTCTTATTTTCAAAGCACAATTCGCGACGGAACCCCAGGCGATTTACCGTCCCACCCCCGAACTTGCCCAAGCGGAGCGACTTCTTGCCGAATGCAGTGGTCTTTCTGGCAAATCTCAGGGCTTTTGGGTGGTGGAAGGCAATGATTCCCTCGATTCTCTTCTTGAAAAAGAGGAATCCCTCAACTTCACGAACTCGGCCCCCTGCCTCTCGCACATCTTGCCGTCCCTCAAAGTGCGGCAAGAGGCGGCGAAATATGTCGCTCTCCTTTATAAAGAACAAAGTGACGCGCAAAGTGCCGCGCTCGGACTCCCAAAACTCGCTCCACCCCTTGCCCCCAAGGCGTGGGAATGGGATTCGCTCCCAAGTGCCGCGTCCCGTGCTTTTGTTCGCGGTAGCTCCCTCATTTGCACCGCCCCCGAGCCGCCCCCAAACGCGGCACTTCCAGATGGTGTCGGCTTTTGGCGTCCGAAGGAACTCCTTTCTCATATTTTGACCCAATGGACACATCTTTCGGCGCAGGCACTGGGGGTGTCCCTCGTTTTGATTCTGGGTGTGCTCATTTTCGTCTACCGCCGCGCGGCAGGGGCGATGGTGGGTCCGTCGCTTTTTGCCCTCGTCTTTACGGGTGCGCTGCTCGTTTTGAAGGGGGAGGCGATTAACCTCTTCCATCTCCTCGCGGGGTTTTTGCTGACGGGGATGAGTGTTGATTATACGATTTTTTTACGGACGGGCGGGCGCGCGGCATTTCGTCCCGCGCTTTGCTCGATGTTGACTTCCCTCGCGGGATTTGGGGCACTCGTTTTTGTGTCCTTCCCCGTCGTCCGTGCTTTCGGTTTTGTGCTCGGGGTCGGGCTGCCTGTCGCGTTTTTGTGCGCCTGGGTGAGCCGTCCGTGCGAATCTCTAAATAAAGGAACTTAAAATGATGTCTGCTCTCAGTCTCATTGTTTATCTCGGTTGTTATACGGACTCTACCCATCCGAACGGCCTCGCCGCGCTGGAACTCGATGTCGAGTCGGGAAATCTGCGCGTAATGGCGGAATATCCCGAGAAAATGGCCATTTATCAGGCGCTTTCCACGGATGGCAAGTGGCTCTTTTCGTGTGCGGAAGGGGGTGCGAGCGTCTACAAGCGGGACGGCGCGAAACTGACGCGGACGGACTTCGTGAGCTTGAACGGAACCCCTTGCCATGTCTCGATTAGCCCCGATGGCTCGCAGATGAATTGGGCGGACTATGTTGGCGGCAAGGCGGGCAGTGTCGCGGTTAAGGACGGACGCTTTGGCGCGGTCACGACTTACCAACATAAGGGGCAAGGACCCAATCTGCCGCGCCAAGATAAGGCGCACTGCCATCAGGCGCTCCCCACCCCCGACGGAAAAAGCTTTTGCGTGGTTGATTTGGGACTAGATGAGGTCGTAACCTATCCAGAAGGCAAGGTCTTTAAGACAAGTCCTGCTGGGGCGGGTCCGCGGCACTTGCTGTTCCATCCGAACGGATCTCTCGCGTTCCTTGTCTTTGAACTTGCTAATCAGCTCTCGTCCTACCGCTGGAGCGCGGCGGAGGGCTTTACTTTGCTCGATACCGTGCCGACTCTGCCGTGTCCGCTCGCGGAAACAGGGCGGGGTCCGAACGGAGATCTCGCGGCGGCGGTTCGTCTGACTCCCGACCAGAAGCGCGTCATAATTTCCAATCGCGGCGAAAACTCTCTCGTTTCTTACGATTATGACGCGGCGACTGGCAAACTCACCTTCAAAGCCCGCACCCTCCTCAACGGAAGCTGGCCGCGCGACTTCGTCTTTGTCGCCCCCAACCGTGCCCTCGTCGCAATGGAGCGTTCAGGCGACGTCCTCGTACTTGATTATGACCCCGAACGCTGCACCTTCCGCGAAATCAACGCCCTCCGCCACCTCTTCCGCCCCGTCGCCTTCCAGTTCTAAGGCAAGCCCAATAGTGTGGGAAAGGAGATATAGATGACATCATTCAAAGACATTAAAAAGACATATGTTTTCGCTCCTGCTGGTTATACTTCGGGAGGTCCTGAACTTTTGCATCAGCTAGTTTATACGCTTAATAAGCTTGGCGTAGATGCGTCAATTGTTTATTATGGCACGTCAGAACATACCCCCCCCCCCCCAGCATACGCTAGATATATAAAAGATTCTGTTCCTTATACGGAGATTGAAGATACTAGTGAAAATATGGTAATTGTTCCAGAGACAGCGGTAGCTTTCCTTCCAAATTTCAACCATATGAAGAAAGTTATTTGGTGGTTAAGTGTAGATAACTTCTATTACAACAATAGAGACAAGAGCCCTGAGACATTAAGGTTCCTTTTGCGTAAACGAGGCATTAAATGCGCACTAAAGCGGCTATTTAAGAAGCGGTCTTGTTCGTTGTCATTTGCTTCTCCTATAATTCAAAATGCGTTCGCTCATCTTTGTCAATGTGAGTATGCTATGGATTGGTGTCACCAACATGGATTAGAGCCTCTATACTTATCAGACTATGTTGCGGACGACTATCTAAATGTTGTTGTAAATCGGGAAAGGAAAGAAGATATAATAGCCTATAATCCCAAAAAGGGCGCTAAATTCACGCAGCGGATAGTTCATAGTTGCCCTGATTTACGCTTCATCCCTATTGTAAATATGATGCGAGAGGAGGTTCTAGCTTTGCTTTCTCGTGCTAAAGTATATATTGATTTTGGAGATCATCCAGGAAAGGATAGAATACCAAGAGAAGCGAGGCTCGCGGGGTGTGTGGTTATTACGGGCATAGATGGTTCGGCAGGTTTCTCAAAGGATGTTCCAATTGCGCACAAGGTGCCTGCGAAGAGGGGGAATGTCAATAAAATAGCAGGATTAATTCGTACAGTTCTTGCCAATTATGACGAGTATGATAAGCAGCAACAGGCTTATACTGAAAGTATTAGAAGAGAGAAGGATGACTTTGTTCAGCAAGTTAAGAATCTATGGATTATCTAAAAGTCGATAAAGTTTGGTATAATATTGGCATATGAGCGAATGGGCGAGAGGATTTGGCGAATATGTCGTCCTAATTGCGGGCGGGATGGGCGTGGTGCTAATTGCCGCGCTCATTGTTCTCGCACTCTCTCGTGTTACTTTCCCTACGCTCCGCCACC
>CAVCJC010000054.1:0-2801 GCA_963602475.1 Lachnospira hominis (ex Liu et al. 2021)
GAAGTCAAAGTCGGACGCCAATAAGTATTAAACTCAACGCGTCCCGCATGCAACACGACGGCGGTTGCCCCTAAATCTGCCGCGCACTCGATGGTTTGGGTGAGGTGGAAGCGTGCGAGGGCACGGCTTTCCGCGTCCGCCGCGGCAAGCGAATAAAGTTCGGGGTGTCCCGAGGGAGCCGAAAGCGGAACAGGGCAAAAGGCGTGAACGGACCCAATCGGCATTTCGTCCACGCGGCGCTTAAAGCCCGCTATTTGAGGTTCTCTCACCATATAGCCGAGTTCGAGCGCGGCAAACCCAAGCTCCAGCGCCTTATCCACGAAAGCCTCGCCTTCGAGTTCGGGTCGCCAACAGGTGGAGATCGCGAGTTTCATGGTAGTGTAAGCCTATCCATTAGGGAACAAAGAACGCCCTCGAGGGGAATACTGCGTGCCGCACGACGATAGGCGGTCTCGATATGCTCAATATTCGCGAAAGCTGCCGCGCGCGACACTTTTTCCGTGACCATCCAGTCCCGCGCCGTGAGCTCGAGCGTCTTAAAGAATGCTTTTCGCACGAGCGAGACCTTTTCCTTGCCACTCGCCTTCTCAACACGGTCCTCTAAATCGGTGAGAATCGCGTAAAGTAAATGTGCCGCGTTCGCCTTCTCGAATGTCGTGTTGGGGGTCTCGGCAAGAATCCGCGCGACCGCCTCGCCTTCCGCACCCATTAGGCGGTCATTTTCTAGCGGCAGGTCAATGCGCTGGGTACGCGAGACAATCGTTGGCATCACCGCGTCGGGCGCATCGGTCAAAAGCAAGAAAAGCGTCCGTGGGGTCGGCTCTTCCAGCGTCTTCAAAAACGCATTTGCCGCGCCAGGTTGCATGCAGTCCGCCCCCGAAATCACGCCGACCTTCCAGCCACCTGAATAGGAAGTTTGAGTTAGCGGGGCAATGAGCTCTTCACGCACGGGGTCCGTCTTAATTGTGCGGCTCTTGCCCTCGGGCTCTAGCCAAATAATGTCTGGATGAGAAATCGCCCCTGTTCGCGGCAGATCAGGAAAGAGTTTAAAGATAATCTGCCGCGCCAAATCGCGTGCACTCCCATCCAAGTCGCCACGAATGAGGTATCCGCTCGCCGCACAGCCCACGTCTATGGCGTGGGAAATTAGAGCAAAGGCTTCAGAGACGACCATATCCGTTCCTCGACTTCCTCGACCGTGCCATCCGCGTCCACAATGTGAATGCGTTTAGGCTCCTCTGCGGCGAGCTTCTTAAAGCCTTCCTGAAGGCGTGCATGGAAAGAGTCCCCCGCCTGCTCAATGCGGTCGGCGGTGGTGTGAGTCGCCATTTCGCGGTCACGCATCCGTGCGCGGCACACTTCAGGCGGTGCTTCCAAGAGCAAGGTCACATCTGGCAAGACATCCTGCCGCGCAAAAGCGTCCGCGAGGCGCAAGGGCTCCAGCGGGAGTCCGCGTCCGTAGCCCTGATAGGCGTAAGTAGAGTCACAAAAGCGGTCCGACAGCACCCAAGTGCCGCGCTCGAGTGCGGGGAGAATAACATCATGGATAAGTTGCGCCCGAGCGGCAAGAAAAAGGAGCAGTTCGCTTCGGTCGCAGAGGGGTTCGGCGGTGACTTCTTTGAGAATAGCGCGAATGCGCTCACCGAGTTGGGTTCCGCCAGGTTCGCGCGTCATAAGGACTTCCACTCCTTGAGCCCGCAAACGATTCGCGAGCCGCACAATCTGAGTGGACTTACCGCAGCCCTCGCCGCCTTCTAATGTTATGAACTTGCCTCTCATTAAATAAACTCTCCTCTCGTAAAGAACTCCTTCACACGCGAAAGTAGTTCATCAATATCGGGCACGGCATGAACCGCCGCGGGAATAGACTTGCGGAAAATGGCCCCATAATTCTTCGTCACAATACGCGGGTCAGTGACAATGACAACGCCGCGATCGCGTTTCGTACGGATGAGCCGCCCGAAGCCCTGACGGAACTTGATGACCGCCTCAGGCAAGGCATAATCGCGAAAGGCACTGCCGCCCTCGCGTGTAATCTTCTCTCCGCGCGCCTCAACAATGGGGTCGCCCACCTGCGCAAAGGGCAAACGCGCGATAACGACGCAAGTAAGCGCCTCGCCCGCGACATCCACGCCCTCCCAAAACGATTGGGCACCAAAAAGAACACTCGGCGCGGCCTTTTCCTTTAGGCGACGCGTCATCCCTTCGCGCGACATTCCCTCACCCTGAACAAGCAACTCAAGCCCCACTGTCTCAAACGGCTCGCGGCACGCCTGCGCCGCCGCATTCATCATCTCATAGCTCGTGAAAAGTACAAGGGCACGCCCTTTCGTAATCGCGAAAAGCTCGCTAAAGAGTTCCGCCAACTTCGCAGCGCACGCCGTGGCGCTCGCCGAGGGGTCGGGCATCCAATCAGGGGCTAGCACAAGGGACTGGCTAAGATAATCAAACGGACTCTGCGCGACCAGCGTTTGGAAGCGTTCCGCCGCGCCAAGCCGCTTCGCCGTATACTTAAAGTCATTGCCGACGCGCAGGGTAGCCGAAGAAAGGATGACGGAATCCTTTACATCATAGAGCATCACCTTCAAGTCATTCGCGACGGAAAGTGGCGCGGCAATGAGGCGCAAAACGGAGCGGTGATTCTCGAAATAGAGGCGCTCCACCCAATAGGCGTGAGTATCTTTCTCTCCCTTCAAAATGAAGTGCGCGGCGTTTGTGAAGGCGACAAAGTTTTCCGCGAGCCCCTTTAGCTGTGTGGCAAAGTCCGCCGCCTCATTGTTCCACTCATTCTCCTCGGCTTC
>CAVCJC010000054.1:3051-13284 GCA_963602475.1 Lachnospira hominis (ex Liu et al. 2021)
TTAATGCGCGAGGGGGCGCTATCAAGTTCCTGCGCGAGTTGGGTGCCGAGCGGGCTATCCTTGAAATGTCCCGAACGAATAGCGCGGTCAAGTGCCGCGAGAACCCCTCCCGAACGCCCCGCCGAACGACGCGAACGCCGTTGCAAGCGATTCACGAGCCGCCCAAGTTCCATCAACGAGAACTCGCGGCTAAGGAAGTCCGTCGCGATATTCTCAAGGTTATGGGCTTCGTCAAGAATAATGCGTGAGTAGGCGGGCAGGATGGTTCCCGCGCCACTCGTCGAGTCTGCGCAAACCAGCGCGTGATTCACAATGACGAGATGAGCTTCCGCCGCCGCTTTGCGGGCACGATAAACGAAACAGCGCGAATAATAGGGACACCGCCGCTTGCTGCACTCTTCACCAGGACAAGACAATTGGGCACGCGGCAAACCCTCATAAGTATCAAGGTCTCCGTCAGGGGTCGACTTAAGCCAATCAATGAGGTGCGCCATCTCGGCTTGTTCTTCATTGGACATCGTCCAATAGCCCGAGGCAAAGAATTCGCCAAGCGCACGCAAACAGAGATAATTGCCGCGCCCTTTCAAAAGCGCAACCTTGAATTGCGCGGCGGCTTCCTCGTTCAAAATCCGCAGGGCGCGGGGAATGTCGGACTGCATCAGCTGGCTCTGCAAATTGCGTGTCGCAGTCGAAATAATGACGGGCGTATCGTTCTTAGAGGCCCAGAGAATGGCTGGTACGAGATACGCGAGCGACTTGCCGACACCTGTGCCCGCCTCAATCATCAAATGTTCGCGTGCATTAAAGGCGCGGGCAATCGCTTCCAACATCGCGATTTGTCCTGGGCGTTCCTCATAGCCCTTGAGCGCCCCGAGCGTGCCACCCGCGCGAAGGTGCCGCGCGGCACTTTCTACATCGAGGAGCGTGCAGTCCTCGTGGGTCGGTAAATGCCGCTTTTTGGCTGATTCCCGCGTCTCTGGTAGGAACTTGTACCAGTTTGGATCATCTATAAATGCCGCGGGCGACATAACTCCAAACGCGCCCCTAGACCCAGAGTTTCTCTAGCGCGTAGTACGCTCGCGCTTCGGGCGAGAATACATGCACTATGACATCAATGTAATCGACGACAATCCAGCCACTCTCGGGGTCTCCCGAGGTGCGGTAACTGGATACGCCCTCTTCCTTCATCACGCGCTGCGATTCCGCAACGAGTGCCTTTAGGTGAGGCGCGGCCGCGCCTGTCGCGACAATGTAATAATCGGCGAGTGCGCTCTTGCCACGCACATCGTAGACCTTTACATCCGTGCCTTTTCGCTCCTCTAACGCCTGAGCAATGCGGCGAACTTGTTCTTCTACTGTCATCATAACACCTACTAGTATACCATAATCGCGTCCGTTAGTCTAATACCCCTTTTGAGGGCGCGGCTTTTTCATCCCACCAAGAACCCTTGGCGGACGCGATACGCGCAATGGGTTTTGTGGTCAATTGCTTGCCTTTTGCACCCGCCGCGCGCACAGGTACGACATCCTGCTTCTCCTCGGGAGCGCCTGGCGCGGCGGTGCGTTTCACCTGTTCCCGCAACAGGAAGTACTGCTGATTGATGCGCTGATTCTTAGCGGGTTTGTATTTCACATACAGCGTCTCGGGGCACCCTTCTTGCAAGAAGAGAATCTTTGACTTCGGCTTCTCAGGCGAAAGATGGTAGTCCTTATTGCGAATGAGTCCGCCAAAACGGAACCTCTTCACATAGCTAAACCCATAGCCGCCTTCTTCATAAACACAGGTGAACTCGCGCATTTCGCGGTCTTTCTCCTGGTTATAGCGCAGAACCGCGAGCAAGTCTTTGTCGACAAAGACCTTCTCCTCGGGTTGCACTTTACGGAAGCGTCCGTCCTTCCAAATCAAGATAAGTTCATCGAGCGAAGAGCACTTGAAGAGTTCGTCACCATTGCGCAAGCCACTGCCGACGTAGTGATTCTCGCGATCCCACTTAATCGTGAGTTCCGTCGCCGTAATCGCGCGCACATCCACCTCTTGGAAGGGTGTCGTGCGAATCTCGGTGACGCGCGGATACTTCTTCGCGTACTGCTTGATGAGTCCCTTTAGATACTTCACCACGAAGGCCCTCAAATGGGCGAGATTGTCGCGGACTTCCGCTTCCTCTTTCTTAATGCCCTCAATCTCTTCGCGGTTCTTGTTGATGTCAAACTGCGAAATGCGGCGGATTTGGAGTTTGAGAAGCCGCTCGACATCCTCAGGTGTCACCGCGCGGCGCAATTCTTTCAAAAACGGCTTGAAGCCCTCAATTACCGTCTTCTGCACGCCCTCATAGGTTTTTTCATTCTCAATGCGCTTATAAATACGCTCCTCAATGAAAATGCGATCGAGGGTGCGGGCGTGGAAGAGGTCGTCGAGTTCCCCGAGCCGAATCTCAAGTTCACGCTTCGTGAGTTCCGTAAGACGCGTCACATTGTGTTGCAGAATCTCCGAGACGCGCATGAGTTTCGGACGCCCCGCTTCCAACACAATCGGACGCGAAGAAAGCGACTTTTCGCAGGTCGTGAACGCATAAAGCGCGGTAATCGCCTTCTCTTGGGTCACGCCCGTCGCGAGTTCAAGTTCAACCCGCACTTGGTCACTCGTGAGGTCGTGGAGTTTACGAACCCCAACCTTTTTCTTCTTAATCGCGTCTTCTATGGACGCGGCAATGGAGTCCGTCGTCTCGCCCCACGGGAGTTCCGTTATCACGAGCTTATTCTTATCTTCCTTCTCAATGCGGGCACGCACTTTTACCTTGCCGAGTCCGTCTTGGTAGTCGGAAGCATCCATAATGCCGCCGAGTTGGAAGTCGGGATAGAGCGTAAAGGGCTTCTTCTGAAGAAGCGCAATTTCCGCCTCAAGAAGTTCAATGAAGTTATGGGGCAAAATCGCCGTGGAAAGTCCCACCGCGATACCATCCGCCCCCAGCATCAGCAAAAGCGGAATCTTCGCGGGCAAATAGACAGGCTCTTCATTTCTGCCATCGTAATTGGGCACAAAAGTCGTTGTTTTCTTATTAAAGATTTCGTGCCGCGCAAGGTCCGTCAAGCGACACTCGATATAACGCGTCGCCGCGTGCGGCATTCCCGTGTAGAGCGAGCCGTAGTTACCCTGTCCATCAATCAAGTAGCCTTTGCCCTCGCCCCAAAGCTTGTTGGCAAGAACACAAATCGCGTCCCCAATGGAAGCATTGCCGTGCGGATGGTACTGCATCGCGTGGCCCACGATGTTGGCAACCTTTGTGTAGCGTCCGTCATCCTTCTCCCAAAGAGAGTGCATAATGCGCCGCTGAACGGGCTTAAGGCCGTCCTCCACAGCTGGAATCGCGCGCGAACAGATTACATACGCCGAATATTGACGGAAGTTATCGTCATAGAAGTCACGCAGGGGTCCACGCCCCGTGAGCCCTTCCTTCACCGTCACAGGCACGCTTTCTACTTCCTTCGCCGCCGCTTCTTTTTTAGGCTGTTTCTTCTTCGCTTCTTCATCTGCGAACGAGAAGAGGTCAAAGCCCTCATCTAAAACGCTTGGCGGTTGCCCATTTTTATCCGATTTGTCCCTCATTGCTTAAAACTCCGATGAATCGCACACGAGCGACTCCATAATGTAATTCTTGCGCTCGGGGGTGTTATTGCCCATATAGAACTTAATGGACTTCTCAACATCCAAATCGTCTACGCAAGTCACGGGCGTAAGGCGCATATCCTTGCCAATAAAGCCCTTGAACTCATTGGCATTCAACTCTCCAAGCCCCTTAAAGCGCGTAATTTCGCACCCCTTGCCACACTTCGCAATCGCTTTCACGCGCTCTTCTTCCGTAAAGCAGTAGTACTGCTCCTTTTTATTGCGCACGCGAAACAGCGGCGTTTCCAGAACAAAGACGCGACCATCCGCAACCAATTGGCGATAGAAGCGCATAAAGAAGGTGGCGAGGAGCATACGGATGTGGAGTCCGTCCACATCGGCATCGGTCGCGAAAATAATCTTGCCGTAGCGCAAATGTTCGAGGCTCTCATCCACATCGAGGGTCTTGATGAGGTTAAAGAACTCCTCATTCTTATAAAGAACGTCCTTATTAAGTCCGCAAGTATTGAGCGGTTTGCCGCGCAAGAAGAAGACCGCCTGATTGGTGGCATCCCGCGCGACCCCCAAAGTGCCGCCAGCGGACAGCCCTTCCGTCAAGAAAATCATCGTCTCCGAGCCCTCAGGTAGCCCCGTCTTCTTATTGATTTTGTCGAGCTTTAGATGATTCTTACTATCCTTCAATTGCGGAACCCGCACGCTGACAGCCTGAGAACGCTCTCGCGCCTGCTTCTTAATCGTATTGAGCTGAGAACGAATCTTGCCCGTCTCTTCAATCTTCGCAATGAGCTTATCCGTCTCACCAGGAGCACGGTGAAGCGCCGCCTCAATTTCCTTCTTCATCTGGGCGACAAGATCAGAACGGATATCATTCATCACGAATTTAATCTTCGTCTGCCCTTCGAAGACAGGATTCATAATCTTCAGGCTCACCGCGCCAATGAGTCCGTCACGAATGTCGTCCCCATCAAACTTCTTCTTGGGGTCATAGTCGTTCAGTGCCTTGGTGAGGGCTTCCTTGAACGCCGTGAGGTGCGTGCCGCCGTCCGTGGTGTACTGTCCGTTCACGAATGAGTGGTATTCTTCACCAAAGCGGTTCGTATGCGTGAAGATAATCTCTAGATTCTTCGTACGGATATGAAATGGCGCGTACAACTTCTCGAATTGCGCCTCATCTGCGACGAGATCGGCGAGACCCCCTTCCGAGCAAATGGCTTGTCCATTGAGGTTAATGGTCAGCCCCGCGTTCACATAGCAGTACATCCGCATACGGCGAAGGACGTGCTCCTCGCGCATCTTGAACGCCTTCAGCACTTTGGCATCGGGTTTGTAGCGCGTGAAAGTCCCATTCGGCTCCGCCTTCGCACATTTGCCGCGCTTCTTCGTCTGCAAGCGCCCTTCCTTGAAGAACGCCTCGGAGTACTCTCCGTCACGAAACGAGCGCACCTCAAAGAACTCCGAAAGCGCATTCACCGCCTTCGTGCCCACGCCATTCATGCCCGCCGAGAATTGAAAGTTGTCAGAGTCGAACTTGCCGCCCGTATTCATCTGGCTCACGCAGTCCACCACCTTCTCAAGTGGAATGCCGCGCCCATAGTCGCGCACGCTGACTTCGCCCGAATCATAATTGACCGTGACATCAATCTTCTTGCCCGCGCCCATGACAAATTCATCGATGGAGTTATCTATAACTTCCTTCATCAGAATATAGATACAGTCATGGTACATCGCGCCTGTGCCAGGTTCGCCGACATACATCCCTGGACGCATACGGATATGCGTCACTGGGTCCAGCGTCTTAATGCTGTCCGCACCGTAATTAGTCTTCGCCATTGCTCAAAATCTCTTCTTTTTGCTTCTTTTTACTCGTTTATACTCTCTGTCTCAGTCCTCGCTCACGCCCAAATCGGCGAGACGCATAGAGATGATGCGCGAAACACCCTTCTCCTGCTGGCTCACGCCATAGACGAGATCTGAACCCGCAATTGTGTGCTGGTTATGAGTAATGATCAAGAACTGGCTCTGCGCAAGGAATTCCTTGAGCTGCTCCACAAAACGTCCGATATTCGCGTCATCAAGTGCCGCGTCGAGTTCGTCGAGCATACAGAATGGCGCAGGCTTAATCATGAAGATCGAGAACAAGAGTGCCACCGCCGTCATTGTGCGCTCGCCACCCGAGAGGAGCGTCACGGACTGCGGGCGCTTGCCAGGCGGACGCGCAATGATGTCGATACCGCACTCGAGCGGATCTTCCTCATTCTCAAGTAGCACCAGCCGCGCTTCACCGCCGCCAAACAACTTCGTGAACATCGTCTGGAAGTTGCGGTTCGCCTGCTCAAAAGTCTTGCGGAAAAGGTCGCTCGATTGCGTATTCAAGTTCTCAATAAGAGCCATAATCTGCGCTTTTGCCGCGATTAAGTCTTCTTGCTGAGCCTTTTCTTTCGCATAACGCTCTTCCAATTCGCGGCACTCATCCACGGCGACCATATTCACAGGGCCGAGCGCGGCAATATCACTTTGGAGCTTCGCAACACGCGCCTCAAGCTCATCGAGCGCGGGCACAACGCCATCTTTCCACTCAGGGTCAGGCTCACGCAACACAGCGTCCGCGAAAAGTCCGTACTCATCCCGTAGGTGGTCATAGACATTCTGACGGCGCATCGTCACTTCGGCACTCGCGACTTCCAATTTGCCACGAAAGTCTCTCGCCTGGTCAAGCCCCGTACGCTTCTCGGCGACTTCACCATCCGCCGCCGCGATATGCGCCATCATTTCGCCGCGCTTCTCACGCTCTTCTTCCATCCGCGCACGACAATCTGCCGCGCGTTGACGAAGTTCGTCTAGCTGAGTGAGGAGGTCGCCACTTTCTTCCGTCAAACGCTCAATCGAGTCGTGGTAATTCTTGATTCCCGCCTCACGTCCCTCAATGGAACGTGAAAGCTCCTCGCGGCGCCGCGTCACACTTTCCGCCTGCTGAGTGACGAAGGACTGCTCCTGCTCCATCTGACTCGCGGCAATGCGGCGTTCGGTCAATTGCTGGGAGTAGACCATAACCTGCTCTTCAAGCGAACGAAGTTCCGTCTCACCCTTATCAATGACTTCCATCAGCGCCTCGCGCTTATCGACCGTCGAAACAACCGAACCCGACTTCCAAATCTCAATCGCGCCCTCACGGTAAATCGCGCCCTCAAGCGCAACATCACCTTCTTCGGCGTGTCCGAAGAGTGCCTCCGAAGCCGATGTAGCCCCTTCTGCCGGTGTCACCGTGCCCGAAATCTCGCCTTGGGCATTAAGGAAGCCCGCGAAAGTCGCCCGCGCACCCTGAGTAGCGTCCGCCTCAGCACCCGCACGCGCCGCCGCCGCACGCTTTTCGCATTCCAAAATCTCACGCCGCGCGGCACTGACTTCTTCTCGCCGCGCATCACGCCGCGACTGAATCTCGGCAAAGGCCGCTTCCGCCGCTTGCTGCGCTTCCTTAGCCGCTTCTAGAGAAGTACCGAGGAGCGCCGTCTTTTGCGCGAGGGACTCCGCTTGCATCGCGATTTCCTCGAGTTGCTTGCGTGTCTCAGCAATTTCTTGCTCATCACGCGCGGCAAATGCACGATATTCCTCAATTCGCGAAGCATTGACCCCAATGACTTCATTGGCGCGGGTATAGGCACCGTCCGCCGCCGCCTGTTCACTCGCCAAAGTCTGGAGCCGCTCTTCCAATTCATGCACTTGGCGATGCAACTCCTGTTGCCGCGCTTCCGCTTGCGTGACTGCCGCGGTCGCCTCCTGAATCGCCGCGTCTATCTGCTGACGATTCGCGGCATTTTGCTCCAATTCCTGGTCAAAGCCGTGGATGCGTTGCTTGGAGACATAGATGTCGAGTCCGCGCAATTCGTCCCGATATTCCTTGTACTTCTGCGCCTTGCCCACTTGCCGCTGAAGGGACGCAATCTGCCGCTTCATTTCGCGCAGCACATCCTCTTCGCGCAACAGGTTCTGCTCGGTCTGGTCAATCTTACGGAGCGCTTCCTTGCGGTCCGCCTTGAACTTCGTGATGCCCGCCGCCTCTTCAAAGACAGCGCGGCGATCTTCAGGCTTGGAGGACAAAATCGCGTCAATTTGTCCCTGCGCCATCACCGAATAGCTCGAAGTACCAATGCCCGTGCCCATGAAGAGGTGCTGGACATCCTTCAGACGGCTCGGCTGCTTATTGATGAAATATTCACCCGACCCATCACGATAAACGCGGCGGGTAATGGTCACTTCGTGGTAATCAGTCCCCAACTCCTTCTCGCAGTCCGCGAAGGTAATCGAAACTTCCGCGAGCCCGAGGGGCTTACGCGTATCGGTTCCGTTGAAGACGACATCCACGAGTTTCGAGCAACGCAAAGCTGTCGGACGCTGCTCGCCGAGCACCCAACGGATCGCGTCGGATACATTAGACTTGCCGCAACCATTCGGTCCCACAATGGCGATAAGCCCAGGGTCGAAGGTGAGCCGCGTTTTATCCGCGAAGCTCTTAAAGCCGACAATATCGAGTTGCTTAAGATACATGCTTAGACGAGTCCACGCTTAATGAGGTGCTCCGCGATTTCCACCGCGTTAAGTGCCGCGCCACGCAAAAGCTGGTCGCCCGACACAAACATATCAAGTCCCTTGCCGTCCGTGCGCGAAATATCCTGGCGAATGCGGCCAGCGAGGACATCATACTTATTGGTCGCATCCATCGGCATCGGGTAGCCGCCATTCAAAGGATCGTCCACTACCTTAACGCCCTCGCACTTCGCGAGAATCTGCCGCGCTTCCTCCGGCGTAATCGGCTCTTCAAACTCCAAGTTCAGCGATTCGGAGTGGGCACGCGGAATCGGCACGCGCACCGAGGTGCACGAGACCATCAACTCAGGCGCATGGAGCATCTTACGCGCCTCATTGCGCATCTTGAGTTCCTCAAGCGTATACCAATTGGTCTCATCAAACTTGTCGATATGCGGAATCAAGTTGTAGGTGAGCTGGTGCTGGAACGCCTTGATAGTGGGCACCTTGCCCGCCGCCATCTCTTTCATCTGAAGCTCCAACTCCTCAAGGCCGGGCGCACCCGCACCCGACGCGGCTTGGTAAGTGGAAGCAATGAGCCTCTTCAACTTCTTCGCCTTGTGAAGCGGGGCGACCGCCTCAAGCATAATCGCCGTCGTGCAGTTCGGGTTCGCGATAACACCCTTGTTCCAGTCAAGGTCTTCCGCATTGACCTGCGGCACCACGAGCGGAACTTCAGGGTCCTGACGGAACGCACGCGAATTGTCAATCATCTTCGCGCCCGCCTTCACAACCGCGTCCTTAAGTTCAATCGCGACATCCGTCTTGCCCGCGAAAAGCACAATGTCGAGACCCTTGAAGCTGTTCTCGTCCGCCTTAAGGACGTGATAGGTCTCGCCCAAAATCTGCTCATCGCGTTCGCGGCTCGCGAACACTTGCACCTTCCCACACGGGAAGTGACGCTCCTTCAGAACCTTAATCATCTCGGTTCCAACCGCGCCAACACCAACTAAGCCAACATTGTACTGCTTCATAGTTTTTCTCTTCTTTCTCTCGAAATTACTACTTGTATTATACCAAAAATCGGGCATACGGAGGCATTATATTTTACATCCTCTCTAATTCCCGCGTGAGATCCTTCTTTTTCAGCGACTCGCGCTTGTCGTGAAGTGCCTTGCCGCGGCACACCCCAAGGTCAACTTTGACGCGTCCGTGATGAAGATAAAGCTTCAACGGAACTAATGTCAGCCCTTTCGCTTCAGTCTTCATCTTAAGTTCGCGTAGCTCCTTACTATGTACGAGTAATTTGCGGTTACGCTTGGGGTCGTGATTAAAGCGGTTGCCGAACGCATACGCCGAGATGTCCGCCCCCACAAGCCAAAGCTCTCCACCGAGAACTGCCGCGTAGGAGCCCGCGAGCGAAATACTACCCTGCCGAATCGATTTAACTTCCGTACCCGTCAATTGAATGCCGCACTCGAGCGTCTCGAGTACGGCATAGTCGTGCCGAGCCTTACGGTTTTCAGAAAAAACAGGATTGAATTTCTTCTCGGACACCGCTCGCCCGCTTTAGTCCGCGTAGAACGACTTCACATTGATGTGCTTTTCGTTCCACTTAACCTTAGCGTCCTCAGCGCGAGCAATGGCGTCGAAGTCGATTTCTGCCGTCAACTTACCTTCCACAATCTCGCGCAAAACAAGGTCAATCTTTTCTTCATCGAACGAGAGCGGATGCACCAAAGGCTTTGCGCCATTGATGAGTTCACGCTCACGCATCGACACCAGATTAACCAAAATTGGCACTGATGCAATCTTTTCGTGTGCTTTCTTCAGAAGTTCTGTATTCATCGCTAGTTCTCCGTGAGGGATGCCAAAAGGGCACTCCTCGCTATAGTCTGTATATTATACTATATTTTTGCCCTCGAGCGCAAGGGGGTATTTCGCCCAAAACAAGAAAATCCCTCATTTATGCTCTTTTTAGGGTCTTTCTTGCGTTTGTGCCTGACAACATGCGGCACGGCGGGTGGCAACCGTGCTTACCCGCCCTGATGCGGGCGTCTTGCGCGTCCGTGCCTTTTGTGTACGGG
>CAVCJC010000055.1:0-13217 GCA_963602475.1 Lachnospira hominis (ex Liu et al. 2021)
CCTGAGGGATGTGTATTCTCTTGTTTTTCTATTTGAGCTTCGTACTTTTATATTATTAGGTGGAAGGGTCTCTCTAAAAGAAGTGCCTTTGAGAACATCTAGTAAAGCAAAAATGAGTTTGTATAAAGGAGGTATTAAATGCTGAAATTAAGAATCAAAAAGGTTGTTGCATTATATGATGCTGCAGACAGTGGTAAAACAACAATATTAAGCAAATTAGCTGAAGATTTGTTGGTAAAATATCCTAATGCCGAAATGATACTGAGAAAGAAAGGGTGTCAGAAGAACCTAAAAGTGCTTCCCAAAAACAAAAATGGAAGAGCTAACGATATTCTGTTTGCGATTAAAATACCGCAAGAGGACGAAGCAGTCAAAGTTGTAGGGATTGGTAGTGCAGGCGATGATCGCGATTCAGTTTTGCGAAACTTCATGTTTTTTGAAAGCGTTTGGCCAGATTATGATTTTGATATTGTATTTGTAGCATTACGTGAACAAATTAGAGCAGACAAATTAGGCGATTATACTAAATCATACCCTCTTATGCAGTTTGAAGAAATTGAATGGCAATCAAATCTTCATGTTGTACGACCATTCATTCGAACAGGAATGAAGAAAAAAGCAATTACTGTTCCTGGAATTAGCTATGCAGTTTCAAAATTAACGTCAATGATTTGACGGAGTAGAAAGGTAAATGCTATGAAATTATTTGTTTTGTTTTTAACTTTTGTATTGTCTACTATAACTTATGCCTCGCCATACATCACCAATGTTGTTGCGAAGCAACGGTACCCATGGAATGGGCTTGTGGATGTGTCGTATGAGGTTGTAGGGACGACGAATGGGCTAAATCATGCCTATGGGCATTTAGAGGCGATAGACCAGAAGACTCAAAAGACATATGTTGCGAGCACTTTTGTTAAGCCATTGGACCTAACAGAAGGTGAGCATGCTGCAATATGGGATATGGCTGCCGACCATTCCATCGTCTCTGAGGTGATGATTCTTCGAATGTCGATTCAGACGCCACCGCTATATCGAGTAATTAATGTATCCGAGGGGGCTAGTGCGACGAGTTATCCTGTTCAGGAATTGGAAGATGTCCCTGCTAATGGCTGGGGAACTGAATATAAGACGGATAAAATAGTCTTAAGGCGTATTGAGGGGGAGAACGGTATTTATTACGCAGGCATCTTTGAGATTACTGAGGCGCAATGGGATAAAGTAATGGGCGGCACCAGTACCAGTATGAACCCAAAGGGTGTTTCCTACAACTCAATACGAGGCAATGTTGATAGTTATAATTGGCCGTCCTCGGATGCGGTGGACACAACAAGCTTTATGGGCAAATTGCGTCAAAAAACAGGTTTAACAACATTAGATTTGCCAAGTGAAGAAGAATGGGAGTTCGCGGCACGAGCAGGCGTGACAACTAAATGGCTTTGCGGGGATAGCGAGACGGGGCTTAAGAACTATGCTTGGTATAAAGATAATAGTGGTTATGAGACACACGAGGTGGGCACTCTTCTGCCAAATTCTTGGGGTCTATATGATGTACACGGAAATGTGTTGGAGTGGTGTTTGAACCGTCTGTATTCTGACGCCATTTACCGCGTGTTGCGCGGTGGCGCGCCCTATAGCAATGCGTCAAACTGTACCTTTGATGTGCACTACAACGATAGACCAGCTATCGGGTATAGTTCCTACGGTTTCCGGCTGTTTTGCCGCTCAGGATTGAACTAAAGCCATGCTAAACTAGCAAGAAAGGAGCGAACGAGCGAATTAGTGCCAAAGGCGCATGAGCGAGTTTACGATTTGATATGATAATTGAAAAGGAATTTGAAAGGAAGTAAAACAATGACAAAGAGACTAATTGTGATTGTTGTTGGAGCAATAGTGATGTTGCCGTGTTTAGCGGCAGTTATCTGCACGGCGGATTCGCCCGCGACATTCATTGACTCGCGCAGCGGGGTTCGCTATGAGGCGGGAACGAATATCGTTCATGCGCTCAACTACGATTCTTCGTGGGTTGGGGAGGATGCATCGGCGGAGGTAGCGATTTCTGTTGATGGCGAGGAACTCTTCCGTGGCACGGGCGTAGGTGAATGCGCGTGGACAAATAAGACTTATGGTGCGCATACGCTTACTTATACGACTTATATCAGTGGCGTGGCGCAAGATGAAGTCTATTCAACGACGATTACGGCACTTGATGTGACGGGGCTAGGCTTGCCAGGTCTGCAACGAGTGACCTTTACGGGTAATGCCTATGACACGAGTTATGCGCGGGCGGGTAGTGAGCCGATTGTCACGCTAGATGGCGCGGGAATGTATGATAATACGATCGGCACGAAGACGACTTATGCCTATACGGGTTATATGTATTTTCGTGCAGGCGAAGAATACACTTTTCGCGCCTACTTTGCTGACTTCTCGTGGGTGACTGTTGATGGGCAGACGGTTGTAGCGCGTAACGCGGGTGAATGTAAGGAAGGGACAGGAAGCATCACCTTTGCAGAAGCTGGCTGGCGTGCGGTAGACTTCCGTGTTGCTAATAATGGCAGTGCGGGAGATCTCGCGAGCGGTGCTTCGTATCAGGGCATTTGGTATCAAACAGACCTAGACACAACTTGGCGGCAGATTGCCGATGATGGCTCGGGCACATTGCTCCGTACAGGGGCTGATTATTGTAGTGTGGAAATTATATCCGCACGGATGAGGCCGAGCGACCCGACAATTCTTGATATTGTCTATAAGGTGACGAGTCCGAAAGAAACGGTGAAAGTGCGTGCACTCGCCTACGAGGACGGCAAGCGTAGTTTCGCGACAGCGGTGCCCGCCCTGACTTTCGCGGATGGTACAGAAGTGAATGTCGGGGATTCCGTCGCGGCAAATGAAGAGAAGACGCTCTCTTGGCAGGTTGCGGCTGATTGGGCGACGGACCTCTCAAAAGTGCGTATTGAGATTATGGTTGTGGAAGATGAGTTGTTGCCGCTTCATTTTGTCTCCATTCCCGCGACCTCCAGCCATGCGGCACTTCAGTATTCGGATACAACTCTGACTTCGGGTGCTGTTTTGAATGCGCTTCTCTGGCTTTATGCGAGCCAAGATGAAGAGTTGACGCTCACTAACGGACAGCTCAAGAACGCGGCAGGGCTTTTGCTCGCGGATGGTACAACCATTAAGAACGAAGCCCAAACCGTGGCATGGCTCTTCTCACGGATGGGCTATAGCGTCCTTTCGGGTGACGACCTCAGTTATGTGAACGCCGTTATGCGCACTTCGCTCTCTCCGAGTGGTTTGCGCCAGTTCGCTGTAAAGACGGTGGCTCCGTAAAGTTGTAAAAAGAACGCGCAATGCGACGCTTTTTTGCACTTGTTGGATTCTTCCTCCTGCACCTCACGATTGGGGTGCGGGCGGAAGTTGCGCATCAAGTGCATCTCGTCCAGCAGATTGAGGTTGATGGCGAGATAGTCGAGACAATAGACCGTATGCCCTATACGGGAGACGGTTTTACGACCTCAAATGCTGTTGCGCGAGCAGGTTATATCTTTACCCATTGGTCAACATCCGTTGTGCAGGACTTCGCGAATCGAGATTCGTGGGGACGCGCCTATGAGCAGGTCTCATTTTCTCTCTATGAGACCATGACCAATACGGCACACTACGTCCGTGAAGACCTTGATGCTGACGCGGACGGTGTCCCTGACGGACTTGAACTCTATTGGTACGGCAACTTAGATGTGACGGCGGCGAGCGACACGGACGGCGACGGATTCGGCTTCATACAAGAGCTAGGGCAAGGGACAAACCCGCATTTTGCCGATAGTTATCCGCGCGGCATTTTGACAGCCAGTGCGAAGCCGCAGTTCTTTAAGGTAATCTTAAGAAGTGAGCCTGAAGGGACGCTTTTTGATACGATTACGAATAATGTCGCCCCCGATGTCTGGGTTAATACAGAGTCGTACGCCCCCTCAACCTCTTCGTTTGCATATTGGGTAGCGACAGGGACGCAAATAGCGACGCGGGATGACTTTGGGCGTGCATTTAATGGGCTTTCTTTCGCGATGCCGAGTAATGATGTGGAACTCGTCGCCATATGCAAAGAAGACGAGGCGGCGCGGCAGTCTCTCTATTGGTATGGAAATGAGACAACGGAACTAACAAGCGATACGGACGGCGACGGGCTTACATTGGCGGATGAGGTCCGTTATGGAACGAACCCGCTCTTTGCCGATACTTATTCACGCGGCGTTATGTGCGTTTCGGCGAAACCGCAGTTCTTCAAGCTGATTTTGAGAAGTGAGCCCGAAAATGGACTCTTCGCGACAATTACTAACAATATTGCGCCAGGCGTGGCTGTTTCAACCTTGTCTTATAATCCGACAAGTTCAACATTCGCACATTGGGTAGCGTCCGACGCGGCAATTACTACGCGAGATGACTTTGGCAGGGCATTAGATAGCCTTACATTCACAATGCCAACAGAAGATGTAGAACTCGTCGCCGTTTGCAAAGAGGAGTCCGAAGCGCGGCAGTCTCTCTATTGGTATGGAAATGAGACGACCGAATTAACGAGCGATACGGACGGCGATGGGCTTACACTGGCAGAAGAGGTGTATTACGGAACAAATCCGCTCTTTTCTGATACTTATTTGCGCGGCGTTATGGGGGCATCGGCTAAGCCGCAGTTCTTCAAGCTTATCCAGCGCTGTGAGCCAGAAAATGAACTTTTTACGGCAATTACAAATAATATCGCGCCAGGCGTGGCGGTCACGACAACGGCGTATAGTCCGTCAAGTTCAACATTTGCTCATTGGGAGTCTTCTGACGCCGTAATTGCAACAAGGGACGACTTTGGGCGTGCATTAGACGCTCTTGCTTTCTCTATGCCTACAAATGACATTGTGCTCGTTGCCGTCTGCAAAGAGGATACTGGAGCGCGGCAGTCTCTCTATTGGTATGGAAATGAAACAACGGCGTTAACGAGCGATACGGATGGCGATGGGCTCGCCTTCTCGGAAGAGATTTATGCTGGGACGAGTCCGCTCTTCGCAGATACCTTTAATCGCGGCGTTATGGGGGCTTCGGCTAAGCCGCAGTTCTTTAGGCTCATTCTACAGTGCGACCCCAGCGGGACGCTATTCGCGTCCGTCACAAACAATGTTGCGCCAGGCGTGGGTGTTACGACAGAAGCCTATAGCCCCACTACATCGAAGTTCGCTTATTGGCTTTCGTCTGACACAACCATTATAACACGCGATGCCTTTGGGCGTGCGTTAGACAGTCTTGACTTTGCTATGCCGTCCAAGGATGTCGAACTTACAGCCGTGTGCCAAGAGGACGATATTACGCGGCAGTCGCTCTATTGGTACGGGAACGAGACAACGACGGCAGAAAGTGATACGGATGGCGATGGACTTACCTTCGCGCAAGAGATTCACTATGGGACAAATCCGCTCTTCTCTGACTTCTATTCGCGTGGCGTTTCTTATGCGTTAAGTGAAGAATTAGAAGCCGATCTTCAACCTTTTGAGCAAATACGCGGTGCTATTGTGGAGGGTGCATATGAAGAGCTCTTTACCTCTACTCTAGCGGGTAATGAAGCGGCAAGTAAGACTTTCGGAGAAAATGTCTATCCGCTCGCGGCAGATGTGGATGGCGACGGACTCTTTGATTTGGTCGTTGTTTCGAAGGGTAAGGTGCAAGTCTTCTTGAATAAGGGTAGCCTCGCAAGCCCCGACTTCTTGCCGCTTACACTGGGCGCGGCGTGGGCTAACTTCGAACAATTGCTCCAGGGAATGGTGCGTCCGCTTATTTGCGCGGCAAATGGCGTTTATTATGTGTCGGATAATGGCGGCGCAATTTATGCCTTTACACTCGCGGACGGCACACTTGTTGATACAGGCTTAGTGGGCATTCCTGGCATTTTAGACGGACGCCTCTTTGCTCTTACAAGCGACGGCACAATCGCGGCAGAAGACGGACGGATTACGCTAGATACGCCAGTTATTGAGGGGGTCGCCGTTTCTACAGCCGATATTGACGCGGATGGGCGCACAGATTTGCTGGTTTCGGATTCTGTCGGTCATATTTGGCTTTATCGGAATGTCTCGACAACTACTGAAATTGAGAATAAGAGCCTCAGCTTCAAGTTGCTCCATAAGGTCTGGGCAGGTACAGGAGTGGGCTTTGCGACGGGCATGACGATTTCGCTGGTGGATTGGGACGATGATGGCGACCAAGATGTGTTGATTGGCACTCCCGAGGGCAAGATTATGCTTTTGCGCGACCCGCGCACGGGGCGTCCGACCAATGTAAAGGCGTTCCCAGGTGTAGACAATGTCCTCCTGACTTGGGATCCGAATAATCAGCCACGCATTCGGGGTTACAATGTCTATCGTGCGCCTGAGCCTGACGGCTTCTCGCGCATCGCGAATCAGATTCCGCTCCCAACCTATCGCGATAAGCCGAGCGTTCTCAGGGACTACTATTACCGCATTACGAGCCTGAGTCGGTTCTATATTGCAGGTAATTCAACGCCCACAGTGTATGAATCGATGCCGACGGACGCTATTTATGTGCAGTTCCGTCCGAGTGTGTGGCTCAATAATACGAGTGGCTTCACGGAATCGAATGTGACGGTTATTGTCTCGATGAATAACTCGATGGGCATTTCGGCGGAAGGGCTATCGATGACCTTCACTTATGACCCCGAGGTTCTGGAGCCACGCGGCATACGCACCACAGGGCTAACGGAAGGTCTTGTGTCGAGCGTTTCTGTCGGCTCGGGTACAGAAACCTTCACCTCTCAAGGAGGCGAAATTGCGACAGGCGCAGGACGCTTCCTTTTGCTCGACTTCAAGATTAAGTCCGTTCACGATATTACTTCGACGACGGTTTCGCTGACGGGAGCCTCGCTGAAGGCACTTGATGGACGCTCGATTTCTCTAGACTTGCCCCAAACGGCAACCATTGAGATTAGCGACTCGAATCCGATTGTGCCCGCCATTGTGGCAGTCGGTGTAGACAATGCGTCCGTTGAGAGCGAGACGGACTTCGAATTGCCTGTGACCATCACGACGACCGAGAAGTTGACGAACTTTACGGCTACAGTCACTTGGGACACCGATTTGCTTGAGCTTAAGGGACTCGTTGGGGCTGGAACGCTTACGATAGCGGACGGAACTGCCGCGCTTGCGACTTCTGGCGATGATTTTGCGCTCAAGTTCTATGCGAAGGACCCTGAGGCCGCGACAACGGACTTCTCGGCAAAAGTGAGCCTAAAAGAAATCGCGGCACTTGATTGCCACGGATTCGAGGTTCAGCCAGATGACGCGACAGGCATTGTGCTTATTCGCAATGCGCATCCGTGGGTGCCCGCTCGGGTGTCCATTTCAACAGAATCGCGGAGGGTCGATACGCTAGAGGAAGTGGCTGTTCCATTTAAGATGACGACCGATACCGCCCTTGTACAGGGAAAATATAAGATTGAATGGGATTCGGCAGTGCTGGAACTTAAATCCGTTGCTGGAGGACAGCTCTCAGAATCGGAGCAAACGGAAGGATGGGCGGTCGTTGAGAATGAAGGTGGCGACTTTACGCTAACCTTCCTTGCTCTTGACCAGCATACCGTGACAATGTCGCAAATTAACCTAACGGAAGCAACGGTAAAGGATTCGCATGGGTTTGCGGTTGCGCCGTCCGTACCTGTTACGGCGACATTACTTATCCACGACGCGCACCCGCTGATTCCCGCACAGGTTGCAATGACACTGGGCGATGTGCAGACATCTACGGAGAATGACTTTGAGATGGAGCTTTCGATTTCTACGACGGAAACCTTAACGAGCCTTAAAATGACGCTCGATTATGATACTTCGCTTTTGGAACTGAAAGAGGGCGTATTGAATTATGAGGATAATGTGCCTTCGAAGGTAGTATTGCGCTTCTATGCGAAAGAAAATCACACCGTCAACTCTACAGTTGTTACCATAACACCCGTAAGTGGCAAGGATAAGAATGGCTTGGCGGCGGTTCTCCCTGAGAAGGTCGAAGGCACGGTTGTGCTCGCGGACTCGAATCCGTGGGTGTCCGCGACGGTGAGCGTGGGAATAGAGGGCGTGAAGGTGGATACGCTGAAGGAGTTTGAGGTGCCTGTTGCGATTACGAGCAATGAAATACTGACTAACTTTGTCGCCACCGTGGAATGGGACAGTGCCGTTCTTGAGTATCGCGGCGAGAACCCGATTCACTTTAAGGAAACTGTTCCGTCTACCTTTACATTGCCGTTTTATGCGAAAGACCAGCACGATATCACACGGACAAATGTGCGCCTTGTTGATATGTCCGCTGTTGATGAGCACGGACTCACCGCCAATACCATCGCGAACGCACTTGGTGCCGTACTCATTAGCGATTCGAAACCGCTTACCCCTGCGGGGGTAGTAGTGAATGTCTCACCAGTTTATACGGACACTCTCAGCGAGTTTACCGTGCAGATTCCTGTGACAAGCACAAAGGTGTTGACGAACTTGACCTTTACGCTTGGTTGGGACTCGAATCTGCTCGAGTTCCGTAGCGCGGCAGGCGGTGCGACTGTCGTGGGTGAACCTTCCGAAAATGCCGCGACAATCAATGTAAAGGGAACGGTTCCGAGTGTGCTTTACCTAACTTTCTATGCTAAAGACCAGCATTCAGCCACGAAAACGACAATGACGATCAGCAAGGCTTCCGCCTACTGTGTAGACGGACTCGCCGCCAAGATGACACTTGTAGATGGTCCAGTGTATCTCACAGACTCGAATGTCCCTGAACCAGTGACATTGCTTGTTGACCTAGAAGATGCGAAAGCGCAAAGCGGACAGGCATTCTCCGTAGTTATCGCGGCGAGAACGAGTGGAGGCGACTTAGCTTCTATGACTCTTGAGGTTGAATGGGATTCTTCGCTCTTGACCTTTAATGACGCGCCTTCCGCGCAAAGCGTAGAAACCCTAGCGAGCAATAAGCGTAAGTTTGTCTTCGCCTGCTCAGGGAATTATAACCAATTTAGCCTTAACTTCACGGCATCAACAATTACAGCGTTGCAGGTTAAAAGTTGGCTTAAACTTCATGCCGCGTCAGGTGTGGGTAAAAACGGACTTAATGCAGTCCTGAATTCCCAACTTGCGCTACCACATACATCAACAATTTTAATAGTCCGAGAGATTGGTAAGTATGGCGCAGGTGATGTAGATGGTGATGGCGCACTTACTTATACGGATTGGGTGATATTGTGTGGATATATTCACTATAAGATGTATCAGAGTACAAGTAGTAGAGATGCTGAAGATTTTGCTAGGGGTTATGCGGCAGATTATTATGTAGATGTGCATTTAACAGGAGATGCGCTAAGTGCGGCGGATGTTAATAATGATGGACAGGTAAATGGCGCGGACCTGAAAATTCTGGGGAACTATATTGACCAAGCCGAGGGGGTAGGACAATGAAGCAAATCTTATTAGGGATTCTTTTAGGCTTAATGTCTTTTTGTGCGTTGGCGCGCACAGTCGCGATGAGCACCGTTGTCTGTAATTCCGGGACAATAGTTACAATTCCTCTTTCAATTGACGACACAGAAGGTGTAGGTACGGCAATTTTTATGATTAATTATGACTCTTCTGCTGTTGTTTGCCTTGGTGTTGACGCAGGGGAGGCAATATCGGATTCTCGTTTTATGTTCTCAGATATGGGCACTGGGACTCTAATTCTAACAGTTCCATCTTTTTGTGCTCAATCGGGAACGATTGCTAATCTGCGTTTCTTTGCTCGAGAGGGTACACAAGGACTTTATTCTGATATCACTGTAGCTAGTGCCGACATTTCATCTAAGGATGGGCTTAAGGATCTTTTTGCGACAGATCCATTAACAGTGGTTAATGGTATGGTGCGAATCGCCGCCTCTTCCGCCGAAGTGACGCGGCTTGAGAATGCGTTTAGCGTCGCCCCACGGACGGAGCTAAAGTCTCTAGTACTTAAAGAAAGCGATGGTATCATCGCGGACGCAGATGGCGAGCCAATTATCGTGTCGGGCGCGGTTACGGCTACGGACGCTATCCCTGTTGGGACTCCGCTCGGCGGATGGCAAACGGGCACTTATGCGCTTCTCTCTACGCCGACAGAGGGTCTAACCTTTACGCTTGAGGGTGCGCCTGACGCGAAATTGCGTTCTGATACAACGAACGGCATTACGACCTATTATGCGGATGTGACGGTTGAGGGTTCCGTTGAAATTATCGGCGATGATGGAACGCTCCCTGCGGCAACTCGTGCTCAAGTCAAGGAACTCCTCGCGACGGAATTCGCGGCATATCCCGATGTGAAGTCCGTCACGGTGAAGGGCGACGCGGCACTTATTCCTGTTGCTGCCGATTTGGGCATTGCTCCACACTTGGATGTCCTAGGTACAACGGCGACGGCGAGTTATACGAAGCCGACACTGAAGATTATAGCTTTTGAACCGAAGACAGGGCTTGTGCGCATTAAAGTTGAGCCTGGCGAAGGGAATAGTATCCGTGCGCCCCTCGCGACTGGCTGCCTACACGCCTATGGAACGAGCGACCTCTCGCAGAAGATGCGCTTTATTTCGGGAACGACCTTTGATTTAACACCGTACTTACAGGATGCAACAAAAGGTGAGGCGGATCTCACTGTTGCGCTCGGTTCGTACACATTTATCAAAATCAAGGCAGAAATTGCCATCAAGCAAGAAGGAGATGAAGAATGAATAAGCTCATTCTTGCCGCAGTAGCGGCAACAAGTATCTTCGCGGCACATGCAGCGGAGAATAATGATAACGCGGCAAACGATTGGCGGATTTCCGTCGGCGGCACGGCGCGAGGTTCAATGAAGGCATATGTAGATGGATTTTCATCTGCTCGCTTTGAAACCTATGGCGTAGACCTTGATTTGCAGTATCGCGCACTTTCTGCAGGTGACTTCAATTTGTGGGCAGGCATTGGCGGAACTTATACGCCTAAACAGCATATTGCTTCTAAGTCTATTTCTATGACTGATACATCGGGAGCTCCTTATGTTACAATAGAATCTAACCTTGCAGGCAAAATGGATGTTGCAATGGGAGAATTCCGTCTTATGCTTGTTCCTGAATACGCACTAACAGAACGCTTGACCGTTGGAGCGCGTATTGGCGCAGCATTTGACTGGGTGCAGGGCACACTAAAGGGTGCTATGTGGGGTGTGACGACTACTTCTAGAGGCAGGGTGTTTCCAGTTGGTCCTTATACAGATTCAGAGCGTAGTACTGAGTTCCTTGCCCAGGCGATTCTTGGCTTGCAAACGACCTATATGTTCACGGACAACATCGGACTCTACGCCAACATCGATTATCGTTGTGGTGGAGATGTCTCGTTCAAAGAAGATGGCGAAGAGTTCGCCAAGCTCAAGATGAACGGCTGGGTCGCAGGCGTCGGTGCCCTCCTCTCGTTCTAAGAGAGCTGTTGATAGAAAACTTATCAACATTTTTCTGCCATGGGGTCAGACCCCATGGACAAATGGCTCACTTTTAACTAAAAGTGAGAAATAGGGGTGTCATAAGCTTTTTCGGCGGGCAAGGGACTGCCCGCCCTACTTCTTTCTACAGCTCTACAATTCTACACGGCTAAATTAGGTGGCTGGCAGAGATGAAAGACGGATGTGGATACTATCCTCTTCTTTGATGGGACAAAATATGGTATAATGTAAAGCAAAAGAATGTTGAAAGTATATATTGAGAGCGTGAGACACAAGTTGGTTAGCTCTGCTAGCCAACTGAAAGTGGTTAACATAGATAGAAATAAGTAGGGAGTCTAATGCAATGAATATAATCCCCAAGGACCTTTCAAGAGTCGTAAGAGATATAAAGCTTGCAATTTTGCAAACTCGGGCTCGTGCGGCACATGCTTCAAATGCGGATGGTATGAAGCGTGGTCCGATTGCTTCTCAATTCGTTACTTATCAAGTAACGAATTAGCTAAAGGCAATGAATCAAGGGATGTCCAAACGAATCCTATATACCTATTGAAGCCAAATCGTTATTTGGTGAGTAACGAATTAGATAACGAAGCCGTTTCTGCCTTTATGTCAATTGGCTTCACACATCACCGTGAGATTATTCGCTTTTGTAAGAATAGAGATGAACGCTGGTATTATATCTTAGCTTGTGCTAGAGGAATGTGGTCCGTTGAAGCCTTGTGTTCCCATCTTCGAGCGGATGATTACCGCCATATAGGTGCTCTCCCTAATAACTTTGCGAAGACACTTTCACCGATGTCTCTTGCCTCTACAGCGGTGCGCTCATTCAAAGACGAATATCTTTTAGACCTCGTGAATCTTGACAATGTCGATGCGCGCTATGGATATGAGACAGATGAACGGGCGCTTTCTCACGCAATGGTAACGGAAATTGAGAAAACCATTGCAGCTTTAGGGGGCTCTGATTTTTGCTTTATGGCTCGTGAGAAGAGGCTTGTGTTTGAAGATGATGAGTTCTTTGTAGATCTATTATTCTTTCATCGAGAGCTGAAATCAATGGTTGCTATTGAGCTTAAGATGGGCGATTTCCATCCAAGTTATTTAGGACAGCTTAATTTCTATTTGTCTGCTCTTGATAAACTTATGAAGAAGCCAGATGAGAATCCAACTATCGGGATTTTGCTCTGCGAGAAAGTGAATAAGCCCGTTGTGCAACTTGCTGTGCAGGGGTATTCGCAACCAATTGGGATTGCAACTTATCATGCACTTAAGAATATTCCGCAGCCTTATAAGGCACTTGCTCCTGTTATTGATGGCGTGAGAAGGGTTATGGTTGAATATAAACACGAGAAGCCTACCAAAGCCAAGAAAAGGATGCCTTCTCATAGTTAGTTTGGGTTGTAGTTATAAACTCCGAGGGGCAACAAAAGCTTCGCGACAACTCGCCCAAACTTATAGAATGTAAAGCGAGTTTAGATAGCCCTTTCGGGGCTGGAGGGCGCGGCGGCTTTAACCACAGAACACACTCAAAGCCGCTTCGCGGCACACGGAAGATATGGTGGGGCGCATTCGCGCCCTATAAACGGCGGGCAAGGGACTGCGCCCCCACCACTCGCTTCGCGCACATTGAGTAACCTCATGTGGAAATAAGCTCGCGAAGCAAAGAAAGACGGTTGGTGAGGAGCGGGAGGGACGGGCGAGCGTTGAGC
>CAVCJC010000056.1:0-13081 GCA_963602475.1 Lachnospira hominis (ex Liu et al. 2021)
AAGGTGTCTTTTTCTACGACAAGAAGGGAAATGTGTTGCCTGATTGTTATGATACGCTTTATCCAGGCGAGGAGATGCGTCATTATGAGCGCGTCCTCTATGCTTGGGATGAAGTGGATACAATTGAAGTATTCTTCCAAAAGCCATGGGAGATGCGTGAAAAAGATGGTGACTCTTGCCGTCTTGAAGTCGCAAATGTGAAAATAGAGACAGCAACATGGGAGGATGCGGCGGCGTATGCGGAAGCAATATACGCGAAGTTGCCGCCTCTTACATTTAAGCCCCAAAGCGATATGATGGCACTGTTGCCGCGCACGAAAGAGGCCCTTGAGACGGGCCGGCCCTGGCGCATCGTGATGCTTGGCGACTCTATTGTGCAAGATACATTTCACTCACAATTTCATGCGCTTATCAAGCGAACATTTCCTAAGGCTGATGTTGAGTGGATTCTCTCTATGCGTGGTGGCACGGGGTGCTGGCATTATATTCTCGCCGAGAACTTTTATCACTATGTTGCTGATCACCGCCCCGACTTGCTTATCATTGGCGGCATTTCGAACTTCGCAGATGAGACACGTAAGGATATTGGTCCGACGGGCGCGGACGCAATGGTGCGCGTAGCAAAAGTCGCGCGCGAGCGTCTCGGTTGTGAAGTCTTGCTCGTTAACAATCCTTTATCAGTTGATTTGCGTCCCTGTAATCCAGACGATCGCGATACACCCTTGCCAAAGATGATATTTGGGCGGACGCAATATCGGCTTATGGATGGAATGCAATTTGGTTACGAGCAGCTTCGGCGCTTGTGCCAATCGAATAAGATGGCGTGGTGGGATGTCTTTGTTCCGTGCTATGATTTGGCTTTATGGTTCGGGATTGCCGTATCAATGGTACAGCCGTGACGCTGTTCACTCAGGCGAGCTCGGCAAGCAAATCATTGGACATGTAATGCTCAGTTATTTCTTGTCAAGTTTTTGAATGCCCCCCAGTTGTTATCCGCGCGATGTTGTTCCCCCGCTCTTTGCCCGTCTCTTAACGGGGCGCGGCTAAGATGTGTGAGCGGCTCGCGCGAAGCAATTAGGCGAAGCGTTAGCGTAGCCCTTTGTCGCTCATCGGAGTTTGTAAAAAGGTGAAGCGGCTTTCGGTGTGTTCCGTGGTTTAAATCCTAAACCCGGAATGCTCCGCATCACGGCATAGGGGGTGTGCGGAGGGATGGCACCCTCCCTTGCGCAGACCCCTATGCCTTTGGTGCGGAGGGGTGGCACCCGCCCTTGCGCAGGGCTTGGATGTAGTTGTATGGGGCACGAGCTCTCCAAGAAAGAGCGAGGGGCTTACGAACAGACTGAGTTTTGATGACCAACAAAAATGATTCTGTTGACCATCAGAAAAAGTTTTGATGGTCATCAGAAGGGGGCAACCCCCTCGGCATTTTGCGCCCTTTTCGTCGCGATAAGTTGCTGTTTTTGTCCGTTTTTGTCTATAAACGCTACAAAACGGCGGAGAAATAGGGTTCTTTATTGCCTTAGCGAGTTGATTTCGATTGGTGTCGCGAGTTTTTGACGCAAAGGGGACACACAGGTTTGGGTAGGGATATTTTAGACAGGATTAACAGGATTTACAGGATTGTGACGCGGTTTTTTAACCACGGATTTACACGGATTGTCACGGATTTGGCTGGGGTTTATATCTCACGCAGAGACGCAGAGTTGAAGAGAATGCCGCAAGTAGCAAGCGTACTTGATTCTGTCGAAGAGAGCAATGCTTAGAGCGCGAAGCTGGCTTTTTTAACAAAAAGCCGCTTCGCGTTCTCAAAGACTCTCTTGCTAGCACGAGTAAGCCTTTGCTCTGAAGCGCGTCCTCTTCCTCTCTGCGCCTCTGCGTGATATAATACATGGCGGGCAAGGGATTGCCCGCCCTACCACTTCTCTGTGCCTCTGTGTTAAAAGAGGAGGGGGTTATATTAACAACTTATGCGCCAAACCGCAAAAGTTGTTAATGAAAATGTTGTGCGCGAATGCAACTTTGGTGTTTTCTTAATGAAATGCGCCCCAAAATATGGTATAATAAGAAGCAAGATGAGAAAAGTATCCGTTGATAAAGGTGTAATATTCGGCGATGGACGGCTGACGTTCATTGCGGGACCGTGTGTCATTGAGTCGCGCGCGATGGCGCTGGACCTTGCGCGGCGTTTAGCCGCGATTGCCCGTGAGTTGAAGGTGGGCTATATTTTCAAGGCGAGTTTTGATAAGGCGAACCGCACGAGCGTGGACTCGTTTCGTGGGCCAGGCATTGATAAAGGGCTTGATATTCTCGCTGAAGTGCGCGAGACGGTGGGCGTGCCTGTTTTGACAGATGTCCATGAGCCTTGGCAATGTGCGCGGGTTGCGGCAGTTTGTGATGTCCTTCAGATTCCCGCTTTCTTGGCGCGGCAGACCGACCTCGTTGTTGCCGCGGGTGAGACGGGCGCGGTTATCAATGTGAAGAAGGGACAATTCATGGCACCTGAGGATATGGTGCAGGTGGTCCGTAAGATTGAGTCGACGGGCAACAAGCGGATTGTCCTTTGTGAGCGCGGCAGTTCTTTTGGCTATCGCAATCTTGTTGCGGATATGCGGTCGTTGCCGATTATGCGTGAGCTTGGCTATCCTGTGGTGATGGACTCTACCCACGCGGTGCAGCGTCCAGGCGGGCTCGGCACGGGCTCGGGCGGGGACGGCAAGTATGCGCCGCTTCTCGCGCGCGCGGCAGTTGCGGTGGGCGTTGATGGTGTCTTTATGGAGACCCACCTGAACCCGAAGGTCGCGAAGTCCGACGCGGCAAATGCCATTAAGTTCTCGGAAGTTAAGAAGCTTTGGAAAACGCTTCTCGCCATTCATGAGGTTGTGCATTCAAAGTGAGAAAGTTAACAGCCTTACTTCTTGCGGTTCTTGGGAGCACCCTCGCGGTGCAAGCCTTTGATTCCGTCGCGTGGCTCACGAAGGTGGAAATTTTTGAGCGCGAGGCGGAGCGGCTTCGTGCGGAGCAGGGGCGCATTAGCAAGCTTGTGAAAGATCCAGCAGAGAATGTGAGCGTGACCCTCGAGAAGCATGCGGACGGCTCGGTCAAGACGGTTCTTAGGGCGAAACAGGCGCAATTCTTTCTTGATATTGGCTTTGTCTGGGGCAAGGATGTGGTTGTGACAGAATACAACCTCGACGGTACCCAGCGCGGCTTTATCACGGCGCAGGATTGTTTCGTAGACCGTGAGACGAAGAGTGGTTGGGTCGAGGGACGCATCCACGCCGTATACGACAAGATGACGCTTGATGGTGAGCAGGTCTACTTCTCATTTGAAGAGGAGTATGTGCGCATTTTCAATGATTCGCAAATTACATCGTCCGGAATGAAGTTGAAAGAGGTGAAATTGTGATAGGAGCATTTGTATTTTGCCTATTTGCCGCAGTAGTCGAGCCTGAAAGTGCCGCGTCCGTTGAGACGAATGGGGCTTCTTCGGTTGAGTCGACCTTGGCGGAACTTGACGCGGAGACTCCCGCGACAAATGAGACGGATGTCGTCTCTGTTGAGAAGAAGGGCGACAAGGAGCGCAAGGTAAAGATAACTTCCGTCCGCACGGACTACGATCGCCGCGAGGGCGTGATTATGTTCGACCGCAATGTTTTTGTGGACGACCCCGAGTACAAGCTTCACGCGGACCGCGTTTATGTGTTTTTGGATGGCACGAATGACCTGAAGCGCATTGTGGCGATTGGCAATGTGGCGGTGACGAATGAATTGCGTTCGGGTACTTGCGCGAAGGCGACTTATTCGAAGGCGACCTCCAAGCTCGTGATGTATTGGGACAGCGAAACGGGCAAGCTCGCGCGGCTTGAGGATAATGGCAAGAAGCGTGGCGAACTCATGGGACGCAAAATCACCTTTTGGACCGATACTGAGCAGGTTGAAGTCGAGGGTTCACAAATCACAGTCGACGCGGATGGCCAGGACAGTGCCGGCGCGGCAAAGAAGTTTTTTGGTAAATGATGGAAAATAACGACATAGTTAGTAAAGCCATGAGCGAGATGGCGGCGGAAAAGATGGCTGCCAAGAAGGCTCCCGATCTCGTCGCGGAGAAGCTCGTGAAGATTTATGGCGATCGCACGGTCGTTAATGGGATGGATGTCGCCTGCTCGTGCGGTGAAATCGTGGGCTTGCTCGGGCCGAATGGCGCGGGCAAGACGACCACTTTCTATATGGTCGTCGGGCTTGTGAAGCCTGATGGCGGACGCGTCACTTTTCGCGGCGAAGATGTGACGCGCGACCCGGTCTACATCCGTGCCCGCAAGGGGCTCGGCTATTTGGCGCAGGAAGCGAGCATTTTCCGTAAGCTCTCGGTCTGGGATAATGTTATGGCGATTTTGGAGACGCTGCCGCTCGACAAGAAGGCGCGCAAAGCGCGTGCGGAAGAGCTTCTTACGCCTTTCGACCTAATGAAGGTCGCCAAGCAACCCGCCTACACGCTTTCGGGTGGTGAACGACGCAAACTCGAAATTGCGCGTGCTCTTGTGCGTAACCCCGCGATTCTGATGCTGGACGAACCTTTCGCGGGCGTTGACCCCCTGAGCGTCAATGAGATTCAGGATATTGTGCGGCGGCTCGCTAAGCAAGGGCTTGGCATCATCATCACCGATCACAATGTGCGCGAGACCCTAAGCGTCGTCGATCGCGCGTATATGGTTTATAACGGGAGGCTCCTAAAAGAGGGCACGGCGAATGAACTCGTTAATGACGAGGAAGTCCGTACGCGCTATCTTGGCGAGGCTTTCCATATGTGAAACAACTAAAGAAGAAGGAGTCCAATCATGGCAATAGAAGTTACGATGAGACACAGCGACGTCCGTATCGAGTCGCTCAAGGAATACGCCGAGGCGCGTATGGAAAAGCTTCAGAAGCGTTTCCCGAAAGTTACATCAATCAGCATTGTGATTGATGTGGACGCGAAGAAGCGTATGTACATGTGCGAAGTGGTGGCGAATCGCTTGGGCGAGACGGCTGTTGGCGCGAAGGAGTTTTCCGAGAGCGGCAAGAGCGTGATTGACGCGGCGGCGGCGCGTGCGGAGCGTCAGCTCCTGAAGATGCGCGTCAAGGCGCGTAAGGGCAGTGTGCGCAAGCAGCGCGCGGCTTCCGTCAAGAATGTCTAATTACGGTTCGAGTTATGCCCGTTGATTCCATCCAGAGCGTGCCCGAGGGCGTCAAAGTAACGGCGCAGGATTTGCTTCACGCCGATCCTGAGCGGTTGCGCCTGAGTGTCGTTGTGGGCGGGGATTGCGCGGGCATAACTATCGAAGAAACCGTGATGAATCGTCCCGGACTCGCCCTCACGGGCTTCTGGGAGGACTTTGCGCCAGGGCGTGTCCAGCTCATTGGCAACGCGGAACGCGCGTATTTGGCGTCTTTACCGCCTGATACGCGTGCCGCGCGATTCGGGGCTCTCTTTGACCATGGGGCACGCATTTGTGTCTTCACGAATGGTCATGCCCCCATAGAAGCTGAGATCGCGCAAGCGCGGCAGAAGGGCGGCGTTATTTTGGTGACGCCCCATCTGACGCGGGACTTCGCGCGCGATGCCACATTCGTCCTTGAGGAACTGGCCGCGCCGCGGCTTTCGCTTTATGGGACGATGGTGGAAGTGCGCGGACTTGGCGTTTTGATGGAAGGTGCACCGGGTCTCGGCAAGAGTGAAACGGCGCTCGGGCTTATTAAGCGCGGGTGTGCACTTGTTGCGGACGACCTCACTTGCCTTCATAAGGATGTCGCGACGAATCTAATTTTTGGCCGTGCGAGTGACGCGACGGCGCGTTATATGGAAATTCGCGGCATTGGCATTATTCATGTGCCGAGTATGTTTGGCGTGGATGCTGTGAGAGGCGAGAAGCGGCTACATTTGGTGATTACTTTTAAGCATCTTGAGGAGATTCGCGAGGAAGTCGACCGCATTGGTCAGACCTGCCACACGCGCAATATTCTCGGTGTTGAAATCCCGAATGTAATCATTCCCGTTTCTGAGGGACGCGACCTCGTGAATCTAGTCGAGACGGCGGTACAGCAACAAAAGCTTATCGCCAGCGGCTATGATCCCGTCGAGAATCTCTCGCAGCGGCTCAAGAGCCGTGCTGAGAAACGCGTCGCGGCAGTTGATTGAGAGTCTAATTAAAGGAGTAGGAACCATGGCAGAAGATGGAAAAATCGTAAGGGAGTTTAAACTCCTTAATAAATACGGGATGCACGTGCGCCCAGCTGGACTTTTCGCGAAGACGGCGAGCCGTTATGACGCGGAAATTATGGTTGAGAAGGATGGTACTGTGGTTTCGGGCAAGTCGATTATGGCGTTAATGACGCTGGAGGCGACTTGTGGTTGTGTGTTGAAGGTCATCGCTTCGGGTCCGCAGGCGGCGGAAGCTTTGGATGAGCTCGGGGCTCTCATTGCTCGTAAGTTCGACATCCCTGATGAGCAATAAAACCCAGCAGACTTTTGCCGGTATTGCGACCGCGCGTGGTTACGCGATAGGTCCTGTTTTCATTTATCGTGACGCGGGCGAATTGCCCGTCCCAGAATATCTAATTGAGGCTTCCAAAGTAGACGAGGAAATGACGCGCCTCACCCGTGCGCGAATGGAAGCTATGCGCGACTTGGAAGGGCTTATTTCCGTCCTAAAAGAGCGCACGGGCAAAGAAGATGTAAAAGTATTTGAGTGTCATCTTATGCTCCTTGATGATGACACATTGTGCAAAGAAGCTGATGGATATATTCGCAATGAGCACTTGAATGCCGAGGCGGCGGTGCGCAAAACGGCGAATCACGCCCGCGCTCAGTTTGCACGGATGAATGACCCTTACTTCCGCGAACGCGTCCGTGATTTGGACGATGTAGAGCGCCGTTTGCAAGAGGCTCTCGCGGGATTTTCCAAGAATAAGAAACTCGATTTAAAGAGTCCGTCCATTATTGTGGCGGACGACCTTACGCCGTCCGAGACCATCCAATTGCCGCGTGAGCTGGTTCTCGGTTTTGCCCTCAATAAGGGCTCTATGACGAGCCATGTGGCGTTGCTCGCGCGATCCTTGGCAATTCCTTCCGTCTGCGGACTTGGCGATATTACGGCGCGTGTAAAGCCGGGCGAGACCTTGCTATTGGACGGAACAAATGGTGCGGTCACGCTCAACCCGACCCCCGAGACCTGCGAGAAGTTTGAAACGCTTATTGCGCGGCAGAAAGCCCTTGTGCAAGAAACGGGCAAGAGCCGCCGCGCGGGTAGTCTCAAGGATGGCGAGGGTGTCGCGATTCAAGCGAACATTCAGCGCGGCGCAGATTTGAGCACACTCGCGAAGTTTGGTGCGCAAGGTGTCGGACTCTACCGAAGTGAATATCTCTGGCTCGACCGTGAGCGCGAGCCTACTGAGGAAGAACAGTTTGAGGCGTATCGCACGGTTATTGCGCAAGTGAAGAATCTTTGTCCTGAGGCTTCCACGACCATACGGATGTTAGATATTGGCGGCGACAAGCTGGTGAAGGGCATTTCGGCGAAGGAACTGAATCCCTTCTTGGGCAACCGATCCACGCGCTATCTATTGGTGAATCCCGCGATGCACAAGACGCAGTTGCGGGCGGTCTTGCGGGCTTCGGCGTATGGTCCGACGAAGATTATGTATCCGATGATTTCCTGCCTCGAGGAAATGCAGGCGGTTTTGCGGGTCGTAGATAGTGTAAAGCGCGAACTCGACGATCAGAAGATTGCCTATGACCGCCATACGCCCATTGGCGCCATGATTGAAGTGCCAAGTGCCGCGTTGATTGCGGAAGACCTAGCCGAGATTTGCGACTTCTTCTCGCTGGGCACCAATGACCTCATTCAATATACTATGGCGGCGGATCGCGGCAATGAGTCCGTTGCCCACCTTTATCAGCCTTTCAATCCCGCCGTCACGAAACTCGTCACAATGACGATAAATGCCGCGCGGCAGAAGGGTATTCCCGTGAGTGTCTGCGGCGAAAGTGCGTCCGACCCTGTCGCGGGAATCTTCTGGGCGGCACTCGGGGTTCAGACGCTTTCGATGAGCGCGACTTATATTCCGCCCATAGCCTGCGCCCTCGCGCAATTGACTCAGGCGGACCTCGCGGAATATGCCCTTGTGCCCAGCACGCTTCATTCGGGGGCGACGGGGACGGAAATTGCGGAAGCTTGCCACAGTTGGCTCGCTCGCAAGGTGCCTGATTTTGAGGATGTCCTTTTGTGATTACAATCCCCGAGATTGTTATTGAGGATGTGGCTTGCGTCTGCGGAGAAGTAGTTGTTGATAATACTTCCCTTGTCGAGGAGCGGCAACTTGCGACGACAGGCTTTCGTTCACGCACCGTTATAAAGGAAGGAACTTCGCTTTTTGATTTGTGTTTGAGTGCGGCAAAGAAGGTCGATACAACGAATGTAGCGGGGGTAATTGCCGCGACATTCTCGAATGAGAATCGCTTCCCATCCTTAGCCGTGCAACTCGCGTCCGCGCTGGGACTTCCCGCCGAGACTCCCGCCTTCGATTTGCAGATGGCGTGCAGTGCGTACCCCTACGCACTTTTCATGGCGGGACAACTTGCCGCCGCCGCGAAGCGTCCCATTCTCGTGGTGCACGGCGACATCCAATCGCGACTCGTTGATAAAAGTGACGCGGCGACGAACTTCCTCTTTTCGGACGCGGCGACGGCGACGCTAGTCACGGCGAATGCGGCGGCGACCTCGCAATTTGCCGCGCTCTCCAAAGCCTCGGATGCGCTCACTTGTGTCGCGGAGGGTCCGATTCGTATGGACGGCTTTAAGGTTTTCTCTTTTGTGGCGCAGGATGTCCTTGCCCTATTGAAGCAGTTTGCGGCGACGGACTATGAGGTGTTCGTTCCGCACCAAGCCAATTTGTACATGGTGCGGCAGCTCGCGAAGGCGCTCGGCGCGAAGGAGGCACTTATTTCAGATGGACGCGTCGCGAATCCTGGCGGATGCTCGATTCCGCTTATGATCGACGCGAAAAGGACGCATTTGGCGGGCAAAAAGGCGCTTCTCGCGGGGTTTGGAGCGGGCCTCAGTGCCGCCGCGCTCACGGTGAGGCTCGCGATGAAAGATGTGTCTTCCTATTCCGTTTCGCGCGATAATGTGATATAATATAAGGTATGTCTGAGAAGATAGCAGTTTATCCGGGGACGTTTGACCCCATGACGAAAGGTCATTTTGACCTTATCGTTCGTGCCGCACAGCTATTTGACAAGATTATAGTTGCAGTCGCGGCTACGAGCACGAAGAAGTATGCGCTGTTCCCTGCCGAAGAGCGTATGGAAATGATTCGGGAAGATGCGGCGGCGGCGGGACTCAAGAATGTGGAAGTGAAGAAGCTCGAGGGCTTGCTTGTCGATTTTTGTCGCGCCGAGGGTGCGCGCATTGTTCTGCGGGGCGTCCGTGCCTATAGTGACTTTGAATATGAATCGCAACTCGCGTTTACGAATCGCCGTCTCTCGGGTGAATTGGAGACGCTCTTTTTGATGCCGAGTGCTCAGCTCGCGTATGTAACCGCCTCAACCGTGCGGGAACTCGTGAGTTTTGGCGGCGATACCGCGCCTTTCGTGACACCCGCCGTGGAGCGTCGCTTGCAAGTTAAGCGGCAGGAGCGCAAGGGGGCACAGCAATGAAGTGCCGCGTGGCCCCGCATGTTGTTGAATTGCCCAAGAGCGGCATTCGCAAGTTTTTTGATATCGTCGCACAGTCGAAGGATGTGATTTCCCTCGGTGTCGGCGAGCCAGACTTTGATACACCGTGGCATATTTCGCGCGCGGCAGTGACGTGCCTTGAGAATGGCGGTACGCACTATACCTCCAACCTCGGTACGCCCGAGCTCCGCCAATCGATTGCCGACTATTTGGCGCGGCGGTTTGACGCACACTTTGATTGGCAGAAGGAAATCCTTGTCACGGTGGGCGTTTCGGAGGCTATTGACCTCGCGATTCGCGCACTCTGTTCGCCAGGCGATGAGGTTCTTTACCACGAGCCGTGCTTTGTGAGCTACGGGCCCACCATTCGCCTTGCCCACGGTGTTCCTGTCGCTGTTGAGACGCGAGCGGAAGATGCGTTCCGTCTGACTGTGGAGGCGCTTGAGAAGAAGGTGACGCCGCGAACGAAGGCGCTCCTCCTTAACTTCCCCTGTAATCCGACGGGCGCGACACTGACGCGCGAGGACTACGCGGCAATTCTCGCCTTTTGTGAGAAGCACGACATTATCCTGCTCGCGGACGAAGTTTACAGCGAGCTTAATTATGAGTTAAAGGAAGGCGAGAAGATTTGTTCCTTTACTTCCTTCCCTGAATATCGCGACAGGGTCATTTTGCTCAATGGCTTCTCGAAGTCGTGGGCTATGACGGGCTATCGGCTCGGGTATGCGTGCGGTCCTGAGGATATCATTGACGCGATGATGAAGATTCACCAGTACGGCATTATGTCCGCCCCGACCCTTGCGCAGGCGGCGGGCGTGGAAGCAATGAACTTCGGCGACGCGGATGTCGCGCATATGCGCGGCGAATACAAGAAACGCCGCGATTATCTCGTGCCGACACTGAATGCGATGGGCTTGAAGACGCTGATGCCCAAAGGCGCGTTCTACCTCTTCCCAGATATTCGCTCGACGGGACTCACGAGCGAAGAGTTCGCAATGAAGCTTCTAAAGGAACACGGGGTCGCCTGTGTGCCGGGCGAGGCGTTCGGCGAGTCCGGTCGTGGCTATGTGCGCCTGAGCTACGCGACGAGTATGGAAAAGCTCCATATCGCTATGGCGCGGTTTGCAGAAATGCTCGGAAAATGAAAAAGATGCTTGCATTTTCGCGCCACAATTGGTAAAATATTTGTATCACAATCCTAAACTAGAGAGGTGACATATCGCACAGTTCACTCGTGTAAACTTCAAGATTCGCGTGCCCCAGGTTCGCGTGCTTGATACTAATGGCAACATGCTCGGCGTTATGCAAACGCGCGACGCACAGCACTTGGCCGAATCGCGTGGCCTCGACCTCGTCGAGATCACGCCGAACGCCGTGCCGCCCGTATGTAAAATAATGGACTACGGGAAGTTCAAATACGAAGAGTCTATCCGTGCGAAACAGGCACGGAAGTCTCAGAAAGTTCAGAAGGTAAAGGAGATTAAGTTCCATCCGGGTACGGATACGAACGACTTCAATTACAAGCTGAACCAGATTCGCGGCTTCATCAAAGAAGGGTGCAAGGTCAAATTGACGCTGCAATATCGCGGCAGAGAGAATGCGCACCGTGAATTGGGCGAGGATGTGATTAACCGCGTCTTGGAAGAGCTCAAGGACGAGTGTTTCGTCGAGCAGGCTCCGAAGACTCTCGGACGCATCCTGGGCGCACTTATCGGACCGCCGCGTAAGAACACGGCGAAACCGCCGCGCCCACCCGAACAGCGTAAGGACGGCGGAATCCACATTTCCGTCAACTAAGGCGAACTATGAGCAAATTCCGTTTGAGGGGACGTAAAAGAAGAAATCGCGAAAGGCGCGCGGACGAAGTTCCGCTTCGCGCGTTCTTTCCGAATCTGATTACGGCGACTGCCGCGTGCGCGGGCATAACTTCCATCTCTCTCGCGAGTGAGGGACGCTTTATGCTCGCCATTTATGCGTTAATACTGGCCTGCATCTGTGATGGTGTAGACGGACGCGTCGCGCGGCTTTTGAACGCGAGTTCCCGTATGGGCGTGGAGCTCGATTCCCTCGCGGACTTTGTTAACTTCGGTGTCGCGCCCGCGATGTTTATGTACTTTTGGCTCACGGGCGGACCCCTGCACACTGTCGCGGGCGAGGCGGTTGACCCGCGTGTCATCCGTTTTGTCCTTGGCGCGTCACTTTTCTACGCGATGTGCGACTGCTTTCGTTTGGCGCGGTTTAATACGATGGTTGAGCAACCGACCGAGCCCTATTGGAAGCATTTCTTCACGGGAGTCCCCGCGCCAGGCGGATGTTGGATGGTGCTTACGCCGCCCATTCTTTCCATTGCCCTTGATGCCGAGACGAAGTATCCCGCCTTGCAGAGCTTCTTGCAAAGTCCCGCATTCGGAATCTTCATGCTCCTTTTCATCGGCTCGTTAATGGCCTCGCGCTTGCCGACGATATCCCTTAAGGCTATTCATATTCACGGACGCACCCAAACGCGGGTCTTCGTGACCTTGGCACTCCTCGTCATTGCGCTCTTGTTTGCGGACCATATGCTTGCCATTGGCATTGCGGGCATTCTCTATCTGCTCACCGTGCCTGTCACTGGCTACATCTTCCTGCGCCTCCGCGCCCAAAGCAAAACTCCACCCCCCACCAATTAATTGGTAGGGGGCCGCCTCATCTCTGCGCCCTCTGCGCCTCTGCGTGAGATAATTCTCAATCCTGTAAATCCTGTTAATCTTGCCTAAAATCATAGCGGCAATATGGTAATGAGCTACCTAAAACTTGTCCAAATTCAAGATTGGATTTTGAAATTGGACAAGTCTATTGACGAGCGGAAGAAGTATATGTTATAGTAATGATATGAAAATTATCAAAAAAGTTGCAATTTCTAAAGGTTATGGCGTTGAGGTTGATGTTGTTTATGAGCGAGATGGGGTGCTCTATCCTGTTGAGATTAAGAAGACAGCGAGTCCCTCGCTCGCGGATGTAAAAGCCTTTAAGAAGCTCGCGTCTAACGGATGCAACCTTGGGCAAGGTTCAGTTGTCTGTCTTTCGCCGCGAACTTACCCGCTTTCACAGAATGTCCGCGTCATCCCTGTCGGAAGTCTTTAGTCTCACTCTTTTGTAGCCGTTTAAACGGCGGGCAAGGGACTGCCCGCCCTACCACCGTTGCGCTGTGGGGTTGGTAGGGGGCGGAGTCCCTTCCGCCCCGCAGAAAGAAGTTTATGGCGGCTTGCCGCCTACCATTTGTTTTGTTCGCATTGAATAAAATGATGTGAGAATCGCGCGAAGCAAAGAAAGGGCGGTTGGTGAGGAGCGGGAGGGACGGGCGAGCGTTGAGCGGAGTGAGGCGGGCGG
>CAVCJC010000057.1:0-13078 GCA_963602475.1 Lachnospira hominis (ex Liu et al. 2021)
TCCGCTCCTCTCGTGCAACTCCCGCCCGCGCCGCCTTTCACGGCGGGCAAGGGACGCGGGCCCTACCAAGCGGTGTGGGGTGGAGAGGGCGGGGGTGCACGAGCGGCTTGCCTCATTTGCGCAGATTGGGGCGGCTTCTATTGCGTGGGAGGGCGCAATATGGTATAATCTTAGGCATGAAAACAGTTCTTTATATTCGTAGCAGTGACCGTCCGCCATCGGTTCTGAAGAGCAAGGGATTTCTTCGTGGGGCGCACGCCAATCGTTGGCAAGTGCAATTTGCGACGCTTACGGAAATTACAGCCGAGAAACTCAAGGACCTCATCAAGTTCTGGGACGCGGCAGCACTCGTTTGCGACTGCGGCGGACTCATTGCGCCGCCTGACTTACAAGAGTTTAAGCGCCTTCCCGCAGTATGGATCTCTTGCCGTCCGCCTGCAGAAAGTGTAAAAGCGTCCACCATAAATGACGACTCTATGGGGGTCGCTGAACTTGCCGCGCGGGAACTTCTGCAACTCAATTACACACATTTCGCGTTTGTGCATTATCCGAATAGCCGCATTTGGTCCAATGAACGCGCGCGGCAGTTCCGTAAGTTAATTGAGATGCACGGCTATAGTTGCCCCGAGTTCGCGCCTGACAATGAGGGCGACACACAAGATTGGCTGAATCGTCTGCAAGATTGGATGGCGACTCTGCCGAAGCCCTGCGGAATCTTCGCGGCGAATGACGAAGTCTCTAATCACATTCGTGGCATTTGTCGTTCGAAGAAATGGAGAGTCCCCAATGACATTGCGCTTGTGGGCGTAGATAACGACGAGTCAATTTGCGAAAGTACGCATCCGAGGCTCTCAAGTGTGCTCGCGGATAATGAACAGATGGGCTTTCTTGCCGCGCAATTGCTCGCGGAACGAATTGACACCCCGAACCTAGAACCTGCGCGGCGTACGGTCCCGCCGCTTATGGTCGTGCGCCGCGAATCAACGCGTCCCTACCGCGCCCCGAATGAGTATGTCGCCCAGGCGCTGGAGCTCATCCGTGATAAAGCTTGTGAGGGACTCCGTGCCCGCGATGTCATTGCCGTCATGAAAGGAGCGCGCCGCACCGCCGAAATGCGCTTTCGAGAAGCGACGGGGCACTCCATTCTTGAGGAAATCATCAGTGTACGGATGCTTCGTGCCAAAGAGCTGCTTATGAGCGACTCGACGCGTCCGATCAAGGTTGTGGCTCAAATGTGTGGCTACGCTTCCGAAACCGCTTTCCGTAAGGTCTACACTGCCCGTTTGGGGGCTTTCTCGCGGCGTCGCGCCTAGGAAAAACGCGTGAGGATGATTTTCGCCTAGCGAAAACGCCCGAAAAATGATATAATATTAGGAAATTAGAAAGGTTTAGAAATGAGATTTGTTTCTACACGCGAAGGACTTGAAGCGACTTGCGCCGAAGCAATTTTCCGTGGACTTGCCCCCGACGGAGGATTGTATGTGCCGATGCTTACGCCTGTAAAGGAGCGCGTTGATTTCTCGGCGTATACGAGCCTGAGGGCGTGCGAAGAGTTTGTGCTTGAAAAGATATTTGGTGACCTGCCGCTTGAGGTGCGCAATGAGGCGATTGACCGCCTTTTGTCACGCTTCCCTGAGAAAGATCCGATTCCACTTGTGGAAGTGGATGGCATGCAGATTCTGGAGCTTTTTCATGGCAAGACGGGTGCGTTCAAGGATGTGGCGCTTTCGATGCTGCCCGTCTTTATGAAGTATGCGGCGGGAGGTCGGCGTGTGCTCATTTTGACGGCGACGAGTGGTGACACGGGTTCTGCCGCGATGCAGGGCTTCGCGGGCGTGGAAGGGACGGAAGTTGTAGTATTCTACCCGAATGAAGGCACTTCACGGATTCAGCGTCTGCAGATGACGACACCCGCCGAGAAGAATGTGCACGCCATTGCGATTCGCGGCAACTTTGATGATGCGCAGGCGGCGGTGAAGCGTATTTTCGCGGACCCAGCGATAAATGCGGAAGCGGCGGCGCACGGCATTGCGCTCTCTTCGGCGAACTCGATTAACATTGGTCGGCTTGTTCCGCAAATTGGCTACTACATTCTCGCGGCGGCGCGTCTCGCCCCGAAGCTCTATGGCAAGCCGTTTGATGTCATCGTGCCGAGTGGGAACTTTGGCAACATTCTCGCGGCGTACTACGCGAAGATGCTGGGTGCACCCATTCGCAAGTTCTACGTCGCTTCGAATGTGAATGATGTGCTCGCGCGTTTTGTTAAGACGGGCATCTATGAGCCTGGCGATACTTTCACGGTCACGAACTCGCCGTCTATGGATATTCGCAAGAGTTCCAATGTTGAGCGGCTTTTGTGGCTCTTGAATGATGGCGACTGCGCCGAGGTTAAGCGGCTCATGAATGATCTTGCGACCAAGGGACGCTATGAGCTGAATGACGCGGCGAAGGCGAAGCTCTTTGCTGAGTTTGGTGGTGGCGTCGTCAATCAGTTGCAGACGCAATTTGAGATGTGCCGCATGCACGAATCGGGCGACGGAGGCTACATCGTCGACCCGCATACGGCAGTCGCGACACATGTTGCGCATCAGGAGCTCCTTTTCTCGGGGTATGAGAGGGTTGTTGCCGCGACGGCGACGCCGTATAAGTTCCCTGAGACCTGCCGCAAGGCATTCGTGGTCGATGTTCTCACGAATCCCCCGCCCGCCTTCAAGGAATTGGAGACGCTCCCCATTACTCAGACTAAGGTCGTAGATGTGGATGGCATTGACGCGGCAGTTCGTGAACTATTTAACTAAAAGAAGCACTTAAAAAAGATATGAAAACTGCAAAAGTAAACGGAGAATTGATTTCGGCGCAGGCTGTTGAGTTTGAGTTTGACCGCCTTGTGCGCTTTTATATGAGCCACGGCATGACGCCTGATGAGATTCGCAACAATGTAAGCGAGCTCCAGAAGCGTGCGCTTGACCAGGCGATTGGCGCGAAGTTGCTACTGGATCGTTCCGCCCAACTCGATTTGCCCGTCAGCGCGGCGGAAATTGATGCGGAAGTCGCTAAAGTCATTGAGCAAGTCGGTGGCGAAGAGAACTATAAGAAGGCACTCGCGGCACAGAATGTCACTGAGGAAGCGTTCCGTAAGGAGCTTGAGAAGGGTGCGCGGGTAAATAAGCTCGTGAACCAAGCCTGCAGTCATGTGGCGGAGCCGACGGAAAAAGAAATTTCCGACTTCTACATCTTACATATGCGCGAATATGTGACGCAGCCCAAGGTTCTCTGTCAGCACATCCTCGTGAAGAGCGAGGAGAATGACTTGCCTGAGGTGAAGAGCGCGGCATTTGAGAAGATTCGTGAGATTCGCGAGCGGGTTGTGAATGGCGGCGACTTCGCGGAAGAAGCGAAGAAGCATTCGGACTGTCCGTCAGGCCGCGAAGGCGGCTCGCTTGGCTGGTTTGGTCCTGGTATGATGGTGCCTGAGTTTGATAAGGCGGCATTCTCGATGAAGAAGGGTGAAGTCTCGGATATCGTCCAGACGCAATTTGGTTATCACATCATCTATAAGGCCGATGAGCAAGCGGGTGGCGAGCGTACGCTCGTTGAGGCGCACGATGAGATTCGCGACCTTTTGCGCCACCAAGCGCGTGGCAAGGCGACGGAAGAGTTTGTGAACGAACTTCGCGAAGCGGCGAAGATTGAGTATGTGGACTTGCCCGACCAGCCACACGACCACGAGTGTGGGTGCGGCTGTGAGCACCACCATCACTAAGAGGTCTAATGGAACTTACAAGCCCCAGCAACCCGAAACTTAAGCGCGTCGTCAAGTTGCGTACTTGCGCGGCGCGTGAGGAGTCGGGTGAAATGATTGTCGAAGGCTACCGCGAATGTCGGCGTGCCCTCGATCGGGGCTATAAGCCACACGCCATTTTCCATTGTCCAGACTTCTATCTCAAGAATGAGAACGAACCCCAACTCGTCGCGGACGCGGCAAAAGCGGGGGCGGAAGTCTTTACTTGCACTAAGACCTGCTTCACGAAGATTGCCTACAAGGAGCGTCCTGACGGACTTCTGATGGTGGGTCCGCATATCTCGATTAAGCTTGCTGACTTGAAGTTGCCGCCTCACGCGCTTATCATTGTGACGGAAGCGATTGAGAAGCCAGGCAATCTCGGGACGATTCTGCGTTCGGCGGACGCGGCAGGCGCGGCGGCTGTCATTGTATGTGACCGCACGACCGATATTCACAATCCGAATGTCGTGCGGGCTTCGACGGGCACCATGTTTTCTGTGCCGATTGTGGAAGCTTCGAGTGAAGAAGCGCTCGCCTATTTGAAGGCGCACGACTTCTCCATTCTCGCGGCAACGCCTCACGCGGAAAAGCTCCATTCCGAAGTTGATTTGACGGGCAATGTGGCTATTGCGCTAGGCGCGGAGCAATATGGGCTTACGGCGAAATGGATGGATGGCGCGGATTTGCGGGTGCGCATCCCGATGCTCGGTATGGCGGACTCGCTGAATGTCTCCGCCGCCGCGACCATTCTCGTCTATGAAGCGGTGCGTCAGCGTATCGCGGCAGGGATAGATAAGGTCCCCGCGTTTATTCCGTGGCATGGCGAGGGGAGGCACGACAAATGAAAGAACGCAACATCTTTCAGCGTGCCAAATTGCGCGGCGTTTCGCCCTTGCGCTTCAACCTCTTTATCATTGGGCTTATCCTTGTGCTCATCGCGGCGTTTCGTCCGAAATGGGGGCGGGAACATGTGGAAACGATGACGCGGGCACGCAATGTCGTCATCGCGATTGATGTCTCGCGCTCGATGCTCGCGGAAGATGTGCGCCCCAACCGCTTGGAGCGGGCGAAGGCGGATGTGGCGGATATGATTGACTCGCTCGGGGGCGACCGCGCGGCACTTGTGGCATTTCGGCGCACGGGCGTCGCGGTGTGTCCGTTGACGACGGATAAGGCGTATTTGCGCAATGCGCTCGAGTCGCTTACGCCAGATAGTGCGCCACGGGGCGAGACGGACCTCGGGAGCGCCATTCGTGAATCGCTGAGTTTGATTTCGTCCGATTCGACTTCCTCTAGCATTGCCGACGACCATAGCGCGATTATCATCATTTCGGATGGTGGCGACTTGCGGGGCGAGGCCTTGAACGCGGCGGCGCAGGCGAAGGCGCGGTCCATCCCTATTTTCACGATTGGCATTGGCGACCCGCATGTAGGCGCGGCGATTCCGTCCGAGGACGGACGCGGCACGCAGCGTTTCAAGGGTGAGGAAGTGCGTGTGAAGCTTGATGAGACGCCGCTCAAGGCTATTGCTGAGGCGAGTGGCGGCAAGTATGTTCCGCTCGCGACGATGGGCACGGCGGAAACGACACTCGGTTCGATTTACAATCGCTTTTTGCGGCAGGTGGCGGCAAAAGAGCAGAATGAGGCTGAAAATCGTAAGGTTGAGCGGTATCAACTCTTTTTGATACCGGGTCTCGTATTTCTACTGGGCGCGGCGGCACTTTCGAATGGACGCCTGCCCAAGCCCCGTCGCAGAGAGGCTAACTTGAAGGTGGAGAAAAAGTAAGTATGTCAATTACGCGTAGACAAGCTCGCGAATGGGCGATTCAGATGCTGACGGCGGCGGATTTAAATACGCCTGATGAAGTGGATAGCTTCATCGCTTCCTGCTGGGAAGAAATCGCGGCACTTGAGGATACGCCGCGCAAGATTTCCGAGCGCTATAAACAATTTACCGAGGAGCGCGTGAGAGGCGTGCTCGCTGAAGAGTCGAAGCTTGATGGGGTCATTGAGCCTTTACTCGCGAAGTGGGATATGGATCGCCTTGGCACGGTTGAGCGCGCGGTGTTGCGCCTAGGCGCGTGGGAAATTCTCTTCAGCGATGTGCCCGCGCCCGTCGTAATTAATGAGGCGGTAGATTTGGTGAATTGGTTCTCGACACCCACCTCACGCGCCTTCGTCAATGGAATTTTGGACAAAATAGCTCACGAAAACAAGGGAAAGGAAATCCACCAATGACAGCACGAGACTATATGCAACGCGCCATAGAGTTGGCGCAAAAAGGTGAAGGGCACACACGGCCGAATCCGCCAGTTGGCGCGGTGCTCGTAAAGGCGAGTCGCGTAATTGGCGAAGGCTACCATAAGAAGGCGGGCGGCGTTCACGCCGAAGTCGCCGCGATTACGAGCGCTAAGCGTAAGCACGAGGACACTCACGGCGCGGCACTTTATGTGACGATGGAGCCGTGCTCTGAGCCGGGTAAGGTCGGGGCGTGCACGGACGCGATTATTGAGGCGGGGCTTAAGGCGGTCGTTTATGGTGCGCGCGATCCGAATCCCAAGAATGCGGGGCGCGCTGAGAAGATTCTCGCGAAAGCCGATATTGCCTGCAATATCTTCAATGACGCGGCATTCTTCGATCAGAAGGGCGGCAATGAGCTGATTAAGCCTTTCGCGAAGTATGTCACCAAGGGCATCCCTTATGTCACCGTCAAAATCGCGATGTCCCTCGATGGACGCACCCACGATGAGAAGGGCAATGCACGCTGGATTTCGAGCGAGGATGCCCGCGAAACGACGGACGAATTGCGCGAAAAGGCGGATGTCATTCTCGTTGGCGCGGAGACGGTCCGTAAGGACGATCCGACGCTGTTGGCGCACGCCAACCCGAATCCTGATTTGGTGCGGGCGGTTGTGACGCGTTCGGGCAAGTTGCCGAAGAAGGCGAAGATTTTCTCGGACGGCAAGAATGAGACGCTCGTCTATAAGGCTCCTGACGGGAACCTGTTGCCGATGTTGCAAGATTTGGCGAAGCGTGGCTATATGCATGTTCTTTGCGAGGGTGGGATGGAGCTCGCGACCGCATTGGCGGAGCAGGGTTTCGTCGACCGCTGGATCACGGTCATTGCGCCGAAGGTCATTGGTAAGAATCCGCTCGCTAAAGCCGCGATTGTTCCGGATGTCGTGTTGATGGAGGACATCGTCTAAGCGTGCTTAGATGTTCACGGGGCTTATCCAGAAAGTCGGCACGGTAAAGCGTGTTTCGCGCGGCAAGGGACTCGTCCTTGAAATTGCCTTTGACCCTTGGGCAATGCCTTTGGTCGAGGGCGAGTCCGTCGCGGTGAATGGCGTGTGCCTCACGGTTGTGCACTGCGACGAAAGCCACTTTACGGCGGATGTTTTGCGCGAGACCGAGGAGCGTTCGGGGCTTGCCGCGCTGATTCCTGGCGCGAAAGTGAACTTGGAACGGGCTCTTCGGGCAGGCGAGGCGCTTGGCGGACACATTGTCCAAGGGCATGTCGATTGCCGTGGACGGCTCCTCGCCAAAGTGCAGCGTGGACGCGACTTTCGGCTACGGATACATTGCGGGGCAGTTCTCGCGGCGCAAAGCGTTGTGAAAGGTTCCGTTGCGCTAGATGGTGTTTCGCTGACGATTACGGAGTTGGGCACTGATTGGCTGGCTGTTGACCTCATTCCTACGACGGCGCGCGAAACGACGCTTGGAATGAAGAAAGTCGGCGACGAAATCAATATTGAGGGCGATATCGTGGGCAAGTATGTGGCGAAGTCGACACAAAATACGGGGCTCACGATGGAAACTTTAGCCCGCGCGGGCTTTGTGCAATAAGAAGAAGGTAAAGATGAAAAGACTTTTGACGATTCAGGATATTTCGTGTGTGGGGCAATGCTCGGCGACAGTGGCGTTGCCGCTCGTTTCGGCATGCGGTATTGAGTGCGCCGTTTTGCCGAGCGCGGTTCTTTCGAATCACACGGGCGGCTTTAAGAGCTGGACTTTCGCTGACTTGACCCCTGAACTTACCAATGTCGAGAAGAAATGGATTGAACTCGGCATTCGTTTTGATGCCTTCTATACGGGATATGTCTGTGAGAGCCAAATCGCGCCTATTCTTTCCATTATGTCCAGTTGCGCGAATGAGGGGGCTCTGCGGATTGTTGACCCCGCGATGGCGGATAACGGCAAGCTCTATGCGGGCTTCGCGGCGGACTTCCCGACCAAGATGGCGCAACTTTGCAAGGGCGCGGACTTCATTTTGCCGAATCTTACTGAGGCGGCCTTTCTGACGGGTAGCGAACCGAAGCTCGCGGGCTATACGCAAGCGGAAATTGAGACGCTCATTGGTAAGTTGCATGCGCTCGGCGCGAAGGGTGTTGTTTTGACGGGTGTTTCGTTTGAGGCGGATAAGCTCGGAAGCGCCGTCAGTGATGGCCAGTCGATTCAGTACGACTTTAATCCGCGCATTGACCGCATGAGTCACGGCACAGGCGATGTGTATGCCTCTGTCTTCGCGGGAGCTCTTTTGCGGGGACGCTCGCCGCTCGAATCTGCCGCGCTCGCGGCGGATATTGTTTGCGAAGCGATTGTGGCGACGGAGCCTGACCACTGGTATGGCGTGAGTTTTGAGCGCGCTATTCCGCATCTCGCCGCGTCCTTTTAAAGGGAGAAAAACTACTTTTCCACTTGCATTTTGACCCCTCATTATGCTATAATCTTCAACTGTTTTGAGAAAGGATACTCAAAGTGAAACTTGCAGACCTAAAAGGTAAGACCGTCGGCGTGTGTGTGTCGGGCGGTTTGGATTCTAAGACGATTTGCTGCGTCCTCAAGGATGCGGGCGTGAATGTCAAGGCGTTCTCCGCCAATGTCGGTCAGCCCGACGAGAAAGATATCAATGATATCAAGAAGCGTATGGCACCTACGGGTGTCAAGACGACCATCATTGATGTCACGAAAGAAATGGCAGAGATTTGCTTTGAGACGGTGAAGTGCCAGGCGATGTATGATGGCGGCTACTGGAACTCGACGGGCATTGCCCGCGCGGTGACGGTGCAGAAGCTGTTGCCCGCGATGAAGAAGGCGGGTTGCTCGGTGCTCGTGCATGGCGCGACGGGGCGCGGCAATGACCAGATGCGTTTTGAGCGCTATGTCAATGTCTTTGATCCTGCCTTTGGCGTGTATGCGCCGTGGCGTGATAGCGACCTCCTTAAGAAGTTCCCTGGGCGTACTCAGATGGTGGACTTCCTCGCGGAGCGCGGCATTGTCGCTTTCGTTGGCACCAAGAAGAAATATTCGACGGACGCTAACCTCGCGGGCCTCTCCCACGAAGCGGAAGATTTGGAGTCGATGGAGACTTCAATGCGCATTGTGAAGCCCACGATGGGTGTGTGGCCTGAGCAGGCACCTGATAAGGTTGAGAAGATTACGCTTAAGTTTGTCGAGGGACGCTGTGTGGCGGTCAACGGCAAGAAGATGTCGCCTTATAATGTGATGCTCGTCGTCAATCAGATTGGTGGACGCAATGGTATCGGCATGAAGCACGCGCTTGAGAACCGCATTATCGGTACGAAGAGCCGCGGCGTTTATGAGGCCCCAGGAATGGAAGTCCTCTCGTGGGGGCTTAAGTACATTTACCAGGGCGTTATGGACCGCCGCTCGACCGTTCTTTTCGAGCGTCTCTCGCGTACGGTCAGCGACCAGATTTATGACGGACGCTGGTTCGACCCCGCGACCCAAGCGGCGCGCGCGGCAATTCAGGTTTGGGCGGATAAGGCGACGGCTGAAGTCACGCTCGGGCTTTACAAGGGCAACATCTTCTTTGAGTCCCTGAAGGGTCTTAAGGCTACGATTTATAATGAGGCGGATAGCTCCATGGAAGCTTCCAACGGACTCAATCCGCACAGTTCACAAGGCTTCGCTGAGATTCAGAGTGTTGAGGCGAAGATGCTCGCTAAGGCGGGTCAGATTAAGGCGTAAATGAGCGAAGAATTGAAGGATAAGGAATCAGCCGCTACGGCGGAGGCGACTTCGGCACAAGCGAGTGCCGAGGCCGCTCAGCCTGCCGCTGAAGAAACGACGCAAGAGACGAAGCCCGAGGAGCCGAAAGCGACTGAGGAGAGCACGGCGAAAGCTGAGAAAGCCCCAGAGAAGCCTGCGGAGCCTGATTGGAAAGATCTCTATGCGCGGCTTTTGGCTGATTTCGATAACTTCAAGAAGCGCACGGCACGGGATCGCGAGGATACCTATCGCTATGCGGAAGCGGATATTCTTAAGGATATTCTCCCCACGGTAGATAACCTCGCGCTCGCGCTTGAGAAGGCGCAAGGCGATAAGAAAGAGGACGACCCCTTCGTGAAGGGCGTGAAACTCGTTCTTGAGTCGCTCACAAAGACGCTTAAGGAGCACGGCGCGGAACCCTTTGATAGTGTCGGTAGCGCCCTTGATACGGAGCGTATGGAAGCCATTGCGCACTTGCCCAGTCCCACAGTTGAAGAGGGCAAGGTCTCGAATGAGGCAAAGCGGGGCTGGATGCTGAAGGGCAAGGTTCTGCGTGTGGCGCAAGTCGTGGTTTCGTCTGGCAAACCACAGCAGTAAGGTGAAGTAGAGGCGAAGATGGCGCAAAAACGCGATTATTACGAAGTATTGGGTGTAGCGAAAGATGCGACGGCGGACCAAATCAAGTCCGCCTACCGCAAACTCGCGATGAAGTATCATCCCGACCGTAATCCCGATGATCCTTCGGCGAAGGATAAGTTTGCTGAGATTTCTGAAGCGTATGAGGTGCTCTCGAGTCCTGAGAAGCGTGAGCGTTATGACCGCTTTGGGCACGATAGCGTGAACTTCGGGCCTGGCGGCTTTGACTTTAATCGTGACTTCTCGCACGGCGCGGACTTCCAAGATTTGGGCGACATCTTCAGTTCGCTCTTTGGTGGGGGCGGCGGCGGCTTTAGCTTCTTTGGTGGCGGCGGTGGACGCGGTCGTGCACGGCGTTCGCAAGATCCGAACGCGCCTGAGCGCGGCAATGATATGACTTTTGAGCTGACCATTGACTTTGATGAGGCGGTCTTTGGTAGTAAGCGGGAAATTGACATTACGCTCCCTGCCGAATGTGACGCGTGCCACGGCACAGGCGCGGCGGATGGTGCGGGACGCTCGACCTGCAAGACTTGCGGCGGCTCGGGTGTTGTGATTGGCGGTAGCGGCTTCTTCCAAGTGCGGCAGACTTGCCCGACTTGCGGAGGCTCGGGGTCAACGATTGACCGTCCCTGCCGTAAGTGCCGCGGATCGGGGCACCTCTCTAAGCCTCAGCATATTGAACTTACGATCCCGGCTGGCGTGGACAATGGTTCGCGTTTGCGCCTCAGCGGCAAGGGCGCGGGTGGCTTGCGCGGCGGTATGGCGGGCGACCTTTATGTGCTTTTGCGCGTGCGCCCCAGCGATATTTTTGAGCGCGACGGACGCGACTTGCATGTTGAAGTCTTTGTTTCGCCTGTGACGGCGGCTCTTGGTGGCTCGGTGGATGTTCCGACGCCTCAGGGACTCGCGAGTGTGCGTATTCCTGAGGGCACGACGGACGGCAAGGTGCTCGTTTTGCACGGGAAGGGCATTCCTTCCTTGCGCGGCGGCGTGCCTGGCGATGTGTATGCGCATGTCGTCATTGAAGTTCCGCAGCGGCTTACATCCGCTCAGAAAGCCGCGCTTGAGGCGTTCGCTAAGGTCACGACGGCAGGCAACTACCCTGAAGCGCAGACGCTCGGCGAAAAGACGCGCATCTTCCTTTCGCATAAGGAGAAGCTACAGAAGAAATGATTTTTGTGCGCCCGTGGTGAAATGGCAGACACGCGGGATTTAGGTTCCCGTGCGGAAACGTGTGTGGGTTCGAGTCCCACCGGGCGCACCATCTTCTGTCTAAAGGCTTCTAGTTGCCCCCCCCCTAAAAGTCACTTTCTTTAAGGAAGTTAAAAATACCCCTTGACTTAGCACAGGCTAATTTTGTATAATATTGTCCATCTTAGCTGAGGCTAAGACACTTAGCTAGGGTGAACTAGCAGAAAAGAGTATGAAGATATGCCATTGGCATTGATAAAAATTGGTGAGCGTGCGCGCGTGATGTCCGTCTCGGGCAATGACGCGGTGCGTAAACACTTGGGTAACTTGGGACTCATCCCAGGTTCCGTTGTTGCTGTCGTGCAGGTTTCGGACGGCAATATGATTGTGGGCATTCAGGATAGTCGCATTGCGCTCAATGATGAACTCGCGCGGCGCATTCATGTTGAACCTCTTTGATTTCAGAAGAAAAGGAGTCCTCTTATGACACTAAACGAATTGAAAGTCGGTGAATCGGGGCGCGTAGCGCGTCTCGTCGGCGAAGGTGCGGTCAAGCACCGCATTATGGAAATGGGGCTTACGAAAGGAGCGGAAGTCAGCGTCCGTAAGATTGCCCCCTTGGGTGACCCCATCGAAATTACGGTGCGCGGCTATGAGCTCTCAATCCGTAAGGATGAGGCGGCGAAAGTCGAAATCACGAAGAACTAAGTAAAGGCTGAGAAAATGTCAATTAAGATAGCATTAGCGGGCAACCCGAACTCTGGCAAGACGACGCTTTTCAATGCGCTTACGGGTTCCAATCAATATGTCGGCAACTGGCCAGGCGTGACCGTTGAGAAGAAGGACGGCATTCTTGAAGGCACGAAGGATGTCGTTATTCAGGACTTGCCAGGCATCTACTCGCTCTCGCCTTATTCGCTTGAGGAGAAAGTTTCGCGCAAGTACCTCGTTGAGGAAGATCCGAGCGGCGTTCTCAATATTGTCGACGGAACAAACATCGAGCGCAACCTCTATCTCTCGACACAGCTCGCCGAACTCGGTATTCCGATGGTTATGGCGGTGAATATGATGGATGTCGTGCGTAAAAACGGCGACAAGATTGACTTTGCGAAGATTGGTAAGGCTCTCAACTGCGCCGTCATTGGCATTAGTGCCCAGCGCGGCGAAGGATGCCGCGACGCGGCGGGCGAAATTGTGAAACTTGCTCGTGCGGGCAAGAAGGGCGAAGTCCCCCACGTTTTCTCGGGCTCGGTTGAGCACGCGATTGCCCATATTGAGGAGTCCATTCAGGACCGCGTCAAAAAGACGGCTATTCGTTGGTATGCGATTAAGGTCTTTGAGCGTGATGCGGAAATCGTGAAGTCCCTCGCGTTGCCAGCGGATGTCCTCGAGCACATCGAAGAGCACATCAAGGACTGCGAGAAAGAGTTGGACGATGATGCGGAGTCCATC
>CAVCJC010000058.1:0-13012 GCA_963602475.1 Lachnospira hominis (ex Liu et al. 2021)
GTCCAGACTGCCAGGAGCCGTCCGTTATCAACTCATACGCCCGCTCACGCCAAAGTTCAACCACGCCCTCGGGCTTGACGAGCGCCTTTTCAAACGGACTCTTCGCGGCACTTTCGGGAAGCCACTCAATCTTCGCAAACTCTTCGTGAAGCACAGTGCCGCGTTCCGCCGCCGCACCAAAAGTCTCCATAAAGAGTGTATCGCCACGGATTCCCGACCGAAATGCCTCGCCCGGACGCACTTTCGCGAAACTTTGCCGCGGCGGACGCTTAAAGGCAAGCGCGGCAGTTTCCGTAGCCGCCTCTTCGGTGGGGACTCGCCGCTCTTCTTCCAAGTACCACGCAGGGTTGCCGAAAGTCTTGAGTCCAACTTCACGCACAAGGTCACTAAAGCGATTGGGAACAGCACCTTTCGTGCCCTTATTTGCGGGGTGCAGAATAAGCGTCAGTGCTTTCTTCGCCCGCGTCATTGCCACATAGTCAAGGCAAAGGGAAGCATAAATCTCGGATTGCTTGCGTCGCCGTTCCGCCGCGCTTAGAACAGGGTCCGATTCGGCGGTTGAGACACCCGGATGTTTCAAAACCCACGCAGGATCCTCTTGTGTAAGCGGGGCGAGATATTCTGGATTAGCATTCCCCGAAAGTCCATCACTCTCATAGAATGGAATAATGACATAGTCAAAACCGAGCCCTTTCGAGCGATGCATCGTCAAAATGCGCACTTTATTCGCATCCGCGAAGTCGCGGCTATTCTTCTGCTTCACGAAGTCGATAAAGTCCGAAAGGCGCATGTTCGCCTCGCGCATCTCCTCAAACTCGGCGGCGCATTTAACGAAATCCTCAAAGCGAGATTCGGTGAAGTCTTCGTCCCACGAATCGGGCACACCTTTGAGTGCCTCGCGAACGGCACGGAACTTACGCACCATCCCTAGGCGCGTGAAGTCAGCGAGAAGTGCCGCGCTAAGTTCGGCGAGCGGGGGGAGTCCGTTCGGATACAATGCCTTAGCGAGCGGCGAATACTTGATTTGGGCGTAGGCATAGGCGTCGTCCGCATGCTCGGCTAGCTTCAAAAGTGCCGCGAAAGCTCCAAGGACAGGCGAGTCGAAGATGGGCATATCACCCTCAAAAACGACATTGTCGGCGAACCCATTCTGCTTAAGATAAGCGAGTAGATTCATTCCGAAATTATTCGTTCTTACGAGAATTGCACATGTAATGCCGCGCTCCCACGGCTTCACAGCCCGCAAAGCATTGGCAACAGGCTCAAAGAAGTTCTCCGCAGGGGTCTTCCCCTTCGCAGCCTTAGGGGCTTCGGAAACCTCCACAAAGCCCTCATTAACCTTATCGTGGCTTTCGTGCTCGCGGCACTCCCAAACCGCATTCGCGGGAGCATCATCCATCTCAAAGAGTCCACGGATAACTGATGTCTCGAAAACCTTATTTACGGCAAAGGAAATCTCACTACGATAGCGATAGGATTCATCAAGCGGCAAAAGACGGTTAGGAGCCTTCCTCGCGAGTTCCACTTGTTCCCCCAAGATACGGACATCCCCCGCACGCCATTCGTAAATGGACTGCTTACGGTCACCGACGATAAAGACGGTCTTGTTTCCGTCAGGGAGGCTATTTTCCTCAATCAGGTTTCTAATGGCATTCCATTGTCCGCGACTCGTATCCTGAAACTCATCGAGTGCCCAGTGGTCAAAACGGGCATCCATACGATATTCAAGGGCGAGGCGCGTTTCTTCGCTAAGCCCCATCAAAAGGCGCGGCAGATCATCAAAGGAAATGAGCCCTCTCGCACGTATGGTAGAGGCATACGCCCGCTCAAATATCCACATAAGGTCGTAAATGCCGCGCGTAGTACGAAGAGTTTCCGAAATGCGATAATCAAACATCTTTTTGACGACGGCGTGCGCCAATGGGTCTTTAGCAAGGCCCGCTGGAATCTTCGGCGGTGTTTCGCCTCCGTAATTCGCAATTGCTTTGATAAACTTATCAATTGTAGTATTCTTCCCCTTCATCAAAGCGAACTTTGCCGCGTTAAGACGAATCTCCATCAGGCTAATTTCAGGACGCCGCGGCACTTCCGCACCCCAAATGCGCTCTTCTGAGCCCCACTCGATTTTATCAAGGTGGTCACGATAGCGCGCGTGCCAATTCGCGATAAATATAGAAAATTTCGCGAGAAAACTCTGTGCCCCATCCCCTGAAAAGACCTCTCTAAAGGCTTTACGGAACACATCCTTCGCGTCTGGGGTATCGAGCATCAGCATATCCCCCACGAGACGGCTGCGTTCGAGGGGTGAGCGATAATCGCTCATAACCGTAATTTCACCCGCGAGACCCAACTCAAAGGGCACCATACGGATAACTCGCATAAGAAAGCTATCAAGCGTCCCAATAAGCGACAAATGTTGGTGCGCAATGACCTTGCGAAGCATCGCGGCGAACTCCGCCTGCGAAATTTGCCTTCCCAAGTTTAGAGTACCACTTTCTTTTGCCGCGCCTTTTGGGGTTTCCGCCGCTTTTGAGAGGCGTTCAATAAAGTTATTGAAGATTTCGCCTGCCGCGAGACGCGAAAAGGTGAGGGCAACTATCTTTTCAGGCTCTACGCCACAAAAAATGAGCGTCAAAAGTCGCGTGACAAGCGCGTAAGTTTTGCCCGTACCTGCCGAGGCTTCCACTACTGTAAGGGGTGCGATTCTTTCCATACTTCGTATGCCTCCATTCGCTGTTTCTGGTCCGCGAGCCACGCGGGGTCAAGTCCCTCCTCGGGAGTTTGCCAAATCAAGCTGCCATAAGCTTTGTCATTGTCTGTGCGCCAGTCATCGCCGTTGGGCGGATAGAAGATTCCGAAAGCGATGCGCCTGAGAATATCCACAATTTTCGCTTCGGCTTCACCTTGTCCACCCGCGTGATAAGCAAATTCTTCGTCAAAATAAGTATTTTCCTTGCGCTCTGCAAGAATGCAATAGAGGGCGATTGAGTTATGCGCTATTTCGCGCGGGAATAGTCCCGAAGGCTCCAGCATAGCCCGATAAATCGGCAACTGCAAACTACTCTTCCGCTTCTCCTCTGTGAGGCGCGGCCAAGTCTTGTAGTCGATTATCGCGATTTGCCCCGTATTTTCATTCTGGTCAATGCGGTCAAAGCGTCCGTTGATGCGGGTTGGGCACTCTTTAAGCGTGCAGGAAAGTTTCTGTTCCGCATACATAATCCGCCAACCCTCGGCACGCCATTTCACCTGCTCCTGCGCAAATGCCTCTAGCCGCGCAATTGCCGCCTCGCCTTGCAATTCAATGATGGTAGGAAGCTTCTCTCCAAAAGAGCCGAGGATTCGTTTCACTTCCCCTCGCAAAAATGCCGCGATTTCTTCCGCGTCCGTCGAATCTTTGACAGACGATTTAGCGAAGGCATCCAGTGCCTTGTGGCAAAGTGTCCCAAAGTCACGGGCATCTAGCTCCCGATACTGGTCATTGACTGGCTCGCCAAAGACTTCCTTGAGATAGAACTCGAACGGACACCTTAGATAACTATCAATTGAAGAAGGGGAAATCTTCTCACGATAGTTCAGCCCTTTAGGCGGGAAAGGCAAGGCGAGCCGCCACGCCTTTGGGAGGGACTTCGCGGGACGGTTTGTCGAACCCTGAGATACCGCATAAAGTCGCTGCGCGAGTGCAGGCAATTGGGCATCCGTCACGCAAGGGAAAATCAGCCGCGAGGGCTTCGTAACACTCGTATCCGCCCCGAGTTGGTGCAAATAGCAAGTAACGGCCCCCTCGGGACGACACCGCAGAACCTGCGCGAAGATGCACTTATCCCGAAGCGTGCGTGATGCATTCGTCGTCAGTCCCAAACTTTGCCGCAAAGAATCAGGGATAAACGCGTGCCCCACGACATCGCCAGGCACACACCCCTCATTAAAGCCCGCAAAGACAATTTCTTCCTCGGGACACCACGCCGCCTCGAGCCATCCGTTCGCCACGAGCACATTTGCCGCCGTTGGCTCTTGCATATAGCTCGCATTCTTGATGAGACGTAAGAAGAGCGGGTTCTGTAAATGCTTGGGGATAAGTTCACTCGCGCACATCTTGCGCAAATCACGAACCGCTTCCGCCGCCGCAACGAGTTCGCGGTCGGAGGGATTCTTCTCGTCCAAGACAAGCGAAGAAAAGATTTTCTTTAGGAAGTTGATAGGTGTAGGCAGTTCTTCCTTTATCTTCCGCGTCAATTGCAGAAGACAGCCGTAATTCTCGTGTTCTTCCTTAGTGTGGGCACGGGTTTCCTCATCTTCCGCACCCTTAATCACCTCGTCTATTGAGCGCGGCAGATGGCTATTTTGCACCTTATCAAGGCTACCCACTGCGGCGGCAATCTCTGCGGTGGAGCGTCCGAGCGCCGCCGCCGCCCAACGCGCCACATCGCCCGAGCGAATAAAGGCGGAAAATGTCTCATAATCGCCACGTTCGGCGAGTTGCATAAGTTCAATGAGAAGTCGCCCCAGAGCCGAATGGGCAAGCGATTCCCGCGAGGGATTGCGCAAAACGAGTTCATCTTCGCCAAACTTATTCTGGAACGCACCCTCCAAAGCGGGATGAAGTGCCGCGTCGCAAACGACGAGCGCAGGCAGAGCTTCCGTCTTCGGTATCGCGGCAAAATAAGTGGCAATGGTGTCCGCTTCCGCGACTGGCGTGGGGGCGGACTTCACGGCACGCGGCGAAAGCTTCGCCGAGAATCCCGCGAGGGGATGCCCCCATTCATCAAATTGCGCATCATATTTGGGGTCAGCCTGAATGAGCAATGTCACTGGACACGCCGAGTGCGTAAGATAGTCCGCGAAAACACCTTGGAGGTCCAGCGCGGCAGGAAGCACAATTTCGGCAATATTGGGCTCTACGCACCCCGCTTGCGCCGCCAAACGCCGCGCTTGGCACCGCGGCACAATATCCTTCGCGGCAAAAAAGCCAAGGAACTGCTCCTCAAGCCGTGCCAAATCTTTCCAACGCTCCACATCTTCCTCCGCCACCACTTCACGCATGAGGAGTCCCTTTTCGCCTAGCACGGGGTAGATGCTCAGGATCGTCCGTGCCGCGTCCAAAGACCAATCAAGGGACTTCTTCTCGGGCGGACGCGGAAAAAGCGCGGCAAATTCCGTTACATCCGTATGGTCGAGGATGTCCGCAAGGACGGCGAGTTCCTCGGCTTCCGTCGCCACGCGCTTGCCTTTCGGTTGCAAAAGGTGGTCGGGCATTTGTACTTTCGGCGGCAGAATACCGCCCCAGCCTTTCGCGGCGGCCTTTTTCGCGAGGACGAGTCGCAGGTTGCGTCCGCTTTGTGCCGTGGGGACGATGAGGAGGATGTGGGCCAGCGAAGGGACATTCCCCGCTTCATAACGGACTCTTCCCGCATAGCCCTTCTCGCCCAGAAGCCAATCGGCGACTTCTTCGACGAGTTTGCGGTCAGGGGCTAGAAATTCGCGTGTGGACATAATTAGCGTACCTCCTTAATCTGCACGCGGCAAAGCGACGCGATTGCCGGGGAAGAATCGCACCCGCCCTTTCATCCGCAAGGTCATACAAAGACGATTCACTTTGGCTACGGGAAGGTGGGTTTTTCTCACGAGGTCATCTATGGTAATGCCTTCCATTTCCACATTCTTCATAATGAGCGCCTCTTCTAGACTGTACACCGACTCTAGTTTCGGCATAGGCATCTCCGCCTTCTCACCTTCCACCGCCACTTTCTCTTCCGCCGCCTTCTCTTTTTCTACGGCACGCTTAGTAAAGGACATAAAGTTAGACATCTCGTCTAGGACATCATCCGCATTGCGCACAAGCCGTGCGCCATCCCTAATAAGCGTGAGGCATCCCGCACTCGAGCGGCTATCGACACGTCCTGGTAGCGCCATAACCGTGCGCCCCAAATCTGCCGCGAGTGCCGTCGTTATGAGCGTGCCACTTTTGATGGGAGACTCAATCGCAATAACGCCCCTCGCGAGCGCGGCAACAATGTGATTGCGTTGAGGGAAAGTCTGGCGATCAGGTTCGCGTCCGAAAGGGAACTCACTCACAACCGCGCCGCCCTTCTTCACCATCTCCCGCGCGAGTTCCCGATTTATCTCGGGGAAGAACTTATCGAGAGCCGAACCGAGAACACCAATCGTCGTGCCGCCCGCCTCCAAAGCGCCGCGATGAGCTTCCGCGTCAATTCCTTCCGCGAGCCCCGAGACAACCGTCCAACCATTCGCGGCAAGTCCCTTCGCAAACTTAAAGGCTTGGTCGCGTCCGTAGGGTGTCGCCCGCCGCGTACCCACAATCGCGAGGCACGCCTTAGAAAGTGCGGCGACATTGCCCGAGACATACAGCGCGAGGGGGTGTCCCTGAGTCTCCTTCAGAATCTCGGGGTAATCATCATCGACGGGAGTAAGAATCTGCACGCCGCACTGCGCCGCCTTCTTGATTTCGCGCTCCCAGTCCACTTCACCACCCGCACGCGCCACTTTCTTCGGATAGTTCTCCCACGCGCTGACTATGCCGCCGCAGACTGCCGCGAGCTTATCGACACCCACGGATCCTATATTTTCCGTCATATTAAAGGCAATACACGCTTCGCGGGGGGTCATAAAGCTCCTTTTTTAGAGAAATTGCAAGAAAATGCAAATTCCCCCTTGCGGGGGAACCCGTAATATGATATAATATTGTCTCGTTGATACGGCCCCATCGTCTATCGGCTAGGACACAAGCTTTTCATGCTTGTTAGAGGAGTTCGACTCTCCTTGGGGCTGCCAATCAAGACTGCTTAGCCTTGATTGCTTGGGAAACCGCGAGCATCCGTTCAGAGAGGTCTTCAAATCCCACATCTGCCGCATAAACATCCTTGTAGTATTGGTAGGCCTTCTCAAGGTCGCCCGCCTGCTCAGCACACTGTCCCAATTGGTAAACAACCTTCTTCTTAAGGTCATCCATCGTCGGGATAGCGTCCCGCGCCGTCTCGAGCTGCATAACCGCCATATCCGACTGCCCCTTCTGGAGGAAGCACATCGCCAAATAGTAGAGCGCCCAGAGACGATCTTTCGGACTCTTCTGCGCGAGCTGAAGGTTCTCGAGTGCCTCATCGTAGTAGCCCCACTTGAAGTACTGCGTGCCTAGCTCATAGCGCAAGTGCAAGTCATTCGGATACCGCTCGACACGCGCGGCAAGATCGTCCAAAATGAACTGGTCGCGCTCTTGTTCCGTCTTCTGAGCCTCTTCTTCCTCGCCCGCCGCCCGCAGTTCCTCTATGCGCTGAGCATAGTACTGCACATAGGTCTGAGAAAGCATACGGTCGAGTTCGGGGTCCATAGAACCCGCCATCTCAATCGCCGCCTGAAGGCACTCAATAGCCTCGGCATAACGCTTGTTTTGGATGTACAAGCGCGCCAAAGCGCGGCGGAAGTTCATGTTCTTGGGCTCTTTCTCGATTTGCGCCACCTTTTCCGCGATGAGAGCGTCCGCATCATCGCCCGTGATGACTGCCTTATTGGCTTGGTCGAGGCGCTTGGCTTGCTCCTTATTCGCGATAAGGGCTTGGAAGCCACCCTTCTTGCCCGCCGTCTGCTCCCAGCCCGCATTCATCGTGGCTTGGGCCTCGGTGTTCTTCAGAAGTTGCTGGATGCGCTGGTCACCCGGCTTAAGTTGCGAGAGTTTCAAGTACGCATCACGCGCCCGCGACCAGTCCTTTGCCATTTGGTAGTAGTTAGCGACACGCTCCAAAAGCGCAGGATCCTTGCGTCCGCACTCATACGCCGCCTCAACCGTAATTGCCGCGTGGTCGGTCTTGCCCGCCGCTTCCGCCGCTTTTACGGCCGCCTCGATATTATCGGGGTCGAGAGGATTTTGGCACAGCAGGTTCTCGGCTTCCGCCATAGCTTCCGCGCCCTTACCCTTCTTCACAAGCCCCATAATCTTCTGGCGCGCGAGCATATAGCCGAGTTTCGCGCCAATGCCCGCCTTGCCGGACTCCTTGAAGTGCGCAATTTGCGCCGTGCGCAAGAGCTTGCGCGCCTCCAAGACATCTGGAGCCACTTTGACGGCTTCCATCAACATTTGCATAGCGAGCTCATAGCGTCCAGACTCCAGCGCCTGCCGCCCGCGATTCATAAAGTTCTGCGCCTTCTGCGCCAAATCAACCGCCATAACCGTCTCCTTTACGGGGTCACTGCGAGGCGTTCGTCACCGCTCTGGAAGTCCAGAAACCCCTTCGCCTTATAAGTCTTGAGCATGAAGTGCGTCGCTGTCGAGAGGACTCCGTCAATCGTCGAAAGGTCCTGCGCGACGAATTGCGCGACATCCTGCAAACTCGACCCCTTCACAAAGACGAGCAAATCATACGCGCCCGACATCAAGAAGCACGCTTCCACTTGCTCATATTTCGAGACGCGCTCGGCAATCTTACCAAAGCCGCTATCCCGCTGAGGCGTAATCTTGAGTTCAATTACTGCATGGACTTCATTCATAGTTATTTCTCCCAGTCATACATCAGCAAATCATCCACGATTTGCATGGCTAAATCTTCTGTTATGCGTCCCGAGGCTTCCCGCAGACGCGAACGCGAGTCGTCATCCGACAAGAAGGATGTCATCGACTCATACGAACGGTTGTTAATGAGCACCTTGCCCGCCTTCTTATCAATGACGCTGATACTCGCAATCATCGTCGCTTGCGTCTCTCGGTGCCGCTGGTCGGAGGTGCGGTTGTAGGTGAGCTGATAGGCGGAAACTTGCTTAATCACACCCTGAATCTCAAGCGCACAATCATCTTGGGACGCAATCTTAAACGAGCCCTCACGCTGAATCTCACGCAATAACTGCCGCGTGGCAACCGCCCCAAGTTCCGTCACATTGCTCTCATTACGGAATGTTGGCACAAAGATGGTGCGCCAATCATCAGGGACGCGCGACCGCCAAGTATACGCCCCAAAGAAGTCGCAGGTCTTCTGCCAGAATGAGCGCGTATCCTCGGGGGCTGGCGCGGCAGTTTCAGTTTCAACGGGGGCGGGAGATGCCTCCGCGCCTTCCGTCGCCGCCACGACAGGTGCCGCGGGAACTGGGGCGACGGACATCGCCTTCAGTTCATCCAACCGTGCCTGAGCTTCCGCCGCGTAGCTGCTCGCGGGATAGCACACCAAGAACCGCTCATAAGCGCGAATTGCACTGCGGCGGGTACGGGTGCGCGAATCATAGAACTTCGCGGCGAGATAGGCTTCGCGTTCGATAATGCCCGTCGCTTCCGCGAGCCACATCTGATAATCATTGCGTGCGGCTTCATCAGGCTTCGTATCGAGCGCCATCTTCATAAACCAAATCGTATCTTGGCACCGCGCGCGGTTGTAGTCGTGAGAGCGCAAAACATGCATACGCGCGGCGGCCTCGGCGTGCAGAGCCTGCGTCGCTTCCTTGGAGTTGGGGTAGATATTGCGCACGGTCTCATAGACCTCAATCGCCTTCTCATAATTGTTCTCTTCTTCGCGCAATTCGCCCGCCGTCAACATCGCCTGGGGCGCAAACGGAGCTCCTGGCGCGGCACGCACAACCGCCTCAAACGCGCGGCGCACATCTGTCGCGTTCGTGAAGTGAAAGAACATAATCGTCTTGCCTTCCGCCCGCATCAACTGCGCCACATCATACATACGCCGCACAATCGCGTCATAATCGCACTGCGACGAATAGAAGTCGAGCAAATACTTATATTCCGCAAACGCCTGCTCATAGTCGAAATAGTGCGTATAGTAGAGGTCCGCGAGAGCACGCTGCGCCTTCACCGCCTCGGGAGCCGTCGGCCAATAGGTGACGAGCGCGTCATACGCCTTCTTCGCCGCGCGCCATTCGTACGCCGCCTCACAAGACCGCGCATACGAGAGCTGCTCGGACGCATTCTCTTTCGCGGGCGACGAGAAGAGCATATACCACGCCGTCGTCTTCTTCTCAGGCTTCGGCAAATCATCGCTTGAATCAAAGCCCGGATACGCATCCGTCGCATAGCGATTAGCACCAGGACCCGCCCAAACCGTGCTCGCGCCGAGGAGTCCGAAGACTGCTACGGCGGTCACGATCACACTTTTCATATTCGACAATTTCAAATTCATACCTATATTATATCACATTTAGCCCTACAACGGTAGGTTTTCGCACCTTTTTTCGCCGTCAGAGAGACTCCAAAATTTCCACCGCGAGGCGCGTCACATCGTTTGTGCCCACAACCCAGCGACCCGCACTATTCTGTGAAGAGACGAGTTTTAGGGCTATTTTCGTCTTTGTAAGCCCATTTGTTCCGAGAAGGTCGCCCTTCACCGTAAGGGGCGGCGCATTCGTCGGAGCCCGCCCCAGCGCGTGGTCCACCTCATTGGCGACACTCGGCTCAAGCACATCCTCGCTCACGAGGGGTTGCGCAAGAAACGCCGCGAGTAGCCAAGCGAACTTCATTCTCCAACCGCCCTTTTCGCGCTTTCAAGCGTATTCCAAAGGAGCATCGTAATCGTCATAGGACCCACCCCGCCTGGTACTGGCGTAATCGCCCCAGCGACCGCGTCACAACTCGCGAAGTCCGCGTCACCCACGAGACGGAACCCTTTCGGCTTCGTCGCGTCAGGAATACGATTAACCCCGACATCAATCACCACCGCGCCGGGCTTGAGCATATCGCCCGTCAGCGTATTCGGCTTTCCCGTCGCCACCACAACGACATCCGCCTGCCGCGTAAATGCCGCGATATCGGGCGTGCCTGTATGGCAGAGCGTGACCGTGGCATTCGTCTCCTTACGCGCCAAAAGTGCCGCGACAGGCTTGCCAACGATATTACTGCGACCAATAACAACCGCGTGCTTGCCCGCGAGATTCATTCCCGCGAACTCAATAAGCTTAATAATGCCGTGGGGCGTGCAGGGCAAGTAGCACGGCTCGCCAATCATCATCCGCCCCACATTGACGGGTGTAAACCCGTCCACATCTTTCTCGGGCGCAATCGCGTCAATTACCGCCTTCTCACGGATATGCCGCGGTACGGGCAACTGCACAAGAATGCCGTGAATGGTACTATCGCCATTCAACGCCCGAATTTGGGCGAGGAGCTCTTCTTCGGTCGTAGATTCAGGCATCCGAATCTCCCGCGAGAGCATCCCCGCCTCGTGACAAGCCTTCTCTTTCGCCGTCACATAGCTCACACTCGCGGGGTTATCCCCCACGAGAATGACGGCAAGCCCTGGCACTTGCCCCGTGCGCGCCTTCAAATCCGCGACACCTGCAGCAATTTGCGTCCGTAGGTTCTGCGCCAGTACCTTACCGTCAATCCGTTGAGCCATAATCTTACCTTATTTCGCTTACTTCGCCGCCGTGAACTTCACAACAAAACCACCGCCCGGCGCGAGAGGAAACGCCATCTTGTCGCCCGCCGTGACGACCTTCTCGCTATGGATATAGCCCGTCGCGTCCTTATCGGCATTCTCGGCATCACGGAAAATTTCCGCCTTCCACTTGCCTGCCCCGAGGAAGGAAGTATCAAGCGTATATTCCTGAGCCGTAGAAACACCAATGCCCGCCGCGTACCACGACCCATCATACGCCTTACGCGCACAAGCCGCGACTGTATCGGGAGAGCCCGCGAGACCGACCGTATTTTCCCAAACGACAGGGGTCGCCGCCATGAAGCTGAAGCATTCCATATTCTTCTCATAGTTCGTCGGGCTATCGCAAAGCATTTGGAGCGGTGCCTCATAAAGGGACATCATAGCCATCTGGTGGCAACGCGTACCAGCCGAGCCTGGGAACTTGCCCGCCTTGCTACCATCATAGCCAGAACCAATCGCGTGATTCAGCATCGCGCCAGGTGTATAGTCCATGGGACCCGCCGAGAGACGCAAGAAGAAGGCACGGACATCATTTTCCATCATGCCAGCTTCCTTCGCCCACTTCATCTGCTCGAGTCCGTGGATACCCTCATAGTTGAGAACATTCGGATACTTGCGGTGGAGTCCGACAGGACGATACGCGCCGTGGTAGTCGAGAAGAAGCTTGTGCTTGGCGCACGCCGCGGCAAAGTTCTCGAGGAAGTTCGCGATTTCCGCGTCGCCGCGGTCCATAAAGTCAACCTTGAAGCCCTTCGCGCCCAGCTTGCTGAAATGCTCCGCCACGCGCTCTTCTTCGCCGTAAGCCTGCGCCCAAGCCATCCAAAGGATGATGCCCACGCCCTTGGAGTCCGCGTACTTGATGAGGTGCGGAACATCCACATCGGGATGGAACTTCCAAATGTTGAGCTTTTCGCTCCAGCCTTCATCAAAAATGACATATTCAACACCCGTCTTCGCGGCAAAGTCAATGAAGCGCTCGTAGGTCTTGGTGTTGCACCCGGCTCCATTATCGAAGCAGTTCCACCATTCCCACGCGACCTTACCGGGCTTCACCCACGAGAAGTCACTGCCCGCCGCCGCAGGTGCCGCGAGCGCATAGACGATATCCGCCTCACAAAGCTTGGTCGGGTCATCCGCGAGCATAAAGACGCGCCACGGGAATGTGCGCGTACCCGCCGTCTTCACGAGGTAGTCCTGGTACTCGGTAATCTTCACCCAGCGACCGCCCGAAGCCAGAATCTCGCCGCCCCATCCACCAACATGTTGCGTTTTCTTGGGAGCCTTCGCAAACTCCGCCTCAAAGGAAGCGTCCACATCATCCGCGTCAGTTTCGACCTCGAGGTTAAGGACAGGATAATCCGCGACATCAGAGTCCGTAATCGCGACGGTCTGTCCGTTAACCGAGTAAACGAACGGCATATAGATGAACTCCTTATCCTTGAGCGTAATATCGCCAGCCTTCGCCTTCTGCGGAATCATGCCCTCGCATCCGTAAGCCTTGCTGACCGTATACCAGCAATCTGCCGCGCGCCCTGGGAGCGTCAAATCAAACTTCTCTTCATCGACCGTAATCGTACCCGCCTTCTTCGTCTCAAAACGATACGCGACACCATCTGGACGCGCCACGAGAC
>CAVCJC010000059.1:0-12744 GCA_963602475.1 Lachnospira hominis (ex Liu et al. 2021)
AACAGGTGCATATTATACCATATTTTTCGGTGCGAACGCAAGTGGAAAATTGCACGCAAGTGAAAAAAGTGAGATAATTGCCAAAAACAACACGAAAGTGCCGCGTTTTAAAGTCTACGAAACCTTGATTAGCTCCTCATAAGCAGCGACACGCGCCGCCGTACTGCCCGCGTCATTGAGTTCATCCACCAAGAGTCCGACGAGTTTGCCGTTTTGGAGGCACCGCGAAGAGACATTCGGGAAAGCGCAAGCGGGCATCTCGCCAATCAGCCTTGCGCCGCGCGAAAGAGCCTTCTCAGCCAAAATAACGAGTGCGTCGCAAAAAGTATCCGCGAAGCCCTGCGAATCGCCGCACCCAAAGACCCCGACTTTCTTTCCAGAGAGGTCGGCGTTGCCCAAGAGGTCGAGCCCGCCGTACCAATCGTCCTGGAGCTCGCCGCAGCCCCAAGTGGAAGAACCCAAAAGAAGCACTTCCGCATCAAGTGCCGCGATATCCGCACCTGCTACATTAAAGACCTTTGCGCCAAGGTCTGCCGCGAGACGCTGTGCCAGCGCCTCGGTCGTTCCGGTCGTACTGCCGTATATAATATGTATCTTATCCATAATAGCCTTTCTATAAGTAATAAGTATATGCCGTCTTGAATGTTAGACGGTGATAATTTTATCATATCCCGCCTTCTAATGCAAGCAGAAAATGCGTATTAAGGAGAATAAGTTGGGGACGGGCATAAGTGCCGCGCTCCCTGCCGCGCGACACCTTGGAAAGCCGATCCCTCTTATAAGGACAGCAGAGAGCCAAATATTACCCTCCAAAAAGCGCAAGAATGCGGCAAAAACAGCAAGTTATCTCAAATAGTGTGAAAAAAGGGTTGCAATTTCGGCTGAAAAATGAGAAAATAGAGTAGTTTTATTTTCTCGAAAGGAAAAGAAGATGGCAGTGTGTTGTGTATTTGCGGGTCAAGGAGCGCAGGTTCCTGGCATGGGCAAAGACTTCGCCGAGGCGGATGCCGCGGCGATGGAGCTGTTTGATACAGCAAACAAAGTTTTGGGGTTCGACCTTAAGAAAGTATGCTTTGAGGGTCCAGCCGAAGAGCTGACCAAGAGCAATATTTGTCAGCCCGCTATATTCGTAACGAGCTACGCGGCGTATCAGGCACTCCAGAAGAAGCGTCCGACCACGTTTGACTGTGCGGCGGGACTCTCCCTCGGCGAGTGGGGCGCGCTTTGCGCGGCGGGAGTATTGGACTTTGAGTCCACGCTCAAGGTGCTTGAGGCGCGCGGACGCTATATGCAGGAAGCTTGCGAGGCAGCTCCGAGCGGTATGATCGCGATTGTTGGGGCGAGCCCTGACCAGCTGAAGACCCTGTGCGAAAAGACGGGGTGCACGGTCGCGAACATCAATTCTGCCGCGCAGCAGGTGCTCTCGGGTTCGAAGGACGCGATTGCTCAGGCGGCGGAAGTCGCGAAGGAACTGGGCATTAAGCGGGCAATTCCGCTCGCAACGGCGGGTGCGTTCCACTCTCCGTTCATGGCTCCAGCGCGTGAGAAGCTCGCGCCAGTCCTCGATACGATTACTTTCCATAGCCCGAAGTTCCCTGTTCTCTCTAATGTGACGGGCAAGCCCCACGCGTCCGACCCTGCGGCGATTAAGGCACTTATGCTTGAGCAGGTGACGGGCACGACGAACTGGGCGGCGGATGTCGCGGCGGCGAAGGAACTTGGCTGCACGACCTTCGTTGAGTTTGGTCCTGGCAAGGTGCTCTCGGGACTTATTAAGAAGATTGACGCGGCACTTACGACAACGAATGTGGCGGACCTCGCCTCGCTCGATGCCACGGTCGCGGCACTTGGTTAATCAACAGCTTTTCAATTGAAAGGATACATAAAATGAAGAATCTTGAAGGCAAAGTCGCCCTCGTGACGGGTGCAGCGCGCGGAATTGGCGCGGCAATTGCCAAGAAACTCGCCACCAACGGCGCGAATGTCGCGATTTGCGACCTCAAGGCGGAATGGTGCGATGAGACCGTTAAGGCGCTCGAAGCCCTCGGCGTTAAGGCGAAGGGTTACGGCGTGAATGTCGCGTGTTCGGCGGAAGTCGACGCGTGCGTGAAGGCGGTTCTTGCCGACTTCGGCAAAATCGACATTATGGTCAATAACGCGGGCATCACCAAGGACGGACTCCTCATGCGTATGAGCGACGAAGACTGGGACGCTGTTCTTAATGTCAACCTTAAGGGCACCTTCCTCTTCACCCGCGCGGTGGCGCGTCCGATGATGAAGAACAAAGCGGCGGACGGCACTCAGCTCGGCGGCTCGATCATCAACATCGCTTCCGTCGTCGGCATTATGGGCAACGCGGGTCAGGCGAACTACACCGCTTCTAAGGGCGGCGTGATTGCGCTTACAAAGACAACCGCGAAGGAACTCGGTAGCCGCAACATCCGTTGCAACGCGGTGGCGCCGGGCTTCATCCAGTCCAAGATGACGGATGTCCTGCCTGAGGATGTTCGCAAGAACTATATGGAACAGATTCCGCTCAAGCGCTTTGGTTCGGTCGAGGACATTGCGAAGGCTGTCGCTTGGCTCGCTGGCGACGAGAGCGAATATGTCACTGGGCAAATTATTTCCGTCAATGGCGGTATGATTGGCTAACCTAAGGATTTCCGTGGCTGTGAGGGGCGTGAAAAGCACCCCCTTGCATTCGCGGCGTAAAAATTGTATAATAAATACATCTAACACAAGTAAGGAGTTCACTTATTATGGCAGGAAAACTTGAAGAACGCGTGAAGGACATCATCGTCGAGCAGCTCGGCGTCAACGCGGAACAGGTCACGACGGATGCATCGTTCATCGATGATCTCGGCGCTGATTCGCTCGACTCTGTTGAGCTCATCATGGCGTTTGAAGAGGAATTCGGCGCGGCCATTCCGGAAGAGGATGCTGAAAAGCTCACGACGGTCGGCAAGGTTGTCGAGTACTTGAAGTCGAAGGGCTATGGCGACGACGGTACAGCGCCGGCGAAGTAAGTCTTTGCGCTAAAGTAAAGTGATGTCGGGTTCGATTGCACACGCAATCGGACCCGCGTCTTTTTGACCAAAATGAAAAAAGTTGAAATCGCTACTTGACTATTGATAAAAAAATAGGTATACTATATACCAATTTTTACGGCGGAGTAGGTTCTCTCGCCGAGGTAAGGTAAACGAAAATGAAGAAAGCTGGCAATCAAAAGAAGGCTGCGGACGCTACGAAAGCGCCTGCGGCGCCCGACGCAACCGCGCTGAGCGCGGATGCGAAGGAATTCGCTGAAACACTGGAGAAAGTGCGCGCGGCACAAAAGAAGTTCTCCACTTACACGCAGGAACAGGTCGACAAGATCTTTCGTGCGGCGGCGCTCGCGGCGAACAACCAACGCATTCCCCTCGCGAAGGATGCCGTGCAAGAGACGGGCATGGGCATTGTGGAAGATAAGGTTATCAAGAACCACTACGCGGCGGAATACATCTTCAACTGCTACAAGAATATGAAGACTTGCGGCGTGATTGAAGAAGACCAAAGCTTCGGTGTCAGAAAGATTGCTGAGCCCGTCGGCGTGATTGGCGCGGTCATCCCGACCACCAACCCGACCTCGACCGCCATCTTCAAAACGCTCATCGCGCTCAAGACCCGTAACGGCATTATCATCAGCCCCCACCCGCGTGCTAAGAAGTGCACCTATGACGCGGCAATGGTGGTTCTCAACGCGGCAGTTAAGGCGGGTGCACCAGAGGACATTATCGCGTGCTTGAAGGAGCCTTCGATTGAGAAAACCCAGCTCCTCATGAAGAATGCGGATGTCATTCTCGCGACGGGCGGCCCCGCAATGGTCAAGGCGGCGTACAGCTCGGGCAAGCCCGCGCTCGGCGTCGGTCCTGGCAATACACCTGTCATCATGGATGAGTCGGCGGATGTCAAGCTCGCGGTGAGCTCGGTCATCCACTCGAAGACTTTCGACAACGGTATGATCTGCGCGTCTGAGCAGTCCGTCATCGTCCTCGACAAGATTTATGATGAGGTCAAGAAGGAGTTCGCCTATCGTGGGTGCTACTTCCTGAAGCCGGCGGAACTCGATAAGCTCCGTAAGATCATCCTCAACGACAACGGCACGGTCAACGCGAAGATTGTGGGTCAGAAGCCCGTCACCATCGCGAAGCTCGCGGGCGTGGATGTTCCCGCCTCGACGAAGGTGCTCCTCGGCGAAGTTAAGAGCGTCGAGAAGTCCGAGCCTTTCGCACACGAAAAGCTCAGCCCAGTCCTCGCAATGTACCGCGCGAAAGACTTTGATGACGCGCTCGATAAGGCTGAGAAGCTCGTCGCGGATGGTGGCTATGGTCATACCTCCTCGATTTACCTCAACAAGCGCGACAACGAAGAGAAGCTCGCGAAGTTCCAGGCGCGGATGAAGACCTGCCGTATTCTCGTGAATACGCCATCTTCGCAGGGTGGCATTGGCGACCTCTATAACTTCAAGCTCACCCCGTCGCTGACGCTCGGCTGCGGTAGCTGGGGCGGCAACTCGGTATCTACAAACGTCGGAGCTATGCACTTGCTCAATATCAAAACAGTTGCAATCAGGAGAGAAAACATGTTGTGGTTCCGTGCACCTGAAAAGGTCTATATCAAAAAGGGTTGCTTGCCCGTCGCGCTGCGTGAAGTCAGCGAAGTCTGGAATCGCAAGCGTGCCTTCATTGTGACGGACTACTTCCTCTACGCGAACGGCTACACCAAGCCCATTGAGCGTAGCCTCGAAGAGCAGGGTTGCGCGGTCGCGACCTTCTCGAATGTGGCTCCTGATCCGACAATCGCCTGCGCGATGGATGGTGCCCGCTTGATGGCGGAGTTTAAGCCCGATGTGATTATCGCCGTCGGTGGCGGTAGCGCGATGGACGCGGGTAAGATTATGTGGGTTCTCTACGAACATCCTGAATGCGACTTCCTCGATATGGCGATGCGCTTCATGGATATTCGTAAGCGTGCCTACACCTTCCCGAAGATGGGCGAAAAGGCGAAGTTCATCGCCATCCCGACTTCGGCTGGTACGGGCTCGGAAGTGACCCCCTTCGCGGTTATTACCGACCAGGAGACGGGCACGAAGTATCCGCTCGCGGACTACGAGCTCATGCCGAATATGGCGATTGTCGACGCGGATATGATGATGTTCGCGCCTCCGGGACTGACCAGTGCCTCGGGCATTGACGCGGTCTCCCACGCCCTCGAAGCGTATGCCTCGATGATGGCCACCGAGTTCACAGACGGTCTCGCGCTGCAGTCGCTCAAGACCACCTTCAAGTACCTGCCCGCGTGCTACGAAGCGGCGTGTGCCAAGAAGGCGGACTACTATGCGCGTGAGCGTATGGCGCACTCGGCGACGATGGCGGGTATGGCGTTCGCGAATGCGTTCCTCGGTGTTATGCACTCGATGGCGCACAAGCTCGGCGCCTTCCACCACATCCCGCACGGCATTGCCAACGCGCTGATGATGGTGCAGGTTCTGCGCTTCAACGCGAACGAGAAGCCGCCGAAGATGGGCACCTTCCCGCAGTATGACCACCCGAAGACCCTCCACCGCTACGCGGAATGCGCGGACGCGCTTGGTCTCGGCGGCAAGACGGACGAGGAGAAGCTCGAAAACCTCATCAAGGCTATTCGCCAGTTGCAGAAGACGATTGGCATCAAGCCCACGATTCGTGACTATGTGCCGAACGAGAAGGACTTCCTTGACCGCCTCGACGCAATGACGGAGCAGGCCTTCGACGACCAGTGCACGGGCGCGAACCCGCGCTATCCGCTGATGAGCGAGATTAAGCAGATGTTCCTCAATGCCTACTATGGCAAGGATGACGCTGTTTAATGGCTAAGACCTTAGACATTCTGGGCGTAAAAGCCCGTGTCGCGTGCACGTTCTTTGAGCGTGCACGCGGTCTTATTGGGACGCACGATTTGCCGCGCGGCGAGGGACTATATATCCCTAAATGTAACGCCATCCACACCTTTTTTATGCGTTATCCCATAGATGTGACCTTCCTGGACAACGAAATGAAGGTCATAAAAGTCGTGCGCGGCGTTCGTCCCTGGACCTTTTGTGTCTGGGGCGGCTTAAAGGCGCGGCATGTATTAGAGACGCGCGCGGCAGATTAGCCGCGCAACTTCAGCGATGAGGGACTCCCCTGCGGACGCGGCTTAAACGGAGTGCCGCGCTCAACCTCTACGCACATATCATAGACATCGTGCCAATTAGAGATGCGCTCCGAGCGCTCCTTCACCAGCATAGCCTCCAGCAACTGGCAGAAACTTGCTGAAAGCTCAATGCCATATTTGCGCGGGTCAGGCGCTTGTTTTGTGTCATCGCAGTGTGCCCTGAGCATATCTTCGCTCGTAAGCCCAGGGAAAAGCATTCGTCCACAGCAAAGGTGGTAAAGGGACGCGGCGAGCGAGTAGATGTCGGCGCGGCAGTCAAGTTCCACATCGCCGTACACCTGTTCAGGCGAAATGTAGGCGGGCGTGCCCAAAACTTGGTCGGACATCATAGATGCCGCGTTCGGATGTAGCCGAAAAGTGTGGCAAAGCCCGAGGTCCGTCAGCTTTACTACGCCATTCGAGTTAATCATAATATTCTCAGGCTTAATATCGCAGTGAATAATACCAAAGTTGCGCCACGCATAGTCCATCGCGAGGGAAATGGACTCGCAAATCAAAAGGCAGTCCGTTTCTGAAAGGTGGCATTTACGGGCGAGGAGCGAGGCGAAAGTGTAGCCATCCACATACTCCATCACATAATACCACCAATTTTCGTGGTTATTGAGACCAAAACAGCGCACAATGCCGGGATGATTAAGTTCACTCATAGCCTTCGCCTCATCCACAAAGTGGGCGCGGTCCTCAGGATTACCCGTCGGCTCGAGCTTCAGTATCTTAATGGCCACTTTTTGCTTGGTGGCGAGGTCCACCGCGCGCCAAACATGCGCCATACCGCCCTCGCCTACCTTCTTCTCAAGAACATAGCCTGGCAGAATATACGGATCATTCGTAATTAGTGCAGTTTCTTCTTTCCCGTGTGTCATGAAATCCCCCATTCATGTAGGCGGCGATGTAAAGTGCGGCGTGAAATGCCCAATTTCTCGGCGGCCTTGGACTTATTACCGTGGCAAAGCTCAATAGTGTTCAGAATTTCCGCCTTCTCTCTTTCGGCAAGCGAAAGGTCATTATTGCTCAACAAGGCTTGCTCAGGCGGCGCACTCAAAAGTGCCGCGCGCGGCACAGGCGGGGGCGGCACGGCGCGAATCTCAGTAGGAACATCCGCCGCCGTCAATTCTCCGCCTTCAGAAAGGACAACCATCTTCTCGACAACATTGCGCAACTGCCGCACATTGCCTGGCCACGCATAATTCTCAAGTAACTTAGTCGCTTCCGCATTAATTCCCGTGACTCGTCCGCCATTTTGTTTAGAAAACTCCTTCACGAAGCGCGAGACGAGTTGCGGAATATCGCCCGGACGCTCCTTCAGCGCGGGCATATGGATGTCAACGACATTGAGACGGTAGTAGAGATCCTCACGGAACCTCCCCGCCGCAACTTCTGCCGCGAGATCGCGATTCGTGGCCGCGACAATGCGGATATCGGTCTTTACATCCTCCGAGCCACCCACACGCTGAAAAGTGCGCGTCTCAAGTACGCGCAAGAGCTTTACTTGTGTCGCGAGGTCAATTTCGGCTATTTCATCCAAGAAAAGCGTGCCGCCATTCGCCGCCTCGAAGCGTCCGATCTTGCGCTCCCGCGCGTCAGTGAATGCCCCCTTCTCGTGTCCAAAAAGCTCGGACTCCAGCAGCGTCGGCGAAAGTGCCGCGCATTCGACGGCCACATACGGACCCGCCGCGCGAGCGGAAAGGTCGTGGAGCGCCCGCGCCACAAGTTCCTTCCCCGTACCTGACGGACCCTCCACCAACACATTCGCGTTAGAACGCGCCGCGAGGCGAATAAGCCGATACACCTCTTGCATCGCGGGGGATGTGCCCGTAAACGCGTCCAACCCATACTTCGGGCTTAACTGTGTCTTTAGTTCCTCAACTTCCTTCTCGAGTGCGTGGGTTTTTATCGCTTTAGCAATGCGCAGTTCGAGTTGGCTCAAATCAGTAATGGGCTTCGTAAGAAAGTCGTCCGCACCATTCTTCATTGCTTCAACCGCGAGGTCGACGCTTCCATACGCCGTCAGCAAAATACACGCAAGGCGCGGCACTAGCTCCTTAGCCTGCTTAAGAAGCGAAACGCCATCCACGCCTGGCATCCGTACATCGCTAATCATCAGCGCGAGGTCGGGATTGGCACGAATGAGCGCGAGAGCCGATTCCGCATCAGGCGCGGTTAGGCACTCATAGGTGGTGCTCAGCACCCGCGCCATTACATCGCGCGTCGGCTTCTCGTCATCTACTATTAAAATCTTGTGTTTTGCCATATTTTTCATCAACTTTCTAGTTGGCGGACCCTCCGCTCGAGGCGCGGCAGTTTGACGGTGAAGGTCGTGCCCTCATTAGGGGTGCTTTCCGCACGAATGGAGCCACCGTGGTCGTGCACAATACGAGAGCAAATCATCAGCCCCAGACCGTGTCCATTCGCCTTTGTGGAGTGGTACGGCTCAAAAAGATGGGCGACTTGCTCTTTGCTCATTCCCATACCCGAATCTTGCAAAGCCACACTAACACTATCATCATCGGACGCAATGCGCAAAATGATGCGCCCGCCATCCTTCATAGCCTCCAGCGCATTCTTGAGGAGGTTAAAGAACACTTGTTCCATCTGATTCTTATCGAGGGCGACGGCGGGCAAACTCGCGGGAATATCGAGCGTTACCGAAATCCGCCGCTCCATAAATTGGTTCTTGAGTGTCTCAAGGCAATTTTTAAGGGGCTCAGCGATAGAACCCGCCGCGAGCGTAGGCTTAGTCGGACGCAACGCCTGCAAAAAGTCACGGATAATCCCATCGAGTCGCGCCACTTGATGGCGGCACTCGGCAATGGACTCATTATTCGGGATTTCACGCTCCAAAAGCTGCAAATTAAGGGAAATCGCGTTTAGCGGATTCCCAATCTCATGAGCGACCCCCCGCGCGAGGTCTCGAATCGCCTTTGAGGCCCCCGCACGCAACTCGGCATCCGTCCGCGCCTTTTCCGCCGTAATATCGCGCAAAAGAAGTAGCGTCGCACCCTCGTGCATAGGGATAGTTTGCACCTCAAGTGTGCGCTGTTCAGGGTAGGTGAGGCTAATTTCGCTCTTGGAGGCTTGGTCAAAGGGAATATCAAGATACTTAAGCGCATCCTGCGCCTTCATTCCCAGGAGAGTCTCCGCCGCCGGATTCGCCCGCACAATTTCGCCGCGCTTATCTAGTACGAGAATGCCCTGGGCGATGGTAGCAAAAAGCGTGTCGAAGAACTCAACTTCTTCAAAAGCGCGGGCATATTGTTCGCGCAAATGTGCCGCGTCGAGGCGGTCAATGTGCTTTCGCACGCTTCTGAAGAAGTTATCCATAGGCTATTTCTCAGCCTCCCATGTAATCTTATCAAGTGCCGCGCACAAACAAGCGATGTCCCTCGTTGTGCCCACCGTAATACGCAGGCGGTCACCCGTTAGCGGACCCTTGAAATAGCGCACATAGACCTTCGCCTCACGAAGCATGTTGTAAATCTCTTCCGCCGTAAAAGGCGCGGGCGGCTTCGCAAAGATGAAGTTCGCATGGCTCTCTGGCACATCCCATCCGCGCGCCTTCAAAGCTTGCGTCAAAGCGCCGCGCGACTTAATGACTTTCGCGAGAATCGATAAGAAATAATGGCGGTCGCTAAGTGCCGCGAGCGCAACGGCTTGGGCAATCGCGTCCACATTGTACGAGTCTTTAATCTTATAAAGCGCGTCTATGAGTTCCACAGGACCTACGCAATAGCCAACACGCAATCCCGCGAGCGAATAGCTCTTGGAAAATGTGCGCATGACAATGACATTCTTATTGGCCGCCGCCGTCGCCACACTCATACAATTAATCGGCGCAAAGTCCGCATATGCCTCGTCCACAACGACAATTCCCTTAAAAGCACGTGCAAACGCGGCAATTTCGGACGGCTTTTTCAGCGTGCCCGTCGGCGCATTCGGATTTGTAATGAGCGCGAGGGAGACTTTCGGGTCGGGCTTCGCCTTCGCGAGGTCAGGCCCAACCGCCACCCACTCGACATCACGAATTGCCGCGAGCGTCTTATAAAGCGAATAACTCGGGTCAAGGGACGCAATCTTCTCGTCATTCTCAACAAATGCCTTGGCGAGAAGCGAAAGAATCTCGTCCGAACCATTGCCGACGAAAATGCGCTCGGGGGTCGTGCTGTGCAACTTCGCGAGCGCGGCACGCAATTCCTTGAAAACAGGGTCGGGATAGCGCCGAAGCTTATCTAAATCGAAGGTTTTAAGAACTTCCGCACACTTTGGGGAGGGCGGATACGGATTCTCATTCGTATTGAGTTTAATAACATTCTTAGCCGTAGGCTGTTCGCCTGGCACATAAGCCTCTAACTTCTCGACCGCTTTTGTGATTCTCATTGCTTTTATTTCTTAGGGACGCAGTTCCGCGCTCGTGTAAAGCGAACGCCGCTTGAGGAGAATGACGAGATACGATTCGTCGGCGGTGTAGCTAACAAGATCGCGATAACGCGTAAAGCCGCGCCGCGTCATTTCCGCCTCAAGCATACGCATATTGTTATCAAGTGTCATCGTCTTCACGCCAAACTTGAAGTCGCGCTCATTGGGTGCCTCGGGATTGCCAGAAGCGAGCGGAATGCAATTAAGCAGGTACCAGCACGAGTTCTCAATCGCCACCATCTCGCGTCCGCCCTCGGACGATGTCTTAACAATGGCGCACCCGGAACAAAGAAGCGCGGCAAATAACGCGGCAATGGGTAGGGCGCACAGTCCCTTACGAGCCGTTTTAAACATATTCTTCATTGAAGCACCCCCGAAAGTTGGATTTCACGATAGGTTAGAACATAAGGAAGCGGAATGGCGATGGTCGTTCCTGGTAGCGTGAACATAACCTGCTCATTGGCGTGATAGGTCAAATCGCGCGGCGTAAGATGTTCCTTCTTCGCATAGGACATAAAGCGGTTTTGTACTTTATCCATCGTCACATCATCCCGAAAGAATACGCAAGGCGTAATCTTCTTCGGGGAAATGTTGCCGCAAACAAGCGGAACTTGTCCGAAGAGATACCAACCATAATTAGCGACCAACACATGCCGATCGTTAGTCATACGATTGGTAGCCACATCAATCGAGAAGCACCCCGTCAGCGCAAGTGCCGCGCCAACTAGGAAAAGTGCTACAAAACATCGTAGTTTCATACTTTTTTAGCTCCTTTTGCCAAGTTATTCAAGTTAAAACTTTCCACGACCAAAATTATACCAAATTTCGCCCAAAAATACCACACCTTTCCCACAATCTTGCCATTTTGTCACCCTACGCACCAATTGTCGCTAGCGGCACAGCATACATTCCCTCACCGAAGGATAAAATGTCATTGCCCGAATACAACACAAGCCCCGTGAACGGACCCTTCGCAATGTTCTCGGCAAACCATTTGAGATGCTTAAAGTCCTCTTTTCCTACTCGTCCGCCAGTTTTCACTTCAATACCCAGTAGGTCATTGCGCGAATTGGAAACGATAAAGTCAATCTCCCGCTTATCCTTGTCGCGGTAATGGGAAATGGCGTATTGCTCACGGGCACACCCAACGAGCGTACTTAACTCATGATAAACCCAACTTTCGATGAGTTTTCCCGAACAATCGCTGTCTAAGAAGGTACCCTCCTCATCCCATTGAAGACAATTAGCAATTAACCCAGTATCCGTAGCAAAGTACTTGGGCGACTTGCCAATACGATCGTAGTCCGTCTTGTTCCAGGCGGGAACTTTGTCAATAATGTAAAGGGCCTGCAACGCCGCGATATAATTATTGACGCAATCCTTAGAGATTTGCGCCATTGTACAAAGCTCATTCAGCGACCAGAACTTAGAAGAGCGCGCCAATAGCCAATTAAGAATATCCTTAAGTGCCGGCACATTGCGAATCTGCGCAATGTCTTTTATGTCTCGCTCTATCAAAGTACGGACGTAATCGTCAAACCATTCGCGGCGAATATGCTCGGGGAAGTCGAGTGTTTCGGGATATCCACCCACAAAAGCTTGGTGAATAATATCGCGCTTTGCCATTTTAACGGCAGGCTCCTTGAACTCACGCTTAAAGGCATTGTCAAGAAAGGACGGCGCATTGCCATTAATCTCACCAAGGGAAAGCGTCCGAAGGTGGATTGTGTGCATTCGTCCTGCAAGAGAATCCGCCGACTTACGCAAAAAGTCGAGGGATGAGCTACCTGTCAACAGATATTGTCCGCGATCCTGCGACGCGTCCACATGAATCTTGATGGCATTTAGAAGCTCAGGCACCTTCTGAACCTCATCAATAATGAGCGTCTCACCCGATTTGCGCTCCGTAAACTCAATGGGATTCTCTGTCGCGACCTCACGCAAAGTATCATTATCCATCGTATAGCGCCGTACGGAAGGCAAGGAAACCGCCGCTGCAAGCGTCGTCTTACCTGTTTGCCGCGCTCCTGTGATGTGTACAACGCGCCTATAGCGAAGTGATTCCATCACTTCTTTCAGTTGCCACCGAACTATCAT
>CAVCJC010000060.1:0-12664 GCA_963602475.1 Lachnospira hominis (ex Liu et al. 2021)
TGAGTCTGCGCCTATTATTACAGCAGAATCCACTACAGATGAATCAGGGATGTGTCACTTGTCTGGAGAGACGAACACAGGCGATGTGTCACTGAAGGCATGGAAAGAGGGCGTATATTATAATGGTTGGGGACATTGTAAATGTCTAAAGAGTGACAATTGGCAATCAAATAATAATATTACAACCATTGCACTTCAACGTGTTGATCATCCAATTCCTTTGTTTGTTAAAAGAATAAAAGGCGAGATATTTTCTACTAATGATTTCTTCAACCAGACAAATAACAAACTAGCCTTCGATTTGATGAAAGGTGATTGGTTGCCGCCAATTGGCTCAGGAAGTGTTGCTGACATTTCTTTTAGGAGAAAATTGATTAGTGATGATGTTCAACGATATGTAAATTACAAAGGCGTAAAATATCTAAATGTCTATGAGATGACGGCCGTTTTTGAGGGCGATGATAACGGATTGGTTTGTGTCAATTCGGAAAGAGCACATGGAATTCGCCTTCGTAGAGCACCTGAAAAGGGTTATAATATGAAAGAAGTAGTTGGCTTCCGTGCGTCTACTGGGCGAATAATATCAAGTAGAGATGAAAACAAGTGTTTTTATTTTAGAATTCGTACAAAACGGAATGAAAAAGGAGAGATAGTTTCTGCGTGTTATGGGAAAATATATGGAGATATAAGTTTGTCTGATGACACTTATTCCCCCGAATTCTTATATTACCTCAACACAACTCCTTTAGATCGCAATCTTGAATGGGATATGAAGAATAATCTTTGCCCCGTAGAAACAAGAACTTATCCTTTCGAGCCATGAAGCGCATCTCCTATATAATCTTGCTTCTCTTTGTATTCCCCGTGTTTGGATTAACACTGGAGGTTGTGCCGTCATTGCCACTGTCTCCGTTTCCTGATACGGAAGTTGCGACAAATATTCCTATTCGTATCAATTCGGATACGGCGCAGGTATTTGATTTGAGTCTTACAACTATTTGCACGCCATCTAACTCATTTCAAGTTGCATTCGGATGTGATACGAAGTGGCGCGCCTCTAGACGCAGACAGCATTCGTCTTTCAATCCGCAATAAAGGCTCTTTGCTGTATATTAGATAATCACGGGGTTTGGAGTCCTCTTCACTGTATTATATCACACTGAGTTCGCAGAGATATTTAGCAGTGTTATACTTAATGGGAATATGTTATTTATACTTAATGGCTTTGTTGGGGGCTGTGCTTTTGAAGGTTTAGGAGCGAATTTTTGTGGCTCAAGAGGGCGATTTTTGCAGCTCTAGAGACCTAAAAATGCCGCTCTAGAGACCCACGATCGTCGCTCTAGAGACAAAAGTTTGCCGCTCTAGAGACCCACGATCGTCGCTCTCTAGACCCACGATCGTCGGTCTAGAGACAAAAAATCGTCGGTGGCGTGGCAAAAAATCGTCGGTGGCGCGACAAAAATAGGGGTTTTTAGGGTAAAAACAGAGACTGGGACGAGGCGATGCCTCAATCCCAGTCTAGCTTATGCGTCTAGATTATATGAGATTAGTGTCTAACTCAAAAACTCTTCAGAGTTGCCTCGTTGGTATTCTCTCGCAAATATGCGTTTTGCATGTCCGATCGCGGCAGAAATTTGGATAGGGTTAATCGTACTATTTGCACTCGTCGTGGAGAAGGGGGCGGTCGTTTTCGGGATACCATTCACAGTGAGGGTCATTAGCGACCCCCATAGCGTCCAATCAATTGCAAGCTTCATTGCTTTTTCCTTTCTTTTGCTTCAGAACTTCAATCAAACTAAAAACTCAAATATAAATTATAAAACATCTAATATTCATATTTTCTGCCTATATTATAGCATATTTTGGATGCGCGCGCAAGGGGGTATTTTGAAAAATTGCAAAAAGGACTCCGAAAGAGGTCGGATTTTTGGTATAATATAGAGAATCAAAATTACGAAAGTAGAAGTAAGGATGAAGAAAGCGGTGAAGTTTCGTGCGGTTGTCCTCGCGGGCGGCAGTGGCGAGCGGTTTTGGCCTCTCTCGACAAAGGAGAAGCCGAAGCAGTTTTTGAATGTCTTTGGCGGTGCAAGTTTGTTGCGTCAGAGTGTGACGCGGCTTGAGAAACTTGCCTCGTCCGAGGGACTCTTTGTCATTACCGCAAAAGATCTCGTAGGGCTCACGCGTAAGGAACTTCCGGAAGTGCCCGCGCGGCAGATTGTGGGCGAGCCCATGCGCCGCGATACGGGTGCCGCCATTGCGTTAGGGGTGGGACTCGCGGCGCGGGGCGGAGGGGACTCCGCCCCCTACCAGACGGGGCGGAAGGGACTCCGCCCCCTACCAGATGGCGAGGAGGTTATTGGGTTTTTTGCGAGTGACCATTTGATTCGCAATGAGAAGGCGTTTATGGAGTCCGTTAAGAAAGCGATTCGCCTTGCCTCTCAAAAGGATGTTATTGTTGTTATTGGCATACCGCCGACATGGGCTTCACCTGCGTTTGGATATGTTGACCCGAAGACGGGTGCTTTCGTTGAGAAGCCTGATACAGAAAAGGCGAAGACCTATTTGAAGAAAGGCTATCTCTGGAATGCGGGACTCTTCATTGCTCGCGCGAGCGTGTTCCGTGCCGCGATCGCGGCAAATGCGTCCGCCCTCGTTCCGCTCACGGAAACTGCCGCGCTTACACCTGCGAAATTGACGCGGCTTTATGAGCCTTTGCCGCGCCTCTCGTTCGACTACGCCGTAATGGAAAAAGCGAAGAATGTTGCGGTCATTCGTGGAGACTTTGGCTGGGATGATGTGGGCGGCTTTCAATCATTCGATCGGTATTTTCCGCATGACGCGAAGGGGAATGTCCGTGAAGGTCCCTGCCGTACGGTGGATGCGACGGACAACATCTGCGTCGTTCGTGGAGCCCCCATTTCGCTTCTCGGGGTCTCGAATCTCGTCGTCATTACAACTCCGCAGGGCGTATTGGTCGCGGATAAGAGTCGCCTCGCGGATATGAAGAAACTCTTCCAGACAACCTCGTGAAAAGAAAGTATAGAGTCCGTATTGCCTATGATGGCACAGCCTACGCGGGATGGCAAGCGCAGGAGAATGCGCTCGGCATCCAGCAGGTCGTGGAGGAGGCACTCGCCTATTTGGAGCGCGGGCCTGTGCGGATTTATGGGAGCTCACGGACGGACGCTGGTGTGCACGCGAAAGGCTTTGTCGCGCACTTCCATTTGACGAAGCCGATTCCGCCGCGCAATCTTCTGCGGGCACTCAATTCGCGCTTACCTGAAGCCATTCGTATTATGGATGCGGACTATGCGTCGGAAAACTTCGATGCCCGCCTCTCAGCGAAAGGCAAGGAATATCGCTATCAGCTTTACCAAGGCGAGATTGAGCCGCCGGACCTTGTTCCGTATTGGACCTACTGCCACCGCACACTCGATTTGGACGCGATGCGCCGCGCGGCGAGTTATTTCGTCGGCAAGCACGACTTCCTTTCGTTTGCCGCGAATCCAGATCGCGAGATTGAGACGACGGTACGGACCATCTTCTCGTTTGAGGTCAAGAAGGTGGGCCCGCGCTATACATTCATCGTGCGGGGTGACGGCTTTCTCTACAAGCAAGTGCGCTCGATGGTCGGGTTCCTGCTCAGTGTGGGTCGCGGCAAAGAAAAGCCTGAAGCCGTGAAAGAATTATTGGCGGAGCATCCGCCGCGCACCGCTCGTGTCGAGACGGCACCCGCGCGGGGGCTCTTCCTTTGGAAAGTATTTTATAAGAAAGTAAACTAAAATCATGCTTTATTATCTCTCTATCTATCTACAGCAATTCTGGGGTCCGTTTCGACTCCTCCAGTCCCACGCGCTTTTGCTGGCGGGCGGGACATTTTGTGCCGCGCTACTCACCGTATTCTTCTTGCCGCAACTCTGGGATAAACTCCCGCACGATCGCGGCAAAGCGGTCTTGAGCGATTTGGGCGGGATGGTCTCTAAAGGCAAGCCCACTGGCGCGGGACTCATTGTCACACTCCTCGCGATGCCTATAATTATCTTCTTTGTTCCGCTCGATATTTGGGATGGTCTCACGGTTTGTTTCATTTATCTTGCTATGCTCTTTGGTTATCTCGATGACCGCGCGGAAGTTCCGTGGGGCGAACTTAAAAAGGGACTCCTCGATGCGGTCGTCGCGCTAGGGATTGCCTACTGCATTGCTAAGGGACACTCCACGCTGGTGTGGCTTCCGTTTGTAAAGGGCATGTGGCAAATCCCCATGGTGGTGTATGTTCCGTGCGCGGCATTTATGCTTTGGTTCACGATGAACGCCACGAACTGTTCGGACGGTGTAGATGGTCTCGCGGGGTCCCTTACCCTAATTGCGCTTGTTATGCTCGCCGTTATGCTGTATGTGGTCATTGGTTATAAGCCAATTGCCCACTACTTCTTGTTGCCTTGCAACCCCGACGCGGCACGCTGGGCGATTCTCGTAATGATTGTGGCGGGCGCTTTCGGAGGCTACCTCTGGTACAATGCCGAGCCCTCGAAAGTCTTGATGGGCGATGGTGGCAGTCGCTTCTTGGGCATCCTCGTCGGCGCGGCAGTTCTCGTCACGGGGAATCCGTTCCTCGTCTTTGTCTTTGCGCCCATCGTCCTCGTGAATGGCGGCGGCGGACTCGCCAAGCTCGTGCTTCTTCGCGTCGCCAAAAAGATGGGACGCGAGATTGACGCGGACTCTCCCATCCGTCGCCTGCGCTTCCCTCTGCACGACCACTGCAAGAAGAATCTGCATTGGTCGAATGCGCAAGTCCTGATGCGGTTTGTGCTTTTGCAACTCATCATTATGCCGCTTCTCTTTATCTTGCTTGTGAAGATTCGCTGATATGATACTTGCCACGCTTATATTCGCCGCGACACTCACGCGTGCAGAAATTATTGAGCGTATGCGAGCGCCCGTCCTCACGAAAGTGCAGGGACTCGTGCAGGTCATCGCGGACTGTCCGAGCGACATGCGCCGCGAATATCAGTCGTCCGTCGCAGGCTTCGCGGCAAATATCTGCAATGAACTTTATCGCGGCAATCGCGAACAGCCCAAGCGATTTACGGAAAGTCCGATTACACTCATCATAGGCGAGGAGCGCACGAATAATACGGCGGTCATAGTCCGTGTTGAGAAGAATGAAGGCGAAGTGCCGCGCACGCGGCTTTATTTGCCCGCGCCAGGCTATGCAGATTTAGCCAAACTTCAAACGGAAGTCATTAAAGCGTTTATGAGGTCCGTTAAAGGCGAAGAGCTGACGGACCTCGCGGCGAGAGAACTTTATACAAATCTCGACCCCATTCGTCGTGCGGCGGCGGAGCACAAGGAACTCCAAAAGTGGCAACGCGGCGAAAAGACTTCCCTTACAGACGAAGAGGCTCTCGCCCTTATGCGCAAGGTTCTTGTGCCAGGGCGGGCGGATGTGAGCGATGTCCTTACTTTCGCAAGCCGCCTGAGGCTCTATCCGAACTCTTTTGCCAGTCCCTTCGTAGGGAAGTTCCCGAATGTCACTTATGCGGAAGCAATTGACATTGCGGAGTATGACCCAAGGGTCCGTTTCGCGGCATATGCCCAAGCTCCGTTGCTTGTCGCCTATTCGGGTGGACGCAGTGAGGAGCTCGCGGCGGCGGGGCGGGCGTATAGTGAATTTCTCTTTGAGCTCGCGCGGTTCACTAAAACAAAGGATGAACTTCGCCACCAGCTCGAAGAGGCGGATATTAAACTTAATATAGCACTTGAAGTTGCGCGCAAGGCGCAGAAAGGCAATCCAAGATGACAACAAAGGAAACAAAAAAGACGATAACGGATAACACCGTTGATCCCGACATTCTCGCTTATACCGTGGGCGACGACCCGCAGCTCGACTTGCGCCTCGCGGTTTGGGACTGCATGGGCACTGCGGCACATGTGACGATGCTCTCTGAAATGCCACTCGCGAAACCCATCATCACGAAACCTGAAGCCATTAAGGTGCGCCGCGAACTCGGCCGCATTGCCCAAATGGCTGAGAAGGGCGAGTTTGTGATTCGCGTCGAAGACCAGGATGTCCATATGGCGGTGGAGCGGATGCTTACCGAGAAGCTCGGCGACCTCGGCAAGAAGATTCACACAGGACGCTCCCGTAATGACCAGGTGGCTGTCGATGTAAGGCTTCATATGCGTAGCGAGCTCCTCGTGGTAATGGACGAGGTCCGTTTGCTTTCCGCGGCACTTGATGCCTTTGCGCGTAATAACAAGAATATTCCGCTCGTCGGGCGCACCCACCTGCAACCCGCCATGCCGTCCAGCGTCGAACTCTGGGCGACGGGACACGAGGAAATGATTCTCGACCAGAATGAGAACCTCGAAGCGGCATTCCGCCTCATTAATCGCAATCCGTTGGGGAGCGCGGCAGGTTACGGAGTCCCCTTGCCGCTCAATCGCAAGCGCACGAGCGAACTCCTTGGCTTTGAGGCGACCATCCACAATGTGTTTGGTGCGTCAATGGCGCGCGGCGAATGTGAGGCGGCTCTCCTTTCCGCCCTCGCACAGTTGATGACCGTTCTCTCGCGTTTGGCGGAAGATATGATTCTCTTCTCTATGCCTGAGTTTGGCTACTTCAAGCTTCCGCGTGAATATTGCACAGGCTCGTCGATTATGCCTCAGAAGTTCAACCCCGATGTGCTCGAGCTTGTGCGCTCCAAGACGGCGCAGGTACTTGGCTTGCAAACAGCGTCCCTCTCGCTTATGCACGCCATGCCGGGCGGCTATAATCGCGACCTTCAGGACTGCAAGGGACTCTATATGAAGGGACTTGACATCACCCAGACGACACTGCGCATTCTGACGCGTGTCGTGGAAGGCCTTACCGTCAACGACAAGAAGTGCCGCGCCGCATTTACGCCTGGCGTTTTCGCGACGGATGCCGCGCTGCGGATGGTCGCCGAGGGCAAGCCGTGGCGCGACGCTTATCACGAAGTGCGTGACCACTTGGAGCGTCTCGTCAAGGAAGATCCCGATATGGCGATTAAGGCGAAGACTCACGAAGGCACCACGGGCGGCATTGACCACGTCTACTACAATAAACGGATGACGAAGATGTTTTCCGCTCATATGGATCGCTTCAATGTGATTCGCAAGTGTCAGAGGGCACTCTTTAGATGAGTTCACCGCTTCTAGAAGCGAAAGATTTGCGCATAAGCTACGGCTCATTCGAAGCCGTGAAGGGGGTATCCTTTACGCTCAAGCGCAGCGAAATCTTAGGGATTGTCGGCGAATCGGGCTCGGGCAAATCTACTATCGCCCGCGCGATAATGGGACTCACGCCGCCTTCGGGCGGCATCCTCACGAACCGCGCTACTTCTACGCAAATGGTCTTTCAGGATGCCGTTGGGTCGCTGAATCCGCGTATGACCACGCGGCAGACGCTCCGTGAAATCTTGCGCGTTAAGCGTAATCCCGAGACACCCGAGAAACTTCTGGAGCGCGTCGGACTCTCTGCGGCGGTGCTGGACCAGTATCCGCGCGAGATGTCCGGCGGACAGTGCCAGCGCGTTTCCATTGCCCGCGCTCTCGCGTGCCGTCCCGAGGTGCTGGTTGCGGATGAACCCGTTTCCGCCCTCGATGTCTCGGTGCAAGCGCGCGTACTCAACTTGCTTCGGGATTTGCGCAATGAGACGGGGCTTTCGATTCTGCTTATTGCCCACGACTTAGCCGTCGTTAAGAATGTCTGCGACACAATTTGCGTAATGAATAAAGGCGAATTCGTGGACGCGGGCGCGGCAGAAGAAGTGTTCGCGCACCCGAAAAGCGATTATACGCGGCACTTATTGGAAGTCGTCCCAGATGTTGAGCGTGCCCTCAAAGAAAGGGCGGAAGGCTGAGAAAGTGAATCGCATACTCTTCGAAAAGGACGAGATAACGGATGGATTTGTCACTTTCAGCGACATTCGTGCGGAGCACATCCTAAAGGTGCTCCATGGCGAAGTCGGGCAGATTTTGAAAACTGGCGAGGTGGACGCCTTACTTGGGACAGGCGAAATAACGGCGATTGAATCGGGGGCGGTTACCGTCAAACTCACCCACGACACCCCTAGCCCCCAGCCGTGGATTGACCTCATACTCGCGCCGCCGCGTCCACGTGCCCTAAAGCGGCTTTTGCCGCAACTTGCGTCCCTCGGGGTCGGACGCATTGTGCTGGTCGGAGCCAACAAGGTTGAGAAAGACTTCTGGGGGGCAACCCTATTAAATGAAGGGAATTACCGTCCGTTGTTTATCGAGGGGCTTATGCAAGCCGGGACGACGATTTTGCCGCGCTTGGAAGTACGCAGGAATTACCGCAAGTTTTTGCGGGAGGAATTGAACGCGGCATTTCCGACGCGATTGCGGATTGTGGCTCATCCCGGCGCGGCGGGGCAAAAAGGATGCATTCCCCATCTCAAGGAGAGACCCGTTTTGGCAGTGGGACCCGAGGGAGGCTGGACGGACTCTGAAGTCGCCGAACTTGAAGCGGCGGGGTTCTCTCGCTATTCGTTGGGGAGTCGTATTCTGCGAACCGATACCGCGCTTATCGCGCTTTTGGCGCAATTACAACTTTTAACTGAGAATCTTTAATTATGACTGACTTTTCTAAACTTTTGAATCCAGAACAGTACGCGGCGGCGACGGCGGGGGAGGGCCCGTTGCTCGTCCTTGCCGCGGCAGGCACGGGCAAGACACGGACTCTTGTCCATCGCGTCGCCTACTTAATTGAACAAGGCGTGCCCGCCGACCGCATTTTGCTTCTGACCTTCACCAATCGCGCGGCGCGGGAAATGATGGAGCGTGCCCAAAATGTCGTGGGACCTGAGGCGGGGATGATTTGGAGCGGCACTTTCCATTCCATTTGTGCACGCTTTTTGCGTCGCTATAGCACTTTTATTGGCTATCAGCCGCAGTTTAGCATTATTGATACGGACGACCAGAAGAAACTCATCAATGAGATTATCAAGAAGACGGCGCAAGATCCGAAGTCCTTCGTGAAGAAGGAAGCCGTCCTTAAGATGATTTCCGCCGCGACGAATGAGGGGAAGTCCCTTGAACTTGTTGCCGCGTCCTGGCAGTCCAAGGAAGCGGGCGTTAACCCTCAGGAGATTGTTAAGGTCGCGGAGGCGTATGCCGCGCGCAAAAAAGAGCTGAATGCGATGGACTTTGACGACTTACTCGTCAACGGACTCAAGCTTCTCAAGACACAAGATCGCGTAAGGGAGATGTTCCAAGAGCACTTTCTCTATATCTTGGTGGATGAATATCAAGATACAAACGGACTCCAGGCGGAGTTCACGGATATCCTCGCGGCAAAGCACCGCAATATTATGGCAGTCGGCGACGACTTCCAGTGCATTTACACATGGCGCGGCGCTCAGATTGAGAATATTCTTAACTTCCCAAAGAGCTGGCCAGGCTGTAAGATTGTGAAACTCGAGCGCAATTACCGTTCCGTCCCCGCTATTTTGGAGGTGGCGAACTGCGTGATGAAGGACGCAGAGGAAAGCTTTGAGAAGAAGTTGAAGCCAATTCGGGGCGGCAACAGTTTGCGTCCCTCGCTCGTTACCACATTTGACGGACGCGTCCAAGCGGCGGATATTCTCCAGCGTGTGGAGATGTTGCACGAGAATGGCTATCGCTACTCAGATATGGCGATTCTTTATCGTAGCCACTACCAGGCCATTGAGATCCAAATGGTGCTCCCGAAGCAGAATATTCCGTTTCGGATTACTTCGGGTGTTGGTTTCTTTGAGCAGGTGCATATAAAGGATGTGCTCGCGTATTTGCGGCTGTTACTTTCCGTGACGGATGAATTGTCGTTTATGCGGTTTCTTGCGCTTTTGCCGAGCGTGGGGGACAAAACTGCCGCGAATATCTGGCAAAAGCTGGGGCGGCGGTTTGATTGCCACAATCCCGAGGATCTCGCGAAAGTCGGGGAGATGTTAAGCGCGAAGTCCAAGAGCGATTGGCCAGCCCTCTGCCAATGTTTCAAAAAGACGGCGGATCATCTTAAATATAATGAGATAGGCACCATTCTTGACGACTTCCTTGACTTCTATTACTTCGACTACCTGCACAAGAACTACGATGACGCGAATGCGAATGAGCGCGTGCAAGATGTAAAGGAACTCGCGACACAAATTGCCGTAGCGGACGGAGGTCTCGGGGGCTTTCTTTCGGATGTTGCCCTCTATACGAATCTCGACTCTAATAAGAAGGATATGGAAGGCGACCGTCTCACGCTCTCAACCGTCCATCAAGCGAAGGGTATGGAGTGGTCCATCGTGTTTATTCCGTGGTGCACCGAGGGCAAGTTCCCCGCGAATATGGCGACGCTGGAAGGGCGGATGGACGAGGAGCGGCGGCTCTTTTATGTGGCAGTGACGCGTGCGAAAGACCGCCTTTACCTCTATAGTCCCGAGATGCAAATGTCGTCCGACGGCAATGTCTTCCCTGCTACGAAGTCCGTCTTTCTACAGGGGATTCCTGCGGACCTTCTTGAAATGCGTAAATCGAGCGTATATGTTCCGATGGCGGAGCATGTGACGCGGATCTTCCGCCGCGATTCGCGTCCCGCGAAACCTGCGTTTAAGACCTACTGGAGACGATAAAAGTGACAGTCTGGATAGAGAATCCGTTTGATAACCTGCCCGCCGAGGGGTCGCGTCCGATGCGCTACTGGCTGATGGCGCGTGCTTTTGTGAACGCGGGGCACCGCGTCGTTTATTGGACGAGCTCCTTTAGCCATACGGAAAAAGTGCCGCGACATTTTTGGGGTACCTTAAAGTTGAGCGGCATTGAGGTTCGGGTCATCCCAACGATTCCCTATGAGAAGAACATTAGCCTCACGCGCATTCGTAGCCATCGCGAATATGCGAAGAAGTGGCAGGAACTTGCTTTTGAGCTGGATGTGCCGAGCCCTGATGTAATCATTGTCTCGACTCCGCCTTTGTCGACAGGCAAAGTGGCGCGGCACATAGCGCGGCACTTTGGGGCAAAGCTCGTCGTGGATATTCAGGATGCTTGGCCTGAGACATTCTATCGGCTTCTGCCGCGCTTTATGAGAGGAATGGCCCCGCTTCTTTTTGCGCCTATGCTGAAGTCGGTCAAGAAGCTCCTAAACGCGGCAGATTTGGTGACGGCGGTCTCCGAGAGGTACGTGGAGCGAGCGCGGCACTTGGGGCGTACGGACGCCCAGCTGTTTTATCACGGAATCGACCTGCAGAATTGGGGGAAGAGTCCGATTCGTCCAGTTGAAGGCGATTCTTTACTCGTTTATATTGGCGGACTCGGTGCAAATTATGACCTTATGACCGTTTTGAAGGCTCTTGAGAAGATGCCGAATGCAAAGCTCGCGATTGCGGGACTGGGAGAGCAGGAATCGTGCCTCGAAAGATATGTCCTAAATAACGGACTTTCCGATCGGGTCACTTTCCGTGGCTATTTGGAGGACTCCGAAGTCCATGACCTCCTTCAAAGTGCCGCGATTGGGATTGTCCCGCTCGCGGAGAGTAGCTGGGTGGGGGTTCCGTATAAGTTCGCGGACTATACATCGGAGAATCTCGCGGTCTTAAGTTCGTTAAAAGGCGAAACGGACGCTCTTTTGGCGAAATATGGGGCGGGAGAATCGTATGAGGCGGGCTCGGCGGACTCTTTCGTAGAGGCGTATAATCGTCTTTTGCCGCGCCTTACGGAGGCTCGCGAGGGAGCGCGGCGTTTGGCGGAAGCCGAGTTCGATGCCGCGAAGATTTATAAGGAATATGTCCGTAGGGTGAAAGGGCTGGTCACGAAATGAGCCTCGAGGAGTTCGACGAATACTTTATGGCGATGGCTCTTCGGGAGGCGGAGAAGGCGGCGGCGGACGGAGAGGTTCCGACGGGCTGTGTAATTGTGGAGCTTCCCGAGGGGGCGATTGACCCGACAGGCAAGAAGCCATTCGAGTTGATGAGTGCCGAGGCACGCATTCTCGGACGCGCCCATAACCAGACGGAGCAACTTAATGACGCGACGGCTCACGCCGAGATGCTCGCTTTGAGCGCGGCATTTCAAGCGAAAGGTAATTGGCGACTCACGAATACGCGGCTTTATGTGACGAAGGAGCCGTGTCCGATGTGCGCGGGGGCGATTGTCCTTGCGCGGGTGTCTGCGGTCATTTGGGGGGTGTCGGACCCCAAGCGCGGCGGTGGGACAGTGTTTAACATCTTCGCGCATAAGGGGATAAATCATCATCCCGAGGTGAAGACAGGCATCCTGGAAGAGCCTTCGCGACTTATCCTTCAGGACTTCTTCAAGTCCCGCCGGTAGAAGGGCGGCTACCTCGCCCAGCTTCTCAAGGTGTAGTGCCTTAGGAGGCTGAGTACAAATGACCGCAGTGGTTTTATAAAATGACCGCAGTCCTTTGCACAAACCACCGCAGTCCTTTTAATAAACCACCGCAGTCTTTTTTTGCCGCCTTGCCTAGCGCGGCAGTTTTGGTATAGGATTACAGGATTTGGGTGCGGTTTTTTTAACACAGAGGCACAGAGACACGAAGGCACAGAGAAGCGGTGGGCGGCAAGCCGCCGAAAGCTTTTGTTATTTGTTTTAGCCGTGTAGAGTTGTAGAATTGTAGAAGAATGTGGGCGGCTTGGGCGGG
>CAVCJC010000061.1:0-12595 GCA_963602475.1 Lachnospira hominis (ex Liu et al. 2021)
GCATTGTTACAGATATCTCCTACACTAACCCCAGCCACTTCTTCTTTAAATAACATCCTGACAACATGCGGCACGGTTGTCGCCCGCCGTGCCGCATGTTGTCAGGCAGAAATATAGTCGAAGTTGAACAGTAGGGGAAGAGGGGGGCTACCAATGTGGGGCGAAATATGGTATAATAGATGGCAATCATTTCAGGCTGTGACGCGGGGCAGGGTGCTCTTGCGTGCGACAACTGAGTCTACAGGGAATGAAGTATGACAACTAATTCTAGACGCCATGTTTTTACCTCAGAATGCGTCTCTGAGGGGCATCCAGATAAGGTGGCCGATCAGATATCGGACGCCATTTTGGACGCTTGTTTGAAGAAAGATCCGCATGCCCATGTGGCTTGCGAGACGATTGTTGGACCCGACGTTGTGATCAATGTCGGCGAGATTTCGTGCCAAAAGTTTGGCGAGATTGATACGCGCGCTATTGCGAGTCGCGTCATTAAGCGCATTGGCTACAATAATCCCGAAGAACACTTCTCGTACGATACTTTCAATTATGTAAGCTATCTCCATAAGCAGTCCCCTGACATTGCGCGCGGCGTTTCTAAGAGCGTCGTCACGAAGCAGGGTGCGGGCGACCAAGGGATGATGTTCGGTTTTGCGACGAATGAGACGACGAGTCTTTTGCCAGCAGGCGTTCTTTATTCGCGTGAACTGATGAATACGCTTACGCTTATGCGTCATAGCCACCAATTGCCGTGGCTGAGACCGGACGCGAAGTGTCAGCTATCCGTCATCTACATTGATGGGAAGCCTGTGACGCTCGATACAGTCGTCATTTCGCATCAGACGACGGAGCAAGGCGCGACGGAAGCGAATTACAAGAAGATTGAGCTTGTGGCGCGTGAGTTCCTGAAGCCCTCGGGACTTGTGAGTAAAAAGACGCGCTTCTTGATTAACCCGACCGGCAAGTTTGTCGTGGGTGGGCCTGCGGCTGATTCGGGGCTTACGGGACGCAAGATTATTGTCGACACCTATGGCGGCTTTTCTTCCCATGGTGGCGGAGCTTTCTCGGGCAAGGATGCCTCAAAGGTTGACCGCTCGGCGACTTATTACGCACGCTACGCGGCGAAGAACATTGTCGCGGCGGGGCTTGCTGACCGCTGTGAGATTCAGGTCGCTTACGCGATTGGCATTGATCAGCCCGTTAGCTATTATGTGAACACCTTCGGCACCGCTCACCTAGGATTGAAGGACTCTACGCTTGAGGACTTCCTTGCCGCAGGTAAAGTGTTCGACTTTAGACCTTACGCGATAACCAAGGAGCTCGGACTTCTCACGCCTAAGGCCTGGAATTATGAGATTACCGCCGCGAAGGGGCACTTCGGCAATAATAACTATCCGTGGGAAAAGACGAACAAGATGGGTCTTCTGAAGAAGCTCTTCAAAGTCAAGTAAAGAACCTGTATGTGCACTTTCCGTTTTGCCGCGGGAAGTGCGCCTATTGTGCCCTTTATTCGCGTGCAGGGGCTACGGCTAGTGCCCGCACGGACTATGTGAATGGTCTCTGCGCGGCATTTCAGCGCGGCGTAGCGGCACGGGAGGCTCAGTTCAGCACGGTCTACTTCGGCGGCGGATCTCCCGCGCTTTGTAATTTAAAACCCTTATTCGCCGCGTTAAAGCCCTATCTAGATACAGGGACGGAGTTCACGGTCGAGTTGCATCCGCTTGATGTGACCGAGTCGCTATTAGCCGAACTTCTCGCGGGAGGTGTGACGCGCGTCTCAATGGGGGTGCAGTCCCTCGATGACGCGGTTTTGCGTTCAATGGGGCGCGGCTATACGTCGGATGAAGCGGCGCGGCGTTTTGCGCTTTTGCGCGAGCACTTTCCGAATGCGGGCATTGACCTCATCGTCGGATGGCCCAATGATAAAACGGAAGAATCCCACCACTTCAAACATCTCGCGGACTGGGGCTTGCGGCATTGTTCGGTCTATTCGCTTATTTTAGAGCCCAATACTCATCTCGCGCGGCAGGTCGCCTCGGGTCGCCTCGTGCTCCCGACGGATGACGCGGTACTTGATGGAGTCCGTCGTGTCGCGGCGAAATTAGCGTCCGTTGGACTCGCGCGTTATGAGATTTCCAATTATGCCGCGCGCGGCAGTGAATGCCGTCACAATCTCGCGGTTTGGCGTGGCGAGGACTATTGGGGGCTCGGGGAAGGGGCTTACGGACGCCTCGGACGCCTTCGCACGCCTTCGGGCGAGCGGCTCTCGGCAGAAGAAGACCGCAAGGAGCGGACACTTTTTCGGCTTCGTACGCGTGAGGGACTTGATACGGCGGCGTATCCCGAATGGCGACCCGCATTGGATCGCAATGTGGACGCAGGTCTTTTAACGCGGCACGACACCATCTACTATCTAACGCCGCGTGGGACGGAAGTTTGTGACGCGATACTAGAAGAAATCGTCTGATTGCGGGGAGTCGATTTGGGTACAAGTGAAATTTGGCATTGACTTTTGGCGCGAGAAAGTGTATACTATTTGACCGTCAACTTCTGTGAGGAAGATGATTCCCGTGTCGGAGCGTAGCGCAGTCTGGTAGCGCGTTTGCTTCGGGAGCAAAAGGCCGAGGGTTCAAATCCCTCCGCTCCGACCAATTTCCCTCTTTTAGACCCTTATAAGGGTATTTCTAGTCAACTTTTTTCACTTTTCTGCAGATTTGATGTGCAAGAAAGCCCAAAATATGATAAAATATAGGTAATGGAAAAGGTGAACTATAAAATTGGTCGAGTAGTCTTCGGGAGCGCGGCATCAATTGCCGCCGCTTATGAGCGGTTTTGCGCTCAAGAAATAGACGAAATAAGACTTTCAAATACGACGGAATGCCCGTTCCCGCTAAAGCGTTGCACGCTCGAGCGCGAGGCTCCTGTCGCGGGGGTGGGCACATTTAGTGGCTCAGAAAAACGCACTCTCGTCTTTGCGCCGAGTGCGCGTCCTGGCTGGTGGATTCGCCGTATGGACCTACCAGAGCAACTTGATACGCGGCTTTCGATTGAGAATCTGTGGACGAGTGCCCAGAATCTCGTGATGCGATCGGGGTCTCCGCATAACTACCTGCGGATGGTTGAGCACATTGTGGCCCTCAAGGCGGGACTTGGCGTGGATGATGTCCTTTTAAAGGTCTATAGTGGCGACCCGCCGCTCTTTGATCAGTCGTCTCTGCCGCTTGTGAAGGCGGTGGAGCATGCGCATATTGTGGAAGAGGCGGCGCCCGCTACCTTTGTGACGGTGCGTGAGCCTGTGGCATTCGGTGGCAAGCGCGGCGACTTCCTTCTTTTCTTGCCGGCACAAGAAGGGCAGCGCAACTTGCGGATAGACTGCGCCATTTCGTGGAATACAGTCATTGGCAAGCAGCGCGTCCTTTTTGATGTGACGCCTGAGACGTTCCGCTATGCCGCGCTCGCGCGGACGAATGCGACGCATCGGCAATATGTGCTCGCGAAGACGGTGGGCAAGCTCTTTGCCGCGACACGCAATCTCGGGTACAATGACCGCAACATCCTCATTCACGGTCCGCGCCGCTACTATACCGAGCCGCGCTTCCCGATGAATGGCAAGTTCTTGGAGCCAATTTGGCATCGCGCCACGCTCGACCTTATGGCGGCCCTCTCCCTGACGGGAGCCGACCGCTTTGTCGGGACTGTTGTTAGCTACCGCGCGGGACATACACTCGACTGTGATGCCGTCCGTGCACTTTATAGGAATGATCTACTATGCTCTCTTTGATTCTGAAGCGTCCGCTCGTCATCTTTGATATTGAGTCCACGGGACTCAATGCGCGGCGCGACCGCATTGTTGAACTCGCGGCAATTAAGGTTTGGCCTGACGGACGCGAGGAAAGCCGTTGTTGGCTGTTGAATCCGACGGTGCCGATTCCGCCTGAGACCTCGGCGATTCACGGGATTACGGACGAGATTGTGAAGAATTGTCCGACTTTCGTCGACAAGGCACCTGAGATTTATGACTTCTTCAAGGATGCCGATTTGGGCGGATTCAATTCCGACCACTACGACATCCCTTGTTTGGAAGAGGAGTTCTTGCGGGCGGGGTATGCGCTAAACGCATGTAGCCGCAAGCGGATTGATGTGCAGCGCATTTACCACCGTATGGAGCCGCGCACGCTTTCGGCGGCGGTGAAGTACTATCTCGGGCGCAGTCACGATGGGGCGCACGGTGCGGAGGCGGATGCCCGCGCCACGCTGGAGGTTCTGGACGCGCAGATGAAGAAATATTCCGAACTGCCGCGCACGGCGGATGAGCTGGACGAATATCTAGTGCCGCACGATCCGCTGAACGCCGACCGCAATGGAATGCTTCGTTGGAAGAATGGTGAACTTACCATTAACTTCGGGAAAAAGCGCGGCGAATCGCTAAAACGGCTACTTATAAATGAGCCAAACTACCTGCGCTGGATGGTGAAGGGCGACTTCGATACCGATCTTCGTGGCATTGTGCAAGATTTGCTCGAGAACGGACGCCTCCCGCCTGCGCCAGAAACTAATAAATAACCATAGGCGCGTGGGCGTAGATATGGTATAATATACGAAAGTTTTGAAGTAAGTCTAGAAGAAGAAATATGGATAAGCATTACGATGCGAAGGCTGCAGAAGCCAAGTGGTATCCCATTTGGGAGAGCAAGGGCTATTTTCATGACGAGCCTGGCAAAGGTTCGCCGTATTCGGTTGTTATACCCCCGCCCAATGTAACGGGCATTTTGCATATGGGGCACGCCCTGAATCAGACGATTCAGGATATCCTCGTGCGGTGGCATCGTATGCGTGGCGACAATACCTTGTGGCTCCCGGGTACGGACCACGCGGGTATCGCGACGCAGAATGTCGTTGAGAAGGCGTTGCGCAAAGAAGGCAAGCGGCGGCAAGATCTCGGGCGCGAGGCGTTTGTGGAGCGCGTCTGGGAATGGAAAAAGCAGTACGGCGGGACAATTGTCCATCAGCAGCGTATGCTCGGCAATTCCACCGACTGGCAGCGCGAACGCTTCACTTTCGATGAAGGGTGCTCGCGGGCTGTCGCCAAGGTCTTCACGCAACTCTATGATGAGGGACTCGTCTATAAAGGCAATTACATCGTCAACTGGTGTCCGCGTTGCGGCACGGCACTCGCCAATGACGAAGTCGAGCACGAGCCGAATAAGGGACACCTCTGGTACTTGCGGTATCCGATTGAGGGTTCGGCGAAGGGCGTGCAGGGCGCACGCGACATTGACTATGTGCTACTCGCGACAACGCGTCCCGAGACATTGCCAGGCGATACGGCCGTCGCGGTAAATCCGAAAGACGAACGCTATGCCGCGCTTGTCGGGAAGAATGTGCTTTTGCCGCTCTCGAATCGTCCGATTCCCGTTATCAGCGATGATTATGTGGAGAAGGAATTTGGTACGGGCATCGTGAAGATTACGCCCGCGCACGATCCGAATGACTTCCTCGTTGGCAAGCGTCACAATCTCGCGGAAGTGGATGTGATGAACGACGATGGCACGATGAATGCGCAGGCGGGTGCGAAATATGCGGGGATGGACCGCTTTAAGTGCCGCGAAGCGATTGTCGCTGATTTGGAAGCGGGCGGATTCCTTGACCACATCGACGACTATGACAACCAAGTCGGACACTGCTATCGGTGCCACGAGATTGTGGATAGCCGCCTCTCCAAGCAGTGGTTCGTGAAGATGAAACCGCTCGCCGAGCCTGCCGTGGCCGCCGTTAAGTCGGGCGAAACACGCTTTGTGCCTGAGCGCTGGAGCAAGATTTACTTCAATTGGATGGAAAACATCCAAGATTGGTGCATTTCGCGGCAACTTTGGTGGGGGCACCGCATTCCTGCCTACTATTTGCCGGCAGAGAAGGGCGAAGAGCCGAAGATTGTCGTCGCCGAGACGCCCGAGGCGGCACTCGCCAAGGCGAAGGCTATTCCCGGCTTTGAGAATGTGACGGTCGCCGACTTGAAGCAGGATGAGGATGTGCTTGACACTTGGTTCAGCTCGTGGCTCTGGCCGTTCTCTACACTCGGCTGGCCCGAGAAGACGAAGGATCTCGAGTACTACTATCCGACGACGGATCTCGTGACGGCGCAGGATATCATCTTCTTCTGGGTGGCGCGTATGATGATGGCGGGCATCCACTTTATGGGTAAGCCGCCATTCAAGAACATCGTTATCCACGGTATCGTGCGTGATGCGCAGGGACGCAAGATGTCCAAGAGTCTCGGCAACTCGCTTGACCCGCTCGAGCTCATTAACCTCTATTCGGCGGACGCGCTGCGCTTCTCAATCGCGCTCATTACGTCCCTTGATTGCGACACCAAGGTGAATAAGGAGAAGTTTGAGATTGGACGCAACTTCACGACCAAGATTTGGAATGCCGCGAAGTTCCTCGCGATGAATACGGACGACAAGCCTGCCGCGACGACGCTCAGGGGCATTACGGCGGCGGATTTGACGGCGGACGAGAAGCATATTCTTTACGCGACCGATCTCGCGTGCCGCAAGCAGAGTGAAATTCTCTCCCAGTACCGCATTCAGGATGGTGCACTCGCGATTTACGACTTCATCTGGACGCAGATTTGCGATGGCTATGTGGAATATGCGAAAGACGCGCCGAATAAGGAAGTCGCCTTCGCGGTCTTGGCGGATGTCTTCTACAAGGCGCTTCGTTTGCTCCATCCGTATATGCCTTTTGTGACGGAAGAAGTCGCTCATCAGCTCGGCTACCTCGGCGAAGACGAGACGATTATGCGTGCCGCGTTCCCGACGGGCTATAGCGAAGATGAGAAATCCGCGTGGGGTCTGTCCCCTGAAGTGTTCGCGTTTGTGAACGCGAAGCGTGCGACCATTACCGACTTGCGTGCCCTGCGTGCGGAATATAAGGTTCCGCCAGCTAAGTTCGTGGATGTGACCCTGCGGTGCCGCGATGAGGCGACGGCGCAAAGCCTGAAGGCGGAATATGATTCCCTTAAGAAGGCAATGCGGGCAGAAAACCTCGTAATTGACGCGGAAAAGTCCGAACTCGCGATGCCAGGTAAGCTTGGTGAGCTTGGCACGGTCTATCTCTCGCTTGAGGGCCTCGTCGATAAGGCAGCGGAATCTAAGCGTATCGCGGGTGAGCTCGCGAAGTTGAGTGGCTTTATTAAGTCCGCTGAAGCGAAGCTCGCGAATGAAAACTTCACGGCGCACGCGCCTGAGGCTGTCGTCGCCGAAGCGCGGCGCAAGTTGCAGGAAAATCGCGACAAGGTCGCGCAACTCGAGAAACTCGCGAAGCTCTTTGCATGATTGCTTATATTCGAGGAACGCTTGTTGAAAAAGAACCCTCCCGCGTCATTATTGAGGCGGCGGGGGTTGGCTATGAGATTCTCATTCCGCTTTCTACTTTCGACAAGCTCCCTCAGAAGGGCGAGGAAGCAAAACTTCTCGTGAGCCACTGTGTGCGCGAGGACGATGAATTGCTCTTTGGCTTTTCATCCGACCGCGAAAAGGATATGTTCCTTAAGTTGACGGGTGTCTCGGGGATCGGACCCAAGATCGCGCTCGCCATTTTGTCGGGCTCGTCCCTTGGGGAACTGTGCCTTGCCATTGCGAGCGGCAATGCGAAGCGGCTTGCTTCCATCAAGGGGGTCGGACGCAAGACGGCAGAAAAGATTTGCGTCGAGCTAAAGGATAAAGTTAACGCGATTGAAGCCCTCGCTGCCACTTCGCGGCAGAATGGGGCGGATGCGCGAGCCCCAATTGCCCGTGACGCGATTTTGGCTCTCTCGGCACTCGGCTTCAATGATGAAACCTCGAACAAGATGGTCTCCGCCGTTCTCACGGCTGATCCTGCGGTCGCGGATGTTGAGACAATTGTAAGAAAGGCGCTCGCGCGAAAGTAGGTTTTAGATATGGCACAAGCGCAACTATTTGCTGATGATTATAAGGTCACGCTCGATGTCTTCGAGGGACCGCTCGATTTGCTTCTGTATCTTATCCGTCGCGAGGAGTTGGATATTTACGATATCCCCATTGAGCACATCACGACGGAATATATGCGCTTTATTGATGAAGCGCGGCAGTTAGATCTTGATATTGCGGGCGAGTTCATCGTGATGGCGGCGACGCTGATGGTGATTAAGTCGCGAATGCTCTTGCCAGTCGAGCGGCGCAATACGAGCGAGGATACGGATGAAGAGTGGGTCGACCCGCGCCTAGATCTTGTGCGGCAGTTGATTGAGTACAAGAAGTTCAAAGATGCCGCGATTCGGCTTGAACGGATGGAAGCGCTTACGGCGGATAGCTTCGATTATGGTGGCGGACGCCCAAAGTTCGCGAAGACGGAAGCAGATGGCAAGCAGGCCCTCGCGAATCTCGACCTTTATGACCTTCTGACGGCGTTTCAGGAAGTTTTGGCTCGCGCCAATGAAATGCCTCACGAGGAACTGAAGGGCGTGCGATATTCGGTGCCGGATAAGATGGACTATGTACTTGAGCGCGTCCATAAAGAAAGCCGCGTATCATTTGTGGCGCTCTTCAAGCCCAATGCCGCGAAAGGTGAGATAATCGTCACTTTCTTGGCACTTCTGGAACTTTTGCGCCAACACCGCGTCATTGTCTACCAAAACGCGGCATTTCACGAAATTACAATCTTGCCTTCGAATGAAGAGCCGCAAGATAAGCCTTTAGAAAGACCTGACGATTATGAGTGAGAATGTGAAAATACCTCTGCCGCGAAGCCTGCAAGAGATCGTGGGCTCACTGCTTTTCGCGAGTGAATCCCCGCTGACGGCGGGCGAATTGCGTGCGGCAATTAAGGCGGTGGAGCCTGAAGAAGGCGAAAACGCCGAGGTTATGGATGTCTATCATACCTGCACCTCGCGGGAAATTGATGAGGCGCTTAAGGGACTTACCAAGGCACTGGAAGTCGCGAATTGCGGCTTTGAGCTCGTCTGCACGGCGGGCGCGTATCGCATTCAGACCGTGCCGAGTTGCGGACGCTATGTGCGGGCACTCTTGAAACTCGACCGCCCCAATCGTCTCGGACGCGCCTCGCTCGAGACCCTCGCCATTATCGCCTATCGCCAGCCCATCACCAAGAGTGAGATGGAAGAGATTCGCGGCGTAGATGTAACGGCGAATGTGAAGACCCTGATGGACCTTCAGTTGATTCGCCTTGTAGGCAAATCAGAGTTGCCTGGGCATCCGTTCTTGTATGGCACAACGCCACTCTTCTTGGAGCACTTTGGGCTCTCGTCCTTGCAACAGTTGAATGAACTCGACCCCACCTTGCAACGGTCGAATCCGCGTCAGAAGGCTGAAAGCTATAAGCGGCAAGATAAGAAGACCGAACTTGAGGTTGTCGTAGAAGAGCAAATCGCGGCAGATGAGAAAGCCGCCGCCGAAGAAGCGAAGGAAGCCGAAGAAGCGGCTAAGCCCGAAGAAAAAGAGGATGAGGGCGTTCAACAAACCGAGTTTGATATTCCCGAGGAGGAAACCGCTCCCGAAACGGAAGAAAAGGGCGATGACTTCTTTATTGATGATACGCCTGACGAATTTGACGATGAGGATGAAGAAGATGAAGAGGAGGAAAACGATGAAGATAGCGAAGATTAGTTTGGCAGTATTCGCCTTATCTACGCTCACGGCGTGCGATTGGCTCCAGAAGCTCGACTTCAAGAAGGAGCGCGGCGACGGACAGTACCAGTCCGCAATGGCGGACTATGCGGCGGGGCGTATTGATGCGGCCATTAAGGGCTTTAATAAGGCTCTGAAGGGCGATCCAGCCAATGCGAGTGCACGCTTTCAGCTCGCGAGCCTCTTACAAGATTCGCGCAGTGACTACCTAGGCGCGATTGTCGAGTATCGGGAATATCTGCGCCAAGAGCCCACGAGCGATAAAGCCGCGCTCGCGAAAGAGCGTCTTGCCATTTGTGAGCGCCTCTTTTCGCAGGAAATTGCCCGCACCACGAGCGAAAACCGCATTTTTGTGAAGGAAGTGGAAGAAGCGCGGCTTGAGACGGAACGCAAGGCCGCCGAAATCACAAAGCTCAATGACGCGCTTTCTAAAGCGAATGACCGCATTGCTATACTCGAAAAGCAACTTGCCAACCAACAGCGGTTTATGCGTGATTTGCGCAGCGAAGACGAAGGTTCGGGGCGCACTGTCGCGAAGGTTACGGACGATGTTCGTGCGCTCCTTGAAGAGGAAGATTCCGTTGATGACCGTCTTGATTTGAAGAAAGACGCGAGCAAATTGGTGGCGGAAGCTGAACGCGAAGAAGTCCAGCGCGGTTCGTCCCTCTTGCCTGTAAAACCCGCCCCTTCGGCGGACGGCAAGGCGGCGAAGGGCAATCGTGATACACTCTTTGGCGGCAAGAAGAAAACTGCCGCGGCCCCACTTGTGCATCCCGACACCTATGTGGTGCAAGAGGGCGATACCCTCTACAAAATCGCGCTTCGATTCTATAACCGTGCGTCCGCTTGGCGTGAGATTCGCGAGGCGAATAAGGCTGTGATTTCTACTGACGGACGTATCAAGGCGGGGCAAACGATTAAGTTGCCGTAAGGTATGCGCAACATCCATACAGAAACCGTAAAGTCCGCTCACGCTTATACGCGCTCGCCGACCCCATGGCGACTCGACTCCTATCGCGGCGCTTCGGGCGTGACTTCGGACGGTAAGAAGTATGGATGGAAACTTTTCCACTATCTCTCGGGCGGCGGAATGCGCGCGTTTGGGCGGTCCGTCGAGCAGGAAGAGATGTCCTGGCGGCAGACGCGGTTCTTGAGGGTCTGTGGTGTTCTCGCCATAATTTGGCTTTGGCTCTATTTCTAATGAAAGGAAAATGAAGATGAAGTGTTCTTTTAGAAAGTTAGCTCTCGTGTGGGTCGGCTGTGCGGTCTTACCCGTCCTCGCGGCGCAATCGAATCGCCAAGCGTTTCTTGGTCAACAGGCGTATGATGAGGTCCAGCGCCTCGCGAGTCAACTCGACGCGCTACAAAACGGACAAGACGAGCTTTCACGGCGTTTGAGCAAGATTGAGCGGTCGCTTTCCGCGAGTGATAATGACGCGGCACTTAAGAGTGAGGTCGCGGCACTTCGCAGTGAGGTCGCCTCGCTTCGCACGCGCCTCAATTCCCAGCGCGGCGAAATTGTGAATGACCTCTCCGCACGGCTCGCGAAGGCGGAGCGGGCGGAACGCAACGAACGCCGCCGCGCCGAAGAAAGTGCCGCGAGCGGAACTTACACCGTGAAAAGCGGCGACACGCTGACTTTGATTGCCCAAGCCTGTAACACCACCGTTTCGCGGATTAAGGAACTCAATGGGCTTACATCCGATAGGCTTCGCATTGGGCAGACCCTGAAAATCCCAGCAAAGTAAAAGGAGCGACGACAATGAAGATTCTCGTAGTTGGTAGTGGCGGACGCGAACATGCGCTCGTTTGGCGGCTCGCGCAAGATACGGCGGGGCACGAACTTTATTGTGCGCCAGGCAACGCAGGAATTGCCGCGCTCGCGAAGATTGTCCCTGTTAGTGCGGAAGATATTGACGGCATTGCCGCGTGGGTCTCGCAAGAAAAGCCCGACCTCGTCGTGGTGGGTCCCGAAGCCCCCCTCGTGGCGGGTCTCGTCGATCGCCTCGCCACTTTGGGCGTACCCGCTTTTGGTCCCGTCGCGGCGGGGGCACGGATGGAAGGCTCAAAGCGCTTTGCTAAGGAAGTTATGAACGCGGCACATGTTCCGACGGGGCGCGCGGAAGTCTTTACGGACCCCACTGCCGCGAAGGCGGCACTCCCCGCGTATGGACTCCCCGTCGTCATTAAGGCGGACGGACTCGCCGCCGGCAAGGGCGTGGTTGTTGCTGAGACGCGTGAACAGGCGGAGCAAGCCATTGATGATATGCTCGTCGATGCTAAGTTTGGCGCGGCGGGGGCGGAAGTCTTGATTGAGGAGTTTCTGGACGGCGAGGAGTGCTCCATTTTGGCGATGACGGATGGCGAGAATGTCGTGTTGCTGCCGTCTTCTCAAGACCACAAGCGCATTTTTGATGGCGATAAGGGTCCGAATACAGGCGGGATGGGGGCGTATTCTCCCGCGCCTGTCGTTACACAAGATATGCTCGGCGAGATTCGTGAGACGATTATCGTCCCTGTCGTCAAGGAACTCGCCCGTCGTGGCATTACTTATCGCGGCATTCTTTACGCGGGCTTGATGATTACGCCCCCGACGGGCAAAGTTGCCCTGAGTGGCTCGCGCATTAATGTCGTCGAGTTCAACGCACGCTTTGGTGACCCTGAGACGGAAGCGGTTCTGCCGCGCTTGGGCGGGGACTTCGCGACGGCACTCCTCCACGCGGCGACGGGATGTCTTGCTGAATCGGATATCGTCGTTAAACCCGAAGTTGCCGCGACGGTCATTGTGGCCTCTGGAGGCTATCCGGGCTCTTACGAGAAGGGCAAGGTTATCTCGGGGCTTGAGAATAATCCCGCACTCGTTTTTCATTGCGGAACTAAGGTCGCTGAGGGCAAGGTCGTCACTTCGGGCGGACGCGTCCTGAGTGTCA
>CAVCJC010000062.1:0-12202 GCA_963602475.1 Lachnospira hominis (ex Liu et al. 2021)
AAACGGCGGGCAAGGGACTGCCCGCCCTACCAAACGGCGGAAAGGTTATGCAGAGGGGAGGAGGTGCCAGGCGCGGAGGGGTTCGACGGGGAGACCCATGATGTTCTCGTAACTGCCCTGCCAACGAGCGACGAGGAGGTCGCCATTCTCATCGATATCATACGCCCCTGCACGATCCAAGGGACGCACCCGCGTCACATACGCCTCAATGGCAGAGTCCGTGAGCGTATGAAATGTAACAAAAGACTTCTCGACGCGGCACTTTCCGTTAAACGCAATGCCTGTATAAACGACATGGGTGTTGCCGCTCAATTCGTGCAAAAACTGCCGCGCTTCGTCCAAATCTCGCGGCTTGCCATAGATGCGGTCCGCGAACCAAACGATGGTATCCGCCGAAAGGATGTCCGCCGCGTCGCCCTGCGTTGCACGAACTGCCGCGCCCTTGGCAAGCGCATTCTCACGGACGGTTCGTTCGGGATCGTGGGGGATGGAAACTTCGGGGGCGTCCGTCTTCACAACTTCGAAGGCGAGCCCCAAATCTTGAAGGATTTTGGCGCGACGGGGGCTTCCACTCGCGAGGATAAGGCGGTTTTTCATCTTCTCCTAGAACTCCACTTGCCACGGACCGTGCTTCTGCCAACATTCACGGACATCTTCCACAGTGGGTTCGACATAGTAAGCCTCGGCTTGGTGCCGAAACCAAGTATCCTGCCGCTTCGCGAGTTGGCAGGTACGGGTAAGAATCTTCGCGCGGTCATCCCCTTCGCGATAGCCAATGGCGAGCGCGGCAGTTCGTGACCAAACGGGATATTCCTCGTGCAAGCGGCGTTTTTCTTCCTCGAGCCCCTGTATGAACATATCGTCCAGTCGCGCGGCAATTCGTTGACGGATAATGGCGCGGTCAATCTTAATGACGGGATAAGCGGGTGGCGGCTTCACCCACGCGCGGTCGAGCCCCCGCAAGAGTGCGGAAAAATAGAGCCCCGTGCCGCCGACTACGATAATAGGCACATCACGCGGCACTTTCGCGGCCCAATCCGCCGCCGCGCGAAGCCACGCCCCCGCCGAGAACTCTTCCGCTGGTGAGACCAAATCAATTCCGCCCATCCCAAACTCGGCAATTTCCGCCTTCGTGGGCTTAGCGGTCCCGATATCCATGCCCTTATAAACGAGCATGGAGTCCGCATTCAAGATGCGAGCCCCCATTTCTCGTGCGAGAATTGCGGCGAGCGCACTTTTCCCGCTCGCCGTAGGTCCAGCCAAAAGATAGACTTGCCGCGTCATTTCTTCGGATGTGCCGCGTCTTTTGTGAAAGACAGCAAGATTAGGAGCCCTGCCGCGACAGTAATGCAGACATCCGCCACATTAAAGCACGGGAAGTGTGCGCCTTGCCAATGAAAGTCAAGGAAGTCAATGACATAGCCACGATAAACGCGGTCGATTAGGTTCCCAATAATGCCCGCATAAAGAATCGCTTCGCTGATTCCGCCGCAGACACGCCGCCAACCGACGCAAACGCCGCCATAGAAGATTTCGCGGCGTTTCCAAATGAGGAAAGCGAGTGCGGCAATTCCCACTGCCGCGAGCGGCCAGACCTGATGCTGAAAAAGTCCCCAGGCGCATCCGCGATTTTCTACATAGGCTAAGTTGAAGTAGCCAGGTATAACGGAAACTGCCGCGGCGCCTTTCAGCTTCGCCACGGCGAGTTCCTTTGTTACCGCGTCCACTAACACGAGGTTAGCGACCGCGGCGAATAGACGGACGAATGTTCTCACCGCCCGAGATTCTTGACGCGCTCCATTTCCGTCTGGCATTCCATGCAGGTGAGTACAAACGGCTGATTCAGAAGACGCTGTTTACGAATGAGCTTGCCGCAGACCGTGCAGACTCCGTAAGAGCCATCGTCGATACGGTGGAGGGCTTCCTCGATTTGGCGAATGGTGCGGTTGATAACACCCATCTGCCCAAGAGCCTGCAAACGGAGCGTTTGGTTGGTTCCGTCGCCACCGTCCGCCTCGTGGTCTTCCGCTTCATTGAAGCCCGTCGCTTTCATCGCGTTCACACCCGAGAGCGCTTTCGAACGCGCCTCCAAGAGGCGCCTACGGAAGTCCGCCAAATCATCCTTCGAGAAATGGACGGTATTCTCGCCCTTGGAGCGTGTCGTTGGACGGCGCGTCAAACGCACGCCGACGCCCGCGTGCTCTTCGTCCGTAGCACGCGCGGCTGCTTTCTTCTGCTCAGCGATGGACATTGCGAAGGCGAGTGCCGTATCCTCGTCCATTACCTGCTGAATGACCTTGGCGGGCTTCTTCGGCGCACCTTGCTTCTTCAGCTCACGCGCCGAAATGCGCTTAGCCTTAGAAGCGATTTCCGTCTTCTTGACTACTGGCGCCTTGGTAATAGCGGATTTCTTTTCAATCTTTTTAATCATAGAGAGAACTCCTTTCTCATCCGTTTAGTCCACTACTGTTAAATCTGCATCCCTGCTGGGAGCTTCATCCATTCGCGAACCTTGTCACTCAGCGGCTTAAGCTCCTTGACCGTAGCAAAGCGGTCCGCGCCTTCCACGCCCGGCAGCTCAAACTTATCGCCGACCTTCTTGCCAAGCATATTCTTCGCGAGCTGGGTCTTCATCGAGAGGATGTTCATCTCAATGTCGTTATCCCATTCACCCAGAATGCTGTAGGTCTTCTCGCCCGTAGGTGTCTCCACCACGACTTCGAGACCCGGCGCGACTTCCGTAAGCTCGACAGTCGCGAACTCCGTGGGCTTAACCGCCTCGAGATCGGCCTGCATAAGCGTCTGCTTCTGCATGAGGGCACGCTGTTCGTCCTTCGCGTACTGATATTCCGCGTTTTCGGAGAGGTCCCCGAAGCCCTTCGCGAACTCAATGCGCTTGACATTTGCGGGCATTTCCTCATTGATGAGTTTGAGGTATTCCGCCTTCTTAAACGCGTAGCTACGATACGAAGTGACGCGGGCATATTCGCGCTTCTTCTCAACCTTAACGACATGCGCCTCGAGCTCGGGGCAGATGTGCACCATACGCACCACGATAGTGTGGTGAGTCGAGGGATCCCACGCGATAGAAGCCTGGAAGCGCTCAAAGAAGAGGATGCGATCCTCAGGCGTGAGCATATTAAAGACTTCCGTCAGCCACTTGGTATCCGCGAAAAGGCGGCGAATCATATTCTGAAGGCGCAGTGTCTCGCCACTCTGGCGTCCCTCACCTAGCGCAATGGCGTGGGAAAGAATCGTCACATGCGAGGGGAGTTCCGTCCAGTATTGGAAGTCCTTGTAGTGTCCCGCCAAAAGCATCGTCAGCGTCGCGGGCGCGGCAGGGGCCTTCATATAATTGCCGATAACCGTGCGCAGATTCGCGTCATCCATAAAGGCATCCACGATTTCTTCGACTGCCGCGTAGCAGAGGTCAGGAATTGCCGCGTAAAGCCGCGCTTTGCCTGTATCATCATACGCGAGGAAGCGAACCATCATCCCGACTTCACGCGCGGGCAATTCCGCCGCCGCCTTGATGTAGCGCTTACGCTGCCAAAGATATTCGCGCATTTCTTCCGCTGTCGGGGTCGTGTAGCCGAGCTGAATAACGAGTCCCGCGAGACGCGCGTAGAGGGCATCGTCCACCAGACGCGCCGCCGTCACTGCGAATGCGAGACGCTCGCCAATCTTCTTCTTCGTGTCCTCACTCGCGGTGCGGAAGCGGTTTTCCTTGGTGATAAACTCGCGCACCCCCGACAAAATGAGTTTCGGGTCCGTCTCATGCGCAAAAGCGGTGAGCCAATTGTCACCATAGTCCTCAACCGACTGACGCAAGCGCAAGGGATCCGTCCGCCGCGTGGGGATTTCCACGAGCCCCTCGTGACGAAGTTCAATACGCGCCTTATCCCAGAAGGACTTCCAATTAACCGCCTTCACAAAGCCATTGGCGACAACCACGGTCTCCAAACGCGTGAGCGGCATATCGCCATAGCTCGCGAGAACGAGCTTAACGAATTCGCCTGGGTGCTCCTTGAGAAGTCCCTCAATCCGCGCGGGGTCGGCGTGCGCGAGAACGAGGATGTGGTTCTCAGGCGCGGCTTGCAGCATATCAATCGCCGCCATATAGGTGAACTGGTGTCCCTTCTTCGTCTTGAAGTCGACCGTGATACGCTTATAGAAGTAATCAAGGCGCTTGACGACACCAAGTCCCCATGTGCTATTGAGGACGAGGGTACCGGGCTGGAAGCCGAGGAGCTTCTCCAACGCCGCAAGCACCTTATCAAGCGGTGCTAGACCAAAGCCGACCCCATCCAAAAACGAAAGGATCAGCCGGTCATTCGTCGCCTTCTTCAGCGCGTCACGAATGCCAGTTTGCCGCAGAGCCTTGGCGAGATCCGCCTGATGCTCCCGTACGAAGGCAAAAGCACCCTCAAAGTCCTTGTTTTCAGCGAACGCATTCAGTTGCGTCGCCAGATTTTCCGTTTCAGCCATTGCTAGTTATTCCTTCAATTATGAAATCTTGTATTTAGAATTATACCATAAACGCGGCATTCTTACAAACCCATCTTTACACTTTATTTCGAGCCTGAAGTTTCTCAACCTCGCGGCGAAGCGTTTTATCGCGGGTTTTTACGATTATTCGCTTGGCAAGTCCCCGAAAGGACGCCATACGCACAAAGTCACAAATGAATCTGTCGGCACGTTGCGCACCCGTGCCGCCCGTGTAGGAGACGCGCAAGCGCGGCACGGCAGTCGTCGCCTCGTGGGGTCCGTCAAAGATAATCCACGCGGCATCCTTCGGATTTTCCGCGAGATACTTCTCCACATGCGCTCGCAATTGTGCGGGGTCTTTCGCCGTGCGGTTCGCGCCCAAGATGAAGTTCCAACCATCCACGACGACGAGAGAGCCACCCTCGGGGAGTGCCCCCAAGTCAAGTGCCGCAGTGAGGGCGAGATCGAAGTGGCTGCGCAATTCCTCATTCTCACGGCGCAGGCGGTCATTCTCACTCTTGAGTTCCGTCACCTGCGTCTTCAGTTCGCGGACATGCTGAACGCGCACACCCAGTATCACATCTTGCGCTGTCACGAGGCCTCCACCTTGGGTTCAAGCGCCTCCACGCCATGCGGAATCGCCTTCCATTTGCGCGTCGGATGCACAATCGAATAGAGGAGCGAACACGAGAGGATGAATGAGAAGATGGGGAATGTCAGAATTGCCGCGAGCCCCGGGAGGCGCTTGTGCCGCGAAAGCGCCACCGCCGCGAATGCCGTGAACCAGCCCATAACACCGACGAAGCAGAGAATGCCCACAAAGAACATGAACGCCGAACGATTCGCGAAGTCGACGCACGAGAGGCGGTAGAGAAAAGCGACGCCATTAAAAAGCAAAATGAAAGCAACGGACATCCCCGTCAAAATGGCGAAGTAGCTATCAAAGAGGCGCAATGACGGATGCCGCAGAAGAGTCCGTACCCAAACACCGAAATAGCGCACGACGACCTGCCAACCGCCCGTCGCCCAGCGTGAAAGCTGTCGCCACATATAACGGAGGTCTTCCGGCTGTTCATCGGCATATTCCGCTTCGGGCACATACGCGACGCGCCGCCCCGCGAGATTCATTTGGACGGTGAACTCGACATCTTCTACAATCGTGGAGGTCTCCCAACCTTTCTCGCCCAAGACGGAAGTCAAGCACGCGAAGCCCGTGCCCGTCAACTTGCCCGAGAGCCCGAGGTTCGTACGGACGCGATTCGAGAGTTCATTCATAACCCCCCAATAAATCGCGTACCAGCCCGAGATAATGTTCTTCGCGTAGTTAGAAGCGTGCCGACACCCCGTTACCACGCTTTCACCATCTTGGAGCGCGTCATTTACCGCGTCAAACCATTTATCAGAAACAATGTTATCCGCATCAAAGACGGCAATCGCGTCATATTTCTTCGTGGCAAGCACCTTCTCTACGCCCCACCGAAGAACATCGCCCTTGCAGGTGCTCGGCGTAGACTTCTCCCAAACTTGGGCCCCCGAACGCGCGGCAATTTCGGCGGTGGAGTCCGTGCAATTATCGGCGAGGACTATCACATCCACCGCTTCGCGCGGATACTTCCCCATGTGAATACTACGAATGGGCAAGGCAATGACGCGCTCTTCATTGCGTGCACAAATAAGGACGGCAAACTTCAAGTTGCGCGTCGCCTTCTTATAGGTCTTTGGCGTGCGCAAAAGCCCGAAGAGAACTACGAATGTCGACCAGAAAAATACGAGCGATAAACCGAGACAGATAAAATCTAACATACGAGGAAAGTGCCTTTCTCAGTCCATTCTCCACCGACGATGCGCCCAAAGATATTGCTCAGGATAAAGGCGAATAGCCTCCCCGAGGCGGTCATTCAAAAGCTGTGTCGCTTCGGCGCGATTCATACTCTTATCAAAAGTGAGCGGAGCCCCGCCAACAAGGCGATAGCGATAAGGGGCAATGCGCACGAATGACCCCACCACAATCGGTACGCCATAACGCATCGCGAGCCGCGTCGCACTCGTGAAAGTCAGCGCGGGTCGCCCCAAAAACTGCAACTTTTCACCGCGCGAAGCGTGCTGATCCATCAAAATCGTCATTGCCGAACAAGAGGTGAGCCACTGACGGACAATATCGGGTGTAAAGCCGCGATTTTTGTCGATTATGGTCACAGGTCCGCGAAAATGGTGCTTCTTCATCCAGCCCGCGACGAGACGATTATTCATCACGCGGGCAATGGCAATCATCGGGCGGGCAAAAGAAAGGACATTCGTCGCCGCTTCCCAAACACCGTGATGGGAACTTACGAGCAACACGGGCTTATCGGGAGTCTCCAAGAGTAACTTAATCGCCTCGGGGTCCGCCGACGAAAAGTCGAGGTGGTCGCGCCAATTATTCGCATTAACGACACGCGGCACACAGAGTGCCTCGCAGATATGCCCCGCGAGATGACACCACGCCTTACGCGCAATTCGCCGCGCTTCTGCCGCGTCCGTCACAATACCGCACTTAAGGATATTATCCGCCGCGAGATGACGACGACGCGGAAAGAACGGCCATAGGCACGCGGCAACTCCGCATCCGATATCATAAGCATGTCGCTGTAAAAAAGTCATGCTAATCTTGTGCGCTTAGGGCTTCTCAAAGCGAATAGTCGCCGCGCGACCGTGCCCATCCAGTCCTTCCACTGCCGCGAAAGCCTCAATTGTGGCTTTCGTTTGCGCCAAGTCCTCGCGCTTGAAAGCGACGAAGCTATGACGGCGACGGAAATCGTCCGGCGTAAGCCCATTAAACATCCGTGCCGCGCCCCCCGTCGGGAGCACATGGCTCGGCCCTGCCACAAAGTCGCCCGCAGACTCAGGGGTCCACGCACCCGCGAAGACGGCACCCGCCGCCCTCACGCCCTTCATATCCTTGAGCGGCTCTTTCGTCATAATCTCGAAGTGCTCGGGCGCGAAGTCATTGACGACTTCCAAGCCCGCCTTTACATTCGGGACGACGACGATGAGGATTCCGTCACGGTCAATGACGCGCTGGACGAGAGCTTTGCGCGAGAGGGTCTCGGTTTGCTTGAGAACTTCCGCCTTAATCGCTTCCGCGAGTTTCTGCGAGGTGCAGACACAGAGGGACTTCTCCCATCCACTGCCGTGCTCGGCTTGGCTGAGCAAATCCGCCGCGATCCAGCGAACATCCACGGAACCGTCCGTCAAAACGGCAATTTCGCTTGGACCCGCCACTTGGTCAATCGCGACATAACCAAAGACTTGGCGTTTCGCGGCAGTTACATAGGCGTTGCCAGGACCAACAATCTTCTGAACCTTGCGGCAAGTCTTCGTGCCAAACGCCATAAGACCAATCGCCTGAATGCCGCCGACACGATAAATCTCAGTAGCGCCCGCGAGTTTAAGGGCATACAAAAGGACGGGGTTAACCTCCCCCGTCTTGCCCGCTGGCGTGCACGCCACAATCTCTTTCACACCCGCCGCTTTGGCGAGTGTCACCGTCATAATGGAAGTCGACGCGAGGGGTGCCGTGCCGCCAGGCACATAAACGCCGACGCGGTCCATAGGCGAATAGAACTCGCCCTCGACACCGCCTTTCGGCGTTTTCATCGACCACGCCTTACGCAAAGAAGCTTTCGAGAACTTCAAAACGCGGCGGTGGGCATCGTTCACGGCATTGAGAATCGCGGCAGGAATCTGAGCCTTCGGGTCAACCTTTACGCGCAAATCCTTGCCCTTGAACCCCTCAAACTTGGCGACATAGCGACGAACTGCCGCGTCGCCATTCTTACGAATATCCGCGAGAACTTCCGCCGCCGCTTTTTCGGCTTCCTCGGGGAATGCTGGTCGCGCATTGAACGCGGCAATTCGGCGATCCCCCGCCTTGACGATTCGAATCATTCTTAGTTCGCGCCCCCGAGCATGCACTTGCAAGTCGCCTCAACAGCCAACTCGCCATTTACATAGCCCTTGCAATCAAAAACGCCGATAATCTTCTTGAGCTTCATGTTTTTCGCGACAACAACGAGCTTGTCGTTGGGGCGAACGGGCTTGCGGAACACCGCTTCCTCGACCTTCGCGAAGAGGAAGCTCGCCTTTTCACCCAAGAAGCCCGTGGCAATGAGACCGCAACCACCAATCTGCGCCATCGTCTCAATCAAGATTACGCCAGGAACAATCGGGAAAGTCGGGAAGTGTCCCTTGAAGAAGTCATTCTTCTCCATTGTATAGGTGTATTCACCAATTGCGCCCGTCTCATCTGCCGACCAAAGCTTATCCACGAAAAGGAAAGGCGGACGGTGCGGCAAAAGTTCAATGCCAGGCTTATTATAGACATTCTTGAATGTCGGGAACTCTGTAAGTGCTTCGTGTGACATATCGTACCTCCTTAGCCCTGAACCTTGCGGAACGCCAAAACGCCGTTGTGACCACCAAAACCGAGCGAGGTGGAAAGTGCCGCGCGGATTTCGCGCTTCACGCCCACATTCGGCGTATAATTCAAGTCGAGCGGCACTTCGCCCTTCTCAACATTGACTTCCAAATCAGGCTTCTCGTAGTTGATTGTCGGGGGAACAAACCCTTCCTCAATCGTGAGCGCACAAATCGCCGCTTCGAGCGCACCTGTCGCGCCAAGGAGGTGTCCGTGCATGGACTTCGTGGACGAAATATTGATTTTCTTCGCCTGCTCTTCACCGAACACAACCTTGAACGCCTTCGTTTCCATCTGGTCATTCAGGTGGGTGGAAGTTCCGTGCGCGTTGATGTAGTCGATTTCAGACTTATCAGTCATTCCCGCGTCCTTGAGCGCCGCCTCAATCGCCTTGACCGCGCCCACGCCAGACGGATCAGGTGCCGTGATGTGGTAGGCATCGCATGTCGAGCCATAGCCCGCGAGTTCGCAGTAGATATGCGCACCACGCGCCTTCGCGTGCTCTTCGCTCTCGAGAATGAGTGCTGCCGCGCCTTCACCAATGACGAAGCCGTCACGATCCGCATTGAACGGACGGGACGCTTTCTCGGGGGTCTCATTGAAGTGGGTGGAGAGCGCCTTCATCTTCATAAAGCCGCCGACCGTGAACTCCATAACAGCCGCTTCAGTGCCGCCCGCAATCACGACATCCGCACGCCCCGCGCGAATCATATCAAGCGCGAAGCCAAGAGCGTCCGTCGAAGATGCGCACGCCGTCACGACGACTTGACAGGGACCGTGCGCCCCAAGCGCAATCGCGACATTACCCGCCGATTCATTCGGGATAAGCTCAGGAACCGCGAGCGGGGAAAGACGGTCTGGACCGCGATCAAAGAGAATCTTGTAGCTGTCGCCCGTGACATCAAGTCCGCCGATGCCGTTGCCGAAGAGTGTGGCGACGCGATCCATATCGGGATGCTTCTCAGCGGTGTACCCAGCGTCCGCCCACGCTTCTTTCGCGGCGGCGACGGCATATTGCGAGAATGGGGCCATATGCCGCGCTTCACGCTTATCGACGAGCCCCGAATCAATCGCATATTCCTGAAAGTTCTTAACTTCGCCCGCAACCTGACTCGTCACACGCGCCGGATCAAACTTCGTGATACGCGTGATGCCAGACTTGCCCGCCTTGATATTAGCCCATGCCTCTTTCTTGCCGTTACCACACGGACACAGCATGCCAATACCCGTAATCATGACTTTCTTCATTGTTATTTCCTCTTTTAAGTGAATTAAGTGATTTTAGAAACCTTTTAGAGATTCGGCCACACGCAGTAGGTTCCACCATAGGTGAGCCCCGCGCCAAAACCGACCATTACAATCTTCATTCCGTCCTTCAACTCGCCCGCCTTCACGGCTTGGTCAAGCGAAATCGGAATCGATGCCGCGCTCGTGTTGGCTGTCGTTGAAAGATTCAACCAGAACTTCTCAATCGGCAACTTCATACGCCGCGCAACCGCCTCGATAATGCGTCCGTTCGCCTGGTGGGCAAAGACGCGGTCGAGTTCCTCGGGGGTCGTCCCAAGCTTCGTGCAGAGATCTGCCGCGACCTTCGAGAGAGTCCGCACCGCGAACGCGAAGACATCGTGTCCCATAAGGACGAGTTGCGGCAAAATCGGCTGCAACTTAGCGGGCACGCCAGTCGCAGGGTCAATCGGGAGCGCATCTTTGCAGCCCCCCGTACGCGTAATAAAGTGCGAACCCTTGCCGTCCGCGCCCAGAATCGTGTGCGCCTTCGTCTTCACGCTCGCCGCGCCGGGCGCGTCATCATTGCCAAGCACCACCGCGCCCGCGCCATCACCAAAAAGGATGCAACTCGAGCGGTCAGTCCAATCCAAAATGCGCGAGAGGCATTCCGCCCCAATCACAATCGCCTTCTTATCGGGATAGAAGTTCACGAAGCCCCGCGCCTGCTCAAGCGCATATACGAAGCCCGCGCACGCCGCCTGCAAATCAAATGCACCCGCGTTTTCACAGCCGAGGAGACCCTGCACCACACACGCCGTCGATGGGAACGGATTATAATCGGGTGTCGAAGTCGCGACTACAATAAGCCCGACTTCCTCAGGCTTCACACCCGCCGCCGCCATCGCCGCCTGCGCGGCTTTCACCGCCATCGTCGAAGTGGACTCGCCTTCATCCGCCACATGACGCGAATGGATTCCCGTATGGGAGTAAATCCACTCGTCGCTCGTATCCAAGGACTTCGCGATATCGTCATTTGTGACAACACGCGGCGGCAGATAACTGCCTGTACCTAAAATGCGTATACCCATTCTATTTTCTTAGCGCTCCTTACCAAACATCGTCTTATCGAAGTTGAAGAGCACGAAGACAGGTAAAAAGCCCGTATCATTGATGCAAATCAAACCAAATTGAAGCGCGGCACTCTTCGCCTGCGACACAAGCGCGAACTGCACGCCATTACGCAGCTTATCGACGCGGCTGTAGCCAATCGCGCCCTGCGCACCCTTCTTTACTTCATTCGCTTTCGTCGCGGCAAGCCCAATCTGGGCACCCGTCACCGTGGCATTCGAACACCCAAGGCCGAGCGCGCAGCCACGGATATCCTTATGACCGTTATTAAACCACCAATCCCAAGTGCAGCCCGCCTGAGCGGACGCAACTGCGGCAATGATGCCCAGTAACAACACTATCTTTTTCATCTTAGAATCTCCTTCAATTAGAGAGTTAAGTCTATTCAATCCGAGCGAACCCGAATCTTTCCTAATATTATACCATAATTTGCCGCGTTTGAGGGAGAAAAACTATCAAAGTTCGCAAAAAGAAGAGGGAAGTGCCTTTTTTAGCGACCTCCCTCTCTTTTTATTCTACCCTATCGAAGCTTACTTATCCGTAAGTGCCGCGACGCCCGGAAGAACCTTGCCTTCAAGGAACTCCAGCGACGCGCCGCCGCCCGTCGAGATGTGGGTCATTTCCGCAGCCTTGCCGCTCTTCTTCACCGCACTGACGCTGTCGCCACCACCGATGATGGAAACACCGCCATTGGCCTTAACGAGCGCAACCGCGTCACAAACGCCGAAGGTGCCCTTCGCCAAAGGCGCGAACTCGAAGCAGCCCATCGGGCCATTCCAAACGACCGTCTTCGCGGGCTTAATCGCTTCCGCAAAAAGCGCGACGCTCTTAGGACCAATGTCAAGCCCAAGCCAGCCATCAGGAATATCGCCTTCGCAAACCTTGATCTCAATGTCGCTCGCG
>CAVCJC010000063.1:0-12192 GCA_963602475.1 Lachnospira hominis (ex Liu et al. 2021)
CTTCTCTGTGACTCTGTGCCTCTGTGTTAAAAACCGCCGCGCAAAGCCTTTGCATCCCCTTTGCGTTTCTTTGCGTCAAAACACCCGCCCTACCATCTGTACTAATCCGTGGAAATCCGTGATTAAAAACGACATCTAATCAACTTCCCAATGTCCGTTATTAGGGCTACCGACATGGCGAATAGTGCCACCCGCTTTACGAATCCAATTAGCTACGCTAGTACGCGATAGCCCAAGAGCTTTCGCAAGTTGCGCCTGTGTCATCTGCGGATTCTTTCGTAGCAATTCCCGAATGCGTTCGATTTGTAAACCATTTGTCAACCTATCCCTAGATGGGGTTGACAAATCCTTTACAATAGCTTCGAGCGAAGCCCGGTCATCTATGGGTGCCGAAAAGATTGTCAACATAAGCTCTGAGTCGCCAAAAAGCTTATAAACAGGGCTCTTTCCTGCGAGTTTCTGTGTCGCCATATAAATAACTGGCACGCCCTCGCCACGGCGATCCATCATCCGTGTTCGCAAGACATTTGTCAACCCTTCTATCAACGGACACCTTGACAAACATGTACAAATCAACTCATTACGAGCAAATTGCCGCTCACCAATTTCATCTATTGTCAACGAGTTCGGCAGTCCTACCACTAATACCCTTTACTCAACAACCTTACGGAGTACAGGTATTCGCTTAAGAATGAAGACGACGATTCCTGAAAGAATAAAGACTACAATAGCCGCTTCTATGCACCTATTTCTTCCTGTGAACTTCTCTAATATATAACCAACTGACATATGGATATAGAATATCCCTGCTGTCAGTCCTGCCAATTCTGAGACAATCTTCCCTGCTTTAACAGGCAAAGTCAGATGCCGTCCGCCAACCACGGCAATGAGAAAGACACCAACGGACATAAAGAGCAACGAGAATCCCTGAAACCCCCATCCTGGGCACGGCAGGTTAAGAAAGAACCCAACAAGGAATAGCCCAACAGCCGTGCAAAGAGTCCATTTAAAGGGAAGTTCTTCTATCTTGCAACGATACGCATAATATCCGATGACCGCATATGGGAACAATTCCACAATGCGTCCCATGGAAAACTTCGGCGCAAAAGGAAGTCCCTTAAAGATTAAATGGTTTATTCCTGTATATTGGAGCAAATAGCATACCCCCCCCCCCCCTAGTAGGATGAGAAGTTTGCGGGCACGCGTACTTTCACAAAGTGCACCTATAATAAGAGTGTAAAGTGCAAGAAGCACTATGAAATACAGTGGCGAATTCAATGGAGCACCAACGACAAATTGAAAGACGATTCCTTGCCATTCAAACGAGCGTCCAAGAACGATATGCCCAACACAGCTCGTGAACCCCCAGAACAAAAAAGGAATATAGAGGCGACGCAAACGCGAAAAAATCTTTCCCCAGCCCTGACCAAATCCCTTCGCGCTCAGGAACAAAGCAATCAGCATAAAGAGGGGTACTGCCAACTGTGCCCACTTCTCGCCCGTGCTATAGTGGCAACAAACAACCCCAAAGCACGCGGCGATTTTGAGGAGGGCTATGCCGTAATTGTATTTCATAGCCATTACTTCTCGATGCTCATGATGCGGCGGGAGGTGCGGACGGCGCAGAAGGCTTTGCCGCACATAGAGCAATAGTCCTCGCCACCCTTCTCGCGGTCACTTTCCGCGCGGGTCGCTTGCCAACGCTTGCGGGCGTGTTCGGGGTCGAGGGCGCACTTGAACTGCGCCTCCCAATTAAAGGCACGCCGCGCTTTGGCCATTTCCATATCCCGATCTGCCGCGCCACGGAACCCACGTGCCACATCGCCCGCATGTGCCGCGATTTTATAGGCAATCATTCCCTCGTGCACCTCTTCAGCATTTGGAAGCCCCAAATGTTCCGATGGGGTCACATAACAGAGCAAAGAAGCCCCGTAAGTCGCCGCGGCAGTTGCACCAATCGCGGAAACAATATGGTCATAGCCAGGCGCAATGTCAATGACGACGGGTCCGAGTACATAAAACGGAGCCCCATCGCAAATCTCCTGCTCCTTAGCCATATTCATCTGAATTTCGTCAAACGGAATATGCCCTGGACCCTCAACCATAACCTGCACGCCCGCCGCACGGGTCCGTTTCACGAGTTCCCCGAGCACCCGCAATTCACCGAATTGCGCCTCGTCACTCGCGTCCGCCAAGCACCCCGAACGGAGTCCGTCGCCGAGCGAAACGGTCACATCATACTTGCGCAAAATCGCGCAAACTTCGTCCCAGCGGGTATAAAGGGGATTCTCCGCGTGATTATTCTGCATCCATTCCGCCATAATTGCCCCGCCACGCGAAACGATACCCATCACACGCTTCTTGGCAAGCGGAATATGCCGCAAGAGGAGTCCCGCGTGAAGCGTCATAAAGTCCACGCCCTGTTTCGCCTGTTCCTCAATGACATGCAAGAGCAAATCGGGGTCCATCACAGGAATATCGCCTGGCGCACGCGAAAGCGTCTCATAAACAGGCACTGTGCCCAACGGAACCGTTGTCGCGTCGAGCATTCCCTGCCGAATCGCCGTAATATCCGCGCCCACCGAGAGATCCATAACGAAGTCCGCGCCCGCCTTGAGGGCAATCGCGAGCTTATCAAGTTCATCGCCCTTCCCCGAGCATGTCGGCGAGCGCCCCAAGTTCGCGTTTACTTTCGTGCGGAACATCCGTCCGACACCCATCGGGTGCACATTCTTATGGTTGATATTCAGTGGGATGACCGCCTTGCCACTCGCCACGGCCTCACGCACCGCCTCAGGCGTAAGCCCCTCGTCTGCCGCGACAGTGCGCATAGCGTCCGTTATGATTCCTTCTCTCGCTGCTTCAAGTTGTGTCATTTCTCAGATTCCTTATTACAAAAGAGTTCCAATTGCCGATTGGCTTGAGCACGGAGCATTGAGAAGCCGTTTTCCGTGCGACAGCCCGCCGCCTTGGCATGGACGATGAGCGGCGTTTCCTCGGGCACATAAACGAGGTCATAGACGCACTCCTTACCCGTGAAGGCAAAGTCAGGGATGGGGTCTTGATTTGTCGCGTTTACAACCAAATCAGCAGTCTCCATCGCCGTAATTGCCGCGAAACCGTGCTTTTCGGCAAGAGCAACCGCCTTCTCGTGAGTGCGATTCAAGATTTTGACCTTCGCGCCTAGCACATCCAGCGCCTGCGCCACCGCTTTTGCCGCGCCACCCGCACCCAGCAAGACGACGGAGAGCCCCTTGAATGACTTCTGCCCCATAAAGTTAATGAGGGCTTCTTTAATGCCGTCCATATCGGTGTTGTAGCCATATTTGCGTCCGTCAGGCGCGAAAACGACCGTATTCACCGCACCAATATTCTGAGCGTTGGGGTCGATTTCGTCCAAATACTTCATTACGCTTTCTTTGTGGGGAATCGTCACCGCCATCCCCTTCACGCCACACCGCGCGGCAAAAGCGAGGGCTTCCTCAATCGTCGGGGAGCGATAGACGACCATCTCCGCCTTGCGTCCCGCCGCCGCATGTGCCGCGTTATGGAGCTCGGGGCTACGCGTCTTAACGAGTGGCCAGCCCGTGACGGCGTAAAGAGCCATCTTAAACTCATCAAAGAAGTGCGGATACGACTTCTTGACGCACGAAGCATTATGAATCAGAGTAGGAGAATCGCCAATCGTCGCCAAAATCGCCGCCGCCATAGCAATGCGGTGGTCATTCTGGGGGTCGACATCATAGCGATTGGCAAAGACATTTTCCATCGCCGCGAGGCGGTCACTTTCCTTAATACGCAGTCTCTCCGTACCCGTAAACACCGCCTTGCCGCCCAGCGCAAAGTTGACGACGGCGAGGGCTGGATAATTATCGGGGCACTCCGAAACATCAATTTCTTCCGTCGCGCCATCCCTATTCGCATGGACAATGCGGGCAATGAGGTCCTTCACAACGCGGTCGGGCTGACGCGACTCCGCGCTGAGTCCCTTAACCTGAATCTCGCTCCCGAGAGCATTGGCGGCAAACCAAAATGCCGCGCCGCTCCAATCGCATTCGGGCTGGATGCCCTTCGGCGAGACATACTTCTGCTTGCCAGGAACACTAAACCCTGTCGCCGTCGGGAGAATCCGCACGCCGTATTTAGCGAGCACATCGAGCGTCATCTCGACATATCCCTTCGACTGCAGGGGAGTCGTGAAGCGAATTTCCGAATCCCCTTCCAAAAGCGGCAAGGAAAAGAGGAGCCCTGTCACAAATTGGCTCGAAATATCGCCGCGCAACTCGTGGAGCCCCGCCTTTAACTCATCATAGGTAATCATCGGACGCTCCGCGAGGCGTCCGCGACGGATAAAGTTCGCCTTCACGCCCAGCGCGGCGGCGAGCGGAGCAAAAAAGCGCAGCGTCGAGCCGCTCTCTCCGCAATCGAGAGTCGCCATAGGGAGTCCCGCCGAACGCGCGGCAGAAAGTGCCGCGATACAGCGCCGCGTCGCCGCCAAATCCGCCGCTTCAGAAAGCGGAGTCCCTAAGCGCGAAACTTCGCCGCCCGCCAAAAACTCAGCAATCAAAAGGCGGTGCAAATGCGACTTGGAGACGGGCGGAGTAATCGCCCCCCGCAACGGACGCGGCAGAATGATGCGCGTATCAGCATCCACATGGTGGGGGAATGAAGCATAATGTGCACGCCGTTCGGCAGCTTTATCCCCCAACGGACGCGTCCCTTTCGCGGCGGCGACCCGTGCGGCGAGGGTGGCGTCATCCACATCAAGTACGACCACAAAGCCGTGCTCCTCAGCATAAGCGCGGCAGTTTGGGTCGAGAAGCGTGCCCCCGCCTAATGCGACGATGGGGGCGGTGACGCTTTCGAGGGTCTCGCGCTCAATCTTACGGAAACCTGCCTCGCCTTCCGCCGCAAAAATCTCGGGGATACTCCGCCCTTGGCGACGGACAATTTCCTCGTCCAAATCGATACTCATGCGTCCCCAATCACGGGAAAGACGGCGGGCGACGGTGGACTTTCCGCTCGCGGGGGGACCATAGATATACAATGTTTTCATATCTCGTACCTTTTTAGACATGGACTGGCGAAGATTCGCGCGAATGCACCTGACTGCGGTAAAGCGACCAGCCATTATTTAGCCAAAAACTAATGCCACAGACCCACATCGCGGGCAAAAGAAGCTGGTGGTTGCCCGAGATTTCCGCCACAATGACAATGGCGGACATCGGGATGCGAATGGCGGAAGCGACAAACCCCGCCATGCCGACGAGGGCAAACGCGGCAGGTTGCACACAAAATGACGCGGGCAAGAATGCGGAAAATACAAGCCCCGTCGCCGCGCCGACAGCCCCACCACAAACGAGCGCCGGCGCGAAAACGCCGCCCGAACCGCCCGAGCCCACCGTGAAAGAGGTGGCAATGACTTTCAAAACAAAGATGACGAAGAACGCGAGAGCCATCCGTAAGACGGGCGCGGCAGTTAGTGCCTCGGGCTCAAGGCGAAAGGCGGACGCAATAAGCGGGTAGCCAGGCCCTAGCACATCGGGCAAAAAGAAACCGATAATCCCTGTGATGAGTCCGCCAATGACCACCTTCAGCGAGCCTGGCAGAGAAGAATCGCCAAAACGCTTCTCGGTCGCCCTAAAGAAGCTGATATAGAACCGCGCGGCAAATGTGATGATAATCGCGAGGACAAAATACGGCACCAGCACAAGACCCGTCTCATAAACATTGTCGGGCGAGAGTGTAAAGAGCGAGCCCCAACCAAAGAAGCAGGCATAAATCGTGTAACTGAGCGCGGCGGCAACAAAACAGGGGAGCACGGTTTCATACTCTATGTCACTCGACGAGTAGAAGATTTCAAATCCGAAGATTGCTCCCGCGAGCGGAGCCTGAAAAAGTGCCGCGATACCCGCCGCCAAACCCGCCGCCATAAGAATGCGCCGCGCCCGCACCGTAAAATTGCATTTGCGCGCGACTACACTGCCTACCGCCGCGCCCAAAAGCGTGACGGGGCCTTCATATCCCGCCGAACCGCCACTCGCTACTGTGAGGACTGAGGCGACGGACTTCACGGGTATCACCGTACCCGTCACATAGCCTGAGCGCTGGTGGTAGGCGCGAATCGCACTATCCGTGCCGCGTGCATTTTCGAGTTTCGAAAAGCGGCGAATGAGCAAGTACCCCGCGAGTGCACCCAGTGCGGGCAGAACGAGCATTATCCAGCGTGACGGACTCAAAAGTGCCGCGTGGGTAAAGCCCTCGGCAATGTGCGAGAAGTCGGGCAAGGCGGCTTCCGCCTCCTCTGGCACGAACGCCCCCATAAGGAAGCGTGTCCCAAAGTCAATCATATAGCGAAAGCCAACGACGACGAAGCCCGTGAGCACGCCGATGAGTGCCGCCTCGCCAAAATATTGCCCCGTACGGAAAGAGAGTCCCTTTCCGGCACGGAAGAACTTCCAACTCGATATAGATAAATCGCGTAACATCTCTTATATTATACCATACTTAGCGGACAGATGCTTGCCTAAACTCAACACGCCGCAAGAATCTTATTTGTAGATAAGTGAAGCCAATGAGGGCAACGCCAAGGAACCACGCCATGGTTGTCGCCGTCGAAAAGCGCAAATTATTGTACGCTTCCTTCCAAATTTGTAAAGATAAGACCTGTGTCGCGTCGCCAGGACCACCAAAAGTCAGCAAGAAAATGGACCCCATTCCCTGAAATGCCGCGATAAAAGCTCCCACGAAGTTAATGACCATCAACGGCGCCAGTTGGGGGAATGTCACATGCCGAAAGCGTGCGAGGAAGCCCGCACCATCCATCGCCGCCGCCTCATAATAGTCTCGCGGAAGCGACTCCAGCGCGGCAATGTAGATAAGCGACGAAGTTCCCGCGCTCGCCCAGACCCCTGGCAAAATACAGCAGACCATCGCGAGGGACGGGTCTTGCAACCACGCCTGCCGCGCGCCGCCAAGGGACATCACAATGCGGTTGAGGAGTCCGTTTTCAGTCGGGTCAAACATCAACTTCCAGAGGAGCGTGACCACGAGGGCACTCGTGAGATGAGGTAGGAAGTAAAGAAAGCGGTAAAGGACGCGTCCGCGTGGGATTTCACAGAGGGCAATCGCGAGCAGAATGGGCATAAGAAAGCCGAGAACTAGCGTCACAGCCACATATTCAAAAGTTCTTAGCCACGCCATCCAAAACGAGGAGTCCGTCGCCACACGAATGAAGTTATCAAGTCCCACAAATGCCGCGTTCCCGACAATCTTGTAGTCCTGAAACGCCATTAGCGCACCCTTAATAAGCGGATAATAACTCCAAACGAGGATGGAAAGGAGTGCGGGCAAGAGGAATAGCCACGGCGTTACCTCAAAGTGCCGCGTTTCGGTCAAGGTTGCCTTAGCGACAGAGGCGCGGCGGTTTCGATAGACAAGAAAGCCCGCCACAAGAACGCAAAACAGAATCGCGCCGCAAATAATCCGTGCATAGGGTCTCGCCGCCTCCACACGCCGCGTATCCCCTGCGAACATCAAACCGCGATTCGCATCGTCCGTAATCGCCCGAAGTGCCGCGCCACAATCAAGCTCCTTGCCAGCGTCCGAGAGAAGAATTCCCAAGAATCGCCGCTGGACGAGGTCACTCGCACCTTGCCAAAACCCGACCCACGGCTCAGTCGCCGCCTTAATGCGCCCCGCGTCTAAGTCGGCGTACATCTCGCGAATGCCGCGCGGAATAGCCTTTAGTTCCGCGTCAAAGCCGAGCCGCGCGAGGTCGGCGGGATTACACCACATGCCGCGCCCTTCCGCCACATTGCGACGGATATCCTCGTCCGCGAGTTCAGGCGAGGAGAGGGCCTGAAGGCACTTAAAAATCAAATCGCGCTCTTCTTTCGGACGCCGCCCCGCGCTCTCACTCATCGCGTAAAAGTGCTTATGGGCTTGGAGGACGCGCACGCCACCCTCATCCGCCGCGGGGAATGGCATAATGCCAATTGTCTCAGGCGGCATATTCAGAGTTTCCGTGAGCCGACGGACAAGGTCCTCACCTCCGAAAACGCAGGCTATCTCGCCCGCCGTGAAAAGCCGCCCTACTTCGTCCGCGAGGGAAAGTGTGGGGAGTCCGCGCACCACCTCATCCTTCACGAGGCTCTGCAGAAAGTCCGCCGCCTTGAGCGCGGCAGGGGAATCAAAAGAGGCTCGCCAAGTGCCGTCCGCCTTCTGCTCGACGACATCGCCGCCCGCCGACTGCACCCACGGCAAAAAGCCCCACGGACGATTCTCAATCGCGAATGCTCGACAGCCAGGGCGCGTCAATTTTTGGCACCATTCCCGAAAAGCGGACCATGTGCGCGGCGGGTTCTCGGGGTCGAGCCCTGCGGCGGAAACGAGGTCCTTGCGATAGACGAGTCCGTAATAGGCAATGCCGGGCGTGGGCAAGGCGAGGACGCGTCCGTCCTTGACGCGCACCCGATCCCAGAGCGCAAACGCGGCGGGTGTCGCATTTGTGGAACTTACATCCACCCACTCATCTAAGGGATAGATAAACCCTTCTTCCGCGTCATGCCGAAGGATATGAAACCACGCTTTATAAATATCAGGAGCCGTACCGCCCGCGAGAGCGAGCATAAATGTGGCGCGTCCGCCCGCCCCGGGCAAGGTAAGCCCGCCCCACTTAACAGGCTCTAATTCAGGGGTCGAGCGCGCCAATTCCACAATGCGCCGCGTGGCAGGCACTTCGGGGTGGTCGGGGTCATAAGAGAAAAGGAAACTGACCTCCGTTTTTGCGAAGGCCAGCAAAGGAAGCATGCAAAGAAGCAAGCTAAACTTAGAAAATGTTCGTGACAAGTCCATTCGCGACTCGCTTGGCGACCTCTTCTCCAGCTAATGTCTTAAGCACAATTAGGGCGAAGAGAAGTGCCGCGCCAGGAGCCTGCCCTGTAATGATGAGTCCATCCTCAACCACTGGAACTGCCGCGCACGCGCGGTCAAGCTCCACTTGGCAAGTTGGATAGCAGGTAATATGCTGGTCGGGGTCAAGAACACCCGCGTCCATCAAGACGAGCGGCGCGGCACAAATCGCCGCGATTAGGCGATTCGCCTCTTTTTGCTCGCGTAGCCGCTCAATTAGGGCTTCGTTCGCACGCATTTCGCTTGTACCCGGCCCGCCCGGCAGGACAATTGCCGCGTAGTCATCGGCGGCAACATCCTTAAAGAAGGCGTCGGCGCGAAGCGTCATACTATGCGCACCCGAAACCTCAAGCGAGGAACCTAGCGCGGCAGTTACGACATCAACCCCACCGCGCCGCAGTATGTCCACAATCGTGACAGCTTCGACTTCTTCGAAGCCATCCACGAGCGGAACAAGTACTGTGCAATTAGGTCCCATCAACTTACACCTTTATTAGATAAGATTGCGTGCTTCGTTGCACTTCATCTTGCGTCCGTCGATTTCCTTGTCATTCAACGCCGCAATAGCCGCCTCAGCTTCCGCACGGTTCGGCATCTGAATGAAGCCGAAGCCCTTGGACTTGCCGTTGTAGCGGTTGGTGATGAGACGAATGTTCGAGACACGTCCGTACGCCTCAAATGCGACGCGGAGCGCTTCCTCGGTTGTCTCATAGCTCAAGTTGCCGACATAGATCTCGACCGAGCCATCCGCCGGGGCGGGATGACGACGCTCGAAACGCGGCGGACGCGGCTTGCGCGTGGTGTTGCGCGGGTCGAAACGCCCATCGGGACGCTTGGCACCAGCCTTGCAGCAAGAACCCTTCTTGCCACGGCACGCGAGCTTCGCGAGAATCGCGCTAATCACGGCACCCAAAACAAAGGCGACGACTGCGACTGTAATCGCCGCGCAGCGCGTCTCACCCTTTGTGAACAGGTCAAAAACCTGATTGATACACATACTTCTTACTCTCTTTCTTACTTTTCTTTTCTTCTTTATTCACACGCTCTTGGGGCCCTTAGGCGAGCCTAAAGTCCTGAAGCGTCTTCATCCGACTCGGATGACGGAGTTTGCGCAACGCCTTCGCCTCGATTTGGCGGATGCGTTCACGCGTAACATTGAAGAGACGGCCCACTTCCTCGAGCGTCCGGCTATAGCCATCGGTCAATCCAAAGCGCAAGTCCACGACTTGGCGTTCACGATCTGACAGCGTGCCGAGAATCTCGCGGAGCCGATCCTTCAACAAATGCCCTTCGGTAACTTCATAGGGGTTCTCACTGGTGGAGTCCGGAATGAAGTCGCCGTAGTGGGCGTCATCATTATCGCCTACCTTAGACTGCAACGAGATAGGCTGCTGCGCCATGCGGCGCACCGTCCTAACTTGTTCGGGAGTCGTACCCAGCGCACTCGCCAGCTCCGCTTCGGTCGGTTCACGCCCGAGGCTCTGCAGGAGCTTCTTGTTTGTGCGCATAAGGCGATTGATTGTCTCAATCATGTGCACGGGAATACGAATCGTGCGCGCTTGGTCCGCAATTGCGCGGGTAGCCGCCTGACGTATCCACCATGTCGCATATGTTGAAAATTTATAACCGCGGGTGTATTCAAACTTCTCCACCGCCTTCATAAGCCCCGTGTTGCCCTCTTGAATGAGGTCGAGGAAGCTCATGCCGCGATTCATATACTTCTTGACGATGGAAATAACGAGACGAAGGTTCGCTTCGACCATCTTCGTACGCGCTTTCTGACCTTCCTTCATAGCCTTGCGAAGATCGTCAAAGGAAGTCATAAACTCCTCAGGCGGTACGCCGAATTTATCCTCAAAAGCGGCCATCTTATCACGCAACAAGGCGAGATCCTTATCACGCTTCTTCGAGGGCTTCTGCTGCTTCAAGGTCGCGTTCTGACGCACGAGACCCTTATACGGAAGGAAGAGTTTCTCTTCAATCTCGCTACAGAGCTGTTCGAGCACCTTCTGCTTGAAGTTCAAGTCATCATAGCACGACCGAAGTGCCGCGCGCGCATTCTCCAGAGTCTTTTCCGCACCGCGCTTCGCGGCCGGTGTCGACTTCGGGTTCGCACAAATCGCGCGATACTTGCCAATCGCCTCATTCATGCGCTTCTCGACATCACGAATCTCTTGACGCAAGCGCGGAATCTCCGCCATATACGCGTCACGCTTCTGTTCGTAGCGGTCGGAAACAATACGATCAAAGCGTTCCGTCTGATTTTCGAGCCTATCGAGGATGTTCGCATACATCGGCGGCACGAAGAGATAGCGGTTGAAGATGTCACGCACAGTCTTCTCAGAGCGCTCAATCGTCTTGCAAAGCGCCATTTCCTCATCACGCGAAAGCAAGTTGACCTGCCCCATCTGGTGGAGGTACATGCGAATCGGGTCGTCATTCTCAGGCAAATGGCTCTTCTCGTCCGCGAGCGTCTTCTTCTCAAGCCAATTCTTGACATTCTCTTCGCTGAGAATATGTACGCCCAGCTGTTCGAACATCGAAAGATACCGCTCAGTCTGAATCGTATCAACAATCGACTGCGGCAAAATCTGGTTCAGCTCTTCGAAGGTGATGTATCCGCCCTGCGACTCGGCACGATGCTTGACTTCGTTGATAACTTCGTTCAACTCCTGATCACGCAAAACCGAGAGACCTTCCATCGACGGCAGAATGTTATCCGCGTCAATATCGTCCTCGGACATGAACGACGAGAGCAGAAGCGGATCAAAGTCCACGCCTTCGTCCAGCCCATCCTCGTCATCGCGTTCGCCATTTTCTTGTGCCTCGACTTCCGCCGCGAGCTTATCCGCATCGAGATTCGCCGCTTCGGCTTCGACATCCTGAGCGGACGCCATATCATCGTCGCTCATGCTAAATGGGGCATCGTCATCGCGTTCATCGACGCTCGACTCAAGGGGAATATCGTCATTGATATCCTCTTCATGCGGAACAGACCTTGGTCTGCCGCGTTTCCTCTTAGGTGCCAAAGGCGCCTCGGAATCGTTACTTGCCGCTTTCTTTACTCTAGCCATTATCGCTCCAGTCTACAATCCACCCGACTGCACTTTGTCAAGTGTTTGGCGTTTATTATATCATATCTTCGTAGAAAAGGAAAGAGATTATTTCACATTTTTTTTCGCCGCGCCTTTGGTAGGACAGACAGCCCCTTGTCCGCCGTTTACAGGGCGCGAATGCGCCCCACCATATTTTCCGTGACCGCCGAAGGCGGTTCCGTGT
>CAVCJC010000064.1:0-12062 GCA_963602475.1 Lachnospira hominis (ex Liu et al. 2021)
GGACAAGCAAGACGCCCGCATCAGGGCGGGTTAGCACGGTTGCCGCCCGTCGTGCCGCATGTTGTCAGGCACAAAACAAGACGGGCAAAGTCGAAGTCGAAAAGAGGAGGGGCGCAAGGGTCTTCGACCTATCTTTTTGTGACTTAGGGGTGAAATACTAGATACTCTAGTGGGGCAGAATTTGGTATAATATAGGTAATGGAAATTGGTAACGAGATATTTGGCTATACTTTCTCGGACGCGGCACTTCTTGAGGAGGCGCTGACGACGCCTTCTTTTCGCATGAGCTATCCGCAAGCGACGGATAATCAGCGGCTTGAATTATTGGGCGATTCGGTGTTGCAACTTTTGGCGACAGAATGGCTTTTCACGGCGTTCCCTAATGAGAAAGAGGGCGCTCTCACGGCGCATCGCCAGCATATGGTTTCGACGACGGCACTTTGTGCAGCCGCGAATGCACAGAACTTCGCGGCACATTTGAGGCGCAATAAAGGTGCGGGTCCTCTCGAGCCGCAGGCAAAGACTCTCGCGGACGCTGTGGAAGCCGTCATTGGCGCCGCGTATCTAGATGGCGGTAAGTTTGCCGCCCAGACGATATTCGCGTCCCTTCGGCTGACGGAAAATGCCGCGCTAGGGGAACTTGATGGCAACCCGAAGACGGCGCTCCAGCATTATGCGCAGGCGATGAAGCCTCCGCGTAAGCCGAATTATGAATTGGTGAAATGCGAAGGCGCGGCGAATAAGCCGTGTTTCACCGCGCGGGTTTTTGTGGAAGGGCTTGGCTCGGCACAGGCGAAAGGTGGCTCTCTTCGGCAGGCGGAATCGAATGCCGCCGCGGCACTTATGCAGAAGTTGAAATGACGGCAAAAGACGCGAGTAAACCTGTGGCTGAAAATGCCGCGCCTGAGACGGTGGAAGGCACCGTCCAGAGCGTCGTCTATCATAATGATGAGAATGGCTACACGGTATTGACGGTGGAAGCCCCCGCCGCTTTTGAGCTTGCTAAGGGACGCTCTTTCACACTCGTCGGCAAAACGCAGGCGGTTTGGGAAGGCGAGGATGTCATTGCGCAAGGTAAGTGGGTCATTGATAAGGTCCACGGACGCCAATTCAAGGCGACGGCGATTACTTGCATTGCCCCAAAGTCCGTCGCGGGCATTGAGCGCTATTTGGCTTCGGGGCTAATTAAGGGCGTGGGCAAGGTTATTGCGCACCGCATTGTCCAGACTTTCGGTGAACGGACGCTGGATGTCCTGTCGCACCAATCGGGTCGCCTAAGGGAAGTGCCGAAGTTGGGGCGTGCGAAGATTGCCCAGATTCGCGAGAGTTGGCACGCGAATGAGAGTTTGCGCGACGCGATGATTTTTGGGCAGACCTACGGGATTTCCGTCAATCGCATGACGAAGATTATCCGTCGCTACGGACCCGATGCCGTCGCCATCATCAAGGCGAATCCGTATCGGCTTTGCCGCGACATTTGGGGCGTGGGCTTCACGACGGCGGACCGCATTGCGCTCTCGGTGGGCATACCCAAAGACTCCCTTTTGCGGGCACGCGCTTCCATTAACTATGCCCTTGAGACAGAAGCCGATGATGGCGGACACTGCTGGACTTTTGAGAACAACCTCCTTTTGCGGGCACACGAACTGACGGAAATCTCGGTGGAGGTTCTCGGGGAGGCACTCGAGTTGGAGCTTGCCGATCGCCGTGTCATTGCGGAAGGGTCGGGCGAAGACGGTCGGCGCATTTATAGGAGTTCCCTCTATTGGGCGGAGCGCGATACCGTGAAGTCCGTCACGAAGATACTCAAGGCGGAAGTTCCGTTCCGCCCCATCAATGCTCCGAAGGCGGTGGAGTGGTGGGAAAAGCGTGCGGGCTTCCATTTGGCGGCGCGGCAGACCGAGGCGCTCACGCGGTGCTTGGAGAATAAGTTTTCCATCATCACGGGCGGACCCGGCGTTGGTAAAACGACAATTATCCGTGCGCTCGTCGACATTTATTTGGCGCGGGAACTAGAGGTCGTCTTGGCGGCTCCGACGGGACGCGCGGCAAAACGGATGTCCGAGTCGGTGGGGCAACCCGCGAGCACCATTCACCGCCTTCTTAAGTGGAATCCGGTGACGAATCGCTTTACATATGACGCGGATAGACCCTGCGAAGGCGATGTCTTTATCTTCGACGAGACCTCGATGATTGATATTTACCTCGCCAAAGACCTCTTTGCCGCGCTGCCACCCGAAGCGGTTGTCGTGTGGGTGGGCGATACCGACCAGCTCCCGAGCGTGGGACCCGGCAGTGTGCTCGGCGACCTCATTAAGTCGGGAGTCATTGCCGCGACGCGGCTCGACCAGATTTTCCGTCAAGATACACGCGGACTCATCGTGCGGAATGCGCACCATGTGAATGCGGGTGAGCCGCTCGAGGTGCGGGCGGGCGAAAGCGACTTCTATTTTGTGCGAGCCGAGGACCCCGAGCAGTGCTTGAAGCGGGCGATTGACTTTATGACGACGCGCATCCCCAATAAGTTTGGCTTTGACCCGATGAAGGATGTGCAAGTGCTCTCGCCGATGCGGCGAAACTTGCTCGGGACGGAGAACCTAAACTTCGAATTGCAAAAGGCGCTCAATCCGACAGGAGACGCAATTATTCGTGGCGGGACAGTCTTTCGGGTGGGCGACCGCATTATGCAGTTGCGGAATAATTACGACAAAGATGTCTACAATGGCGATGTCGGGTTCGTGAAGTCCATTAGCGCGGCAGATCGCTCGCTTGTCGCGTCCTTTGATGGTCGCCCCGTGAAGTATGAGGCCTCCGAACTTGACGAACTCGTCCTCTCGTATGCGACGACGATCCATAAGTCGCAGGGCAGTGAATATCCCGCCGTCATTGTGCTGATACATCCGCAACATTATGTGATGTTGCAACGCAATTTACTGTATACGGCGTTAACGCGCGGCAAGAAGCTTGTGCTTCTTATTGGTGTACCTTACGCCGTCGATCGCGCCATCAAGAATAATGTCGTGCAAGAGCGGCGCACTACCCTCGCGGACCGCCTTAACGCGGCAGTTACTGGGGCAGAGAAAGGAACGGAACTGAAATGAATATTGCCATTATAGGACGTGGCCTCATAGGCGGGTCGCTGGAACTTGCTACGAAAAGGGCGGGGCATACGGCGCAGATTTTTCCTGGGCGAGCCGAGGAGCGTCCCGATTTGACTGCCTTTGATATTGTCTTTGTCGCCGTGCCGCCAGATGTGGTGGTGCGCGTCGTCGAGGAGATTGTCCCTAAGTTGAAAGAAGGCGCGATTGTCGTCGATATAGCGGGTGTGAAACAACCGATTTATGACGGACTCAAGAAGTATGCCTACGAAAAGAAGTGGTTCTTTGTGGGCGGACACCCCATGGCGGGTAAAGAGCGCACGGGCTATGCCAACGCGAGCGCGGCACTTTTTGACGGAGCCTCGATGATTCTGACGCCGTATCCGACTTATGGTCGTGGCGTTCTAGATAAGCTTGAGGGCTTCTTGAAAGAACTCGGCTTTGGGCAAGTCGTCTACACGGACCCCGCGCATCACGATGAGATGATTGCTTTCACGAGTCAACTCTGCCACTTGATTTCATCCGCTTATGTGCGCGAACCCCTCGCCCAGGAGCACAAGGGATATTCGGCGGGAAGTTTTCGGGATATGGTGCGCGTGGGGGCGCCCGACCCCGCGATTTGGGAGGAGCTTTTCTTCGCCAATCGCGCGGCACTTTTGCCGATTTTGACGCGCTATATTGAACGGATGCAAGACTTTAAGGTGGCACTCGAGAAGAATGATCACGCGGCACTTCGCGCGGCACTTGAAGAAGGCGTAGTCGCGAAGGCACGGATGGAAGAAAGGACGGCTAAATGAAAATTGGTACGACTTTGAAGCTAGATGTCTGGGGTGAATCACACGCCCCCGCTATTGGTATGCGTCTTGAGGGCTTCCCTGCGGACGAGGCGATTAATCGCGAGGAATTGCAGGCATTTATGGAACGCCGTGCGCCCGGTAGGGACGAGTTTTCGACGGCACGCAAAGAGCCAGATGTCCCCGAGTTCCGCTTGGGCCTGAGTGCGGAAAATGTGACGACGGGCGACGCGATTGAGGCGATTATTCGAAATACCGATACACGCAGTAAGGACTACGAAAAGACGATTCCGCGCCCTGGGCACGCGGACTTTCCGAATTATGTGAAGACGGGGCGGATTCCGCCTGGCGGCGGCGCGAACTCGGGACGGCTTACGGCGGCGATGTGCATCGCGGGCGGACTCTGCTTGCAGGTTTTGGCGCGGCGGGGCATTAAGATTACGACGCGCCTTACGCAAGTCGGCGATATTGCCGCCGCGAAAGCCGTGGGCGATTCGGTTGGCGGTATTGTGGAAGCGGAAATCACGGGGCTTCCCGTTGGGCTGGGCGGTCCGATGTTTGAGGGCATTGACGGAGCCCTCGCGCAGGCGATGTTTGGGATTCCAGGCGTAAAAGGTGTGGAGTTTGGGCTCGGGTTTGCCGCCGCAGGGTTGAAGGGCTCGGAAAATAATGACCCATTCGCGATTTTGGATGGCAAAGTCGTCACGACCACGAATAATGCGGGCGGTGTTCTTGGCGGTATGACAAGTGGAATGCCGCTTGTCTTTCGGGTCGCCCTTAAGCCGACACCTTCCATCTTTATTCCGCAACAGAGTGTCGATTTGAAGACGATGACCCCCGCGACATTGCAGATTAAGGGACGGCACGATCCGTGTATCGCGCGGCGGGCAATGCCTGTCGTCGAGGCTCTCGCGGCAGTTGTTGTGCTGGATGCCCTTTTGACGGACGAGACGAGCGTCAAGTTCCGTGCGCTGACGGAAGCCGACTTGGTGAATGTCGTCATTGATTCGGGCGTGGCGGCGGCGTATCCGGAACTCGCGGCAAAGGCGATTTGCGTCATCCCTACGGGTGAAGAGCATAAAACCATTGAGACCGTCGAGGCCATTTGGACCGCCTTCGCGAAGAAGGGGCTCGGCCGCAAGGACCACGTCACGGCAATTGGCGGTGGTGTCACTGGCGATTTGACGGGCTTTGCCGCGGCGACTTGGATGCGCGGCATTGACTGGGTGAATGTGCCGACCACACTGCTCGCGATGGTGGACGCGAGTTACGGAGGCAAGACGGCGTGCGACCTCGCGTGCGGAAAGAATATGGCGGGAGCCTTCCATCCGCCGCGCCAAGTGATTATCGACACGAACTTCCTGAAGACACTGCCCGCGCGGCGACTCGCTGATGGACGCGCCGAGATGATTAAGCACGAAATCATCGGAGGGCTTGCGCATACAAGTGATGTCTCGGGTGTGCCCACGGCGGACGAGATTAAGACGAACCTCGCCGTAAAGATTCGCACCGTGCGCGAAGACCCGCTCGAGAAAACGGGGGCACGAATGAAGCTTAATTGTGGGCACACGGTAGCCCACGCCATTGAGAAGGCGACGAATTACGCCGTTTCTCATGGCGAGGCGGTCGCGATTGGATGTGTGGAAGAGGCGCGTCTTGCCGCGCGGCTGGGGCTCGCACCTGAGGCTTGGGCGGACGAGATTGCCGCACGCTTCAGCGCGGCACATTTGCCCACGGCGCTCCCCGACGGACTCACTTTCGAGAGCCTCAAGCCCCTGATGAAGGGCGATAAGAAGCGCGAAGGGGACAGCGTCGTCTTTGCGCTCCCTTGTGGCTGGGGCGATGTGCGTCTTACCAAGTGCTAAGTATGCGATATCTTAGCGCGGCATTTAAATTGACGCTACCACTTTTGGCGGCGTATTGGCTCGTGGGCTTTGGCTACGGAGTCTTTGCCGCGAAGTTGGGGCTAGGTTGGTGGTTCCCTATCGTAACTGCCGCGTTCGTGTACTCGGGTTCCGTCGAGTTTATTCTCGCGAGTATGATGCTGGGGGCGTTTCGTCCGCTCGCCGTCCTTGTTATGGCGATTCTGGTGGGGGCGCGGCACTTATTCTATAGTATTTCTATGCTCGACCGCTTTAAAGGCGCGGGATGGCGTAAGTTCTTTATGATTGCGATGTTGACGGACGAGACCTTTGCCGTTACATTTGCTAATTCTGTGCCGAAGGGACTTAACCCCCATCACTTCCAGTTTGTTGTGAGCGTTTTCGTTTGGTGTTATTGGATTACGGGAACAACCTTTGGTACGGCACTCGCGCACCTTAATCAGCACTTCAATTTGGCGGGCATCGAGTTTATTATGACGGCGATGTTCGCGGCAATCTTCGCGGAAAACTGGCGTGTTGAGAAGTGCCACGCGGGCTCCCTGATCGGCGTTGGCGTTTCGCTTTGTGCGCTTGTGGTGTTTGGGACGGAAAACTTTATGATCCCCGCTATGTTCGGAATCCTTGCCGTGCTCACTATTTTGAGGAAGAAACTGCCATGACACCCATGCAAACGGCTATTCTCATTGTTCTCGCTGTTTTGGGCGTTATGTTGACGCGGTTTTTGCCGTTTCTTGTGTTCCGTCCTGACCGTCCCACGCCACCCTTCGTGGTTTTTCTTGGTAAGTGGCTGGGACCTGCCGTCTTTGGGCTACTCGTTGTTTATTGCTTACGGCACGCGATTTTGACGGGGGAGCATTTACTTTCTATGCTCATTTGCACGGCGGTAACAATGGCGCTCCAAATCAAGTTGCATCAGATGATGCTCTCAATGGCCGTCGGCACAGGACTCTATATGCTACTTTGTGCGCTCGGCGTAGCGTAGGGCTTGGGCGAGTTTAAAGCCGCGCTTATCGGGCCAGCTTGTCACATCTCGAAGGATGACGAGTGTGGAGCGCGTCTCAGGGTCAAAACAGACAAGTGACGCGCCGCCGTAAATCATCCCTGCCCGGAAAAGAAGAGGCTTGCCTTCGGGCAGATCCTTAGTGCGCAAAAGCCCAATTAGGTCGTAGTCGTCGAGATTCTTGTTCGGGAGTTGCGCACATTCCGCGTCAATGATTCGCCAATAGTCCTTGAAGACGCGGGCGCAGTCCGCAGGGCTCGCGAAGAGTCCGCCCGCCGCGCGAAGGCCTTCGCCCAAGCGAATGTCAGGGACAACATCTCCGCGACGGATAAACCACGGTAAATGCCCCGCACAAGCTCGCGTGAGGCGTGCGCCGCGCCCCGTCCGTTCAGGTTCGTAAGTCGTATCCTGGAGATTTAGTGGCTGTGTTAGATATTTTGTAAGGAAATCTTCAAGGGAGAGCCCCGTTTGTTTCTCGAGGCAGAGTCCGAGGAGTCCGTAGCCGACATTGGAATAGATGCGCGGACGCGGCACTTGTGCGCGATTTTTGCGCAAAGCGTTTCGCCAGTAGGGACTTCGACAAGTGGCAAGGAACTTGTCGCGCGTGTCAAAGTTGCGATAGATATGTGCACCCCAAAAGCCGCCCTCAAAAGCCTGCCAAACCTCGAGCGGATTCCGCAAGTCGATGAAGTCGCGCGGGAGCCCCGATTGATTATCCCGAAGTTCGCCGAGAGTAATCGAACGGAACTCTTCGGGCATATCAAAGTAGCTCCCGACGGACGCCCCCAGTTTAACATCGCCTTGGGCTACGGCATTCTCGAGGGCACTCTTAAGGAAGAGCTTAGAGAGGGACGCAATTCGAAAGAGGCTATTCGTTGTGCATTCGCCTGCAAAAGCAAAGAGGGTCTCATTCGTGGTGACGAGCACAACGGCACACGCCGCATCTTTGCCGTCCGTTACATAGAAGTCCGCCGCCGCTTGCAAGAGTTCCTGCTTCGTCGCGGCACTTTCGAGGCGGTCGTCAATTGTGCGACAGCCCCAGAAGAGTGCGAAAAGGGCACTTATTATTAGAAAAGGGACGGCGCGGCACATGGGGGTAAAAGAAAGCCTGCAGGGTATTCCCTGCAGGCCTGATTGGGTGAGATAAATTATTACATCATACCGCCCATATCGGGTGCGCCGCCGTGACCGCCGCAACCACAGGCTTCCTTCTTCTCAGGAATGTCCGTGACCATGCAGTCCGTGGTGAGCAACAAGCCCGCGATGGAGGCCGCATTCTGCAGGGCCGAGCGCGTGACCTTCGCCGGGTCCACAACACCCGCCTTAATCATATCGCAGTACTCGCCCGTACGGACATTGTAGCCGTTCGTGCCCGTCGCCTTCTTGACGTTGGCGATGACGAGCGCGGCTTCCTGTCCCGCATTATTGACGAGCTTACGAAGGGGCGCTTCGATCGCGCGGCTGATGATGGTCGCGCCGACCTTTTCGTCGCCTTCGAGGTTGAGAGCCTCAATCGCCTTCTGCGCACGCAGATACGCGACGCCGCCGCCCGGCACAATGCCTTCTTCGACTGCCGCGCGTGTGGCGTGGAGGGCGTCATCGACGCGGTCCTTCTTTTCCTTCATCGCCGCTTCGGTCGCCGCGCCAACCTTAATCAAGGCTACGCCGCCCGCGAGCTTAGCGAGCCGCTCCTGGAGCTTCTCACGGTCGTAGTCGGAAGTCGTCTCTTCAATCTGCTTCTTGATGAGAGCGACACGCGCTTCGATATCAGCCTTCTTGCCGAGACCCTCGACGATTGTGGTGTTATCCTTATCGACGACGACCTTCTTCGCACGACCGAGGTCGGTGAGCTGCACATTCTCGAGTTTGATGCCGAGATCTTCCGTAATGAGCTTACCGCCTGTGAGAATCGCGATGTCCTCGAGAATCGCTTTGCGGCGATCGCCGAAGCCCGGAGCCTTAACCGCGCAGACTTGGAAGCTGCCGCGCAGCTTGTTCACGACGAGTGTCGCGAGCGCTTCGCCCTCAACATCTTCCGCAATAATCATAAGCGGACGACCCGACTTGGCAACGCTCTGGAGGAGCGGCAACAAATCTTGCAAGCTCGAGATCTTCTTCTCGAAGAGGAGAATGAAGGGATTCTCAAGTTCGCATTCCATATCCTCAGCCGAGGTCACGAAGTAAGGCGAGAGGTAGCCCTTATCGAACTGCATGCCTTCCACGACATCGAGGGTGGACTCAAGCGTCTTCGCCTCTTCAACCGTGATGGTGCCTTCCTTGCCGACCTTATCCATCGCGTCCGAAATCATCTTGCCGATTTCTGTATCGCCGTTTGCGGAAATGGTCGCGACCTGCGCAATTTCGTCCGCGCTCTTGACTTTCTTCGAGAGCTTAGCGATGGACTCCGTCACAGCGGCCGTAGCCTTATCAATGCCGTTCTTGAGAGCCATAGCATTCGCGCCCGCCGTCAAGTTCTTGAGGCCTTCGCGGTAGATGGCTTCCGCGAGCAAGGTCGCGGTTGTTGTGCCGTCGCCCGCGACATCGTTTGTCTTGGAAGCGACTTCCTTGACCATCTGAGCACCCATATTCTCGAAGGGATCGGGAAGCTCGATTTCCTTAGCGACGGTGACGCCGTCCTTGGTAATCTGGGGCGAGCCAAACTTCTTGTCGAGAATGACATTGCGTCCCGAGGGCCCCAGTGTCGAGGTCACAGCGGCGGAGAGTTTCTCAATGCCCGCGAGAATCTTCTGACGCGCATCCGCGTCGAACTTAATCTGCTTAGCCATAGTTATTAATATCCTTTCTAAACTTACTTAACGACGACACCGAGGAGGTCCTCGTCACGGACGAGCTGGTACTTCTTGTCGTCGATTTTGACTTCTGTTCCGCCATACTTCGGCAACAACACAGTATCGCCTGGCTTCACATCAAACGCGACTTCCTTGCCGTCCTTATCGGTCTTCTTGCCGACGGCGACGACCTTGCCCTGCATCGGCTTTTCCTTAGCCGTATCAGGGATGATGATGCCACCAACGGTCTGTTCCTTTTCTTCGATCGGCTCAACGAGCACGCGATCGCCTAAGGGTCTAATCTTCATTTTTCTGTTTCTCCTTACTAGTAGAGGTTAAATTGTTAGTTGTTACACGGCTTACTTCATCGTAAAGTCAGCGTCCACGACATCGTCGCCGTTCTTCTTGCCCTCATCTTTCGGGGGCTCGTTGTTCGGCGGGGGCGTACCCGCACCGCCCGCGGCACCCGCGCCCGGCGCGGCACCAGCGGCTTGCGCGGCAGAGTACATCTCCTGCGCGACAGGCTCCATCGCCTTGGTGAGCGCTTCCTGTTTCGCCTTGATTTCGGCGATAGGCGCGTTCTTGGCGAGGGCATCCTTGAGTTCCTTGAGCGCGGCTTCGACTGGCGCCCTCTTATCGGCGGCAATCTTGTCACCCGCGTCCTTCAGGACTTTCTCAGTCTGGAAGGCGAGCGCGTCGGCTTTGTTGCGGTCCTCGACCTCGGCATGACGCTTCTCGTCTTCCGCCGCGTGCATTTCCGCATCCTTACGCATCTTCTCGATCTCTTCCTTGGTGAGACCACCCGCTGCGGTGATGGTAATCTTCTGCTCCTTCTGAGTGCCCAGGTCCTTAGCCGAGACATTCAAAATGCCATTCGCGTCAATATCGAAGGTGACCTCAATCTGAGGAACGCCGCGCGGAGCGGGCGGAATACCGTCCAAGTTGAAGTTGCCGAGCGACTTGTTGTCGCGCGCCATCTTGCGGTCGCCCTGGAAGATGGCGATCGTCACGGCGGGCTGGTTATCCGCCGCCGTCGAGAAGACCTGAGACTTCTTGCACGGAATCGTCGTGTTGCGCTCAATGAGCGGAGTCAGCACGCCGCCGAGTGTCTCAATGCCGAGCGTAAGCGGGGTCACATCGAGAAGGAGAACATCCTTAACTTCGCCCTTCAAAATGCCGCCCTGAATTGCCGCGCCCATAGCAACGACTTCATCGGGGTTTACGCCCTTATGCGGCTCTTTGCCGAAAATGGCTTTCGCCTTCTCCTGCAAAACAGGCATACGCGTCTGACCACCGACGAGCACGACTTCGTCCACAGTGCTGAGGCCTGCATCCGAGAGGCACTTACGGCACGGGGTTTCGGTGCGGTCAACGAGTTCGGAAGCGAGAGCCTCGAGTTTCGCACGCGTCAAAGTCATCTGCAGGTGTTTCGGACCCGTCGCGTCCGCCGTGATGAACGGCAGGTTGATGTCGTAGGTTGTCGCCGTCGAAAGGGCGCACTTCGCCTTTTCCGCTTCCTCTTTCAAGCGCTGAAGCGCCATGACATCATTGCCGAGGTCAATGCCCTGTTGCGCCTTGAAGTCCGCAATCATCCACTTCATAACCGCCTGGTCGATATCATCACCACCGAGGTGGGTATCGCCATTCGTCGCCTTCACTTCGAAGACGCCATCGCCGATATCAAGAATCGAGATATCGAAAGTTCCGCCACCAAAGTCGAAGACCGCGATTTTCTCGTTTTTCTTCTTGTCGAGCCCGTACGCGAGGGACGCGGCAGTCGGTTCATTGACGATACGCTTGACATCAAGTCCCGCGATCTTACCCGCATCCTTCGTCGCCTGACGCTGTTGGTCATTGAAGTAAGCCGGAACCGTAATAACCGCCTCGGTAATCTTCTCGCCGAGGTAGGCTTCAGCATCCTCCTTCAACTTGCGGAGCACCATGGCGGAAATCTCCTGCGCCGTGTAGACCTTGCCCGCGACTTCAACCGCGGCATCGCCATTCGGCGCGGCGACCACCTTATACGGAACCATCTTAATTTCGTCCGTCATCTCATCAAAGCGACGACCAATGAAGCGCTTGATGGAGTAAATTGTCGAATGCGGATTCGTTACCGCCTGACGCTTCGCGGCTTGTCCGACGAGAACTTCGCCCGTCTTTGTGAATGCGACGATCGAAGGCGTGGTGCGTGCACCTTCCTTATTAGGGATGACGACCGCGTCGCCACCTTCCATTACAGCCATGCAGCTGTTGGTTGTGCCCAAATCGATACCAAGTACTTTTGCCATATTCTTTTCAATCCTTTCGCCGCCCATCTCGAGAGCGACACAGGATGTAAGCACAGGGTGTGCCAAAGCGCGGATTTGGGGTCTTGTCACACTAAATGTCCCACTCTCCCCGCCGCCCCCACCCCACCTGTGCCATTTTGTCCCACTTTCCTCTGTTCGACTTCGACTTTGCTCGCCTTGTTTGTGCCTGACAACATGCGGCACGGCGGG
>CAVCJC010000065.1:0-11934 GCA_963602475.1 Lachnospira hominis (ex Liu et al. 2021)
TGGAGGGGCGCATTCGCGCCCAATAAACGGGGCGGAAGGGACTCCGCCCCCTACCAATCTGTGTAAATCTGTGAAATCCGTGGTTAAAGAAGTATGGAACTGCTGAAAACAATAAAGACGATATATCGAGAAATGCCACCGTGGTCGACGGCGTGGCTACGCTCGGTTCCGAACGCCGTGCTTTTTGGCAAGGGCTATCGGGAGACGACTCCGGCAATCAATCATGGGGAAATGCGCCTTAATCTTAAGAGGGCGTTGGACTTCGCGCGGGCACATACGCTTTGGGGGCGCGAGAATATCCCTGAGAATGTTGCTCTTGAAGAAGTCGAGAACTTAATTAAGACCTTGCCGACAGTGACAAGCGCCGAGTTGGCGGCAAATCCTCAACGCTTTGTCAGCGATACAGCGTCCGCAAGCAATTCATATTGGACGACTACGGGCGGGTCGGGGCGGAATCCGACAAGCATTTGTTTGAGCAATGCGAGTTTTGGACGCGAATGGAAACATATGCACGCTATTTGGGGGACGGACTATTCGCGGCGCCGCGATTTGAAGTTGACCTTTCGGGGCTATAGTTTTAAATCTGGCGAACTTATCCGTTTTGACCCCATTTACAATGAGTTGAGCGTGGATAGCTTTCAGGTTAATGACAAGAACTTTGGGACATTCCTAAAGAAGCTACGCAAGTATCGGGTGAGTTGTTTGCACGGATATCCCTCGCTGATTACGCTTTTTATGGAACGCTTGCGCAGAGCGAGTGAGACCTTTGATGTTAAACTCATCTTCTTAAGTAGCGAAGGGGCTACCCCAGAGTTGAAGCACCAACTTAGTGAGTTCTTCCACGCTCAGGTGATTTCGTGGTATGGTTTGACGGAAAAAGTCGTGTTGGCATATGACGCGGACCAATCAGGACGGTTTATAAACTTCTCGTCCTATGGATATCTCTGGATTATCCATCCCGATGAAAATGGCGTAGGTGAGATTATTGGCACGACTTTTGTTAATGAGGCAATGCCCCTTGTAAACTACCGTACAGGTGACTATGGACGCGTACAGTATGAGCGGGCTTCAGACGGAACTGAAGTTGCGGTTCTAGATTGCTTGCAGGGACGATGGGGAAAAGATTTCCTTTATTTGACGAAGCAAGATCGAATCCCCATGAGTGCCATAAATCTCCATTCGGAGATTCAATCGAAAATTGTCTTCTACCAGATTGTGCAGAAAGAGTACGGACGCATCTCCGTGAATATTCTCCTCAAAGAAACGGCTGGGGGGGGGGGGGTATATTCTCGCGGAGTTCGAGCGAATATTGCGAAGCAAGTTGAAAGGATTCGTGGTCGAATGTCACAGTGTAAAAGACGATTCGGAGTTCGTACGAAGCACGCGCGGCAAATTGCTGATGCTTGTACAGTATTGTGAAGAAGGTAAGGCTAAACAATCTAAGTAAGGAGAAAAAGATATGAAACAGATATTGCAGTCATTCAAGACGGGGGAGATGTGGCTCGCCGAGGTGCCGGCTCCCTTGTGTCAGGCGAATGGTGCTGTCGTGAAGACGGTAGCGAGCTTTGTGAGCGCAGGGACGGAGCGTATGCTCGCCACATTTGCTAAGAAGAACCTTGTTGGCAAGGCTCTGCAGATGCCCGACCAAGTGAAGAAGGTTTTGCGCAAGATGAAGACCGAGGGTGTTTTCGCGACTTTGGAGAAAGTTCAGGCGAAACTAGACCAACCTATTCCGCTCGGCTATTCCAGTGCGGGTATCGTTGTTGAAGCGGGACGCAACTGCGGCGGACTCGCCGTCGGCGACCGTGTGGCGTGCGGCGGCGCGGGTTTCGCCAATCACGCCGAATATGGCTATGTGCCGCGCAATTTAATCGTGAAGATTCCTGACGGGGTTAGTTTCGAAGATGCCTCCTGTGCGACGGTGGGTTCAATTGCGCTCCAGGGCGTCCGTCAGTGCGAAATCAACCTCGGGGAGTCCGTCGCCGTCATTGGCTTGGGGCTTATGGGACTCCTCGCCGTTCAGATGTTGAAGGCGAGCGGCTGCCGTGTCATTGGCTTTGATCCGAATACGGCGCGGTGTCGCCTTGCCGAAGAGCTTGGCTGTGATCGGGCGGTGAGTGATAATCTCGCGGGCGAGGCGCTCGCATTTTCCGCTGGATACGGAGTCGATGCGGTCCTTATCACGGCGGCGACGCACTCGGATGAGCCTGTGACGGTGGCTGGGGAGATTTGCCGCAAGAAGGGACGCGTAGTCGCGACGGGTCTCGTGGGAATGAATCTGCCGCGCGATGCTTACTACAAGAAGGAGGTCGACTTCCGTCTGAGTTGCTCTTATGGACCTGGACGCTATGACCCCGTCTATGAAGAGCAAGGCGTGGATTATCCGTTTGGCTATGTGCGCTGGACGGAACAGCGCAATATGGCGGCGTTTCTGCAACTTGTCGCGGAAGGCAAGGTCACGCCGTCTAAGCTCGTTACGCACCGCTTTGCGTTCGATGACGCGCTTGAGGCGTATCAGATTTTGTTGGGGATTCGTAAGGAGCCGTCCCTTGGGATTGTGCTTAATTATTGCGGGGTGGAAGAGGCTCCGCCCCCTACCAAAAATCTCCCGAAGCGGAGGGTCGATTTTGAGACGAAGTCGGCTTCTACACCTGCCGAAACAGTTGGCGTGAGCTTTCTTGGATGTGGAAATTTTGCGAAGTCCGTCTTGCTTCCGACGCTGAAGAAAACGGAGGGCGCGTGTTTGCGCGGCGTTTGCACGGCGAGCGGTATGAGTTGCGGCGAGACGGGGCGCAAGGAGGGCTTCGCTTTCGCGGCGACGGATGCAGCGGAAGTTCTGAAAGATTCCGAGACTAATCTTGTGATGGTGACAACGCGGCACGACTTGCACGCGGCACAAATTGCGTCCGCAGTCGCGGCGGGCAAGTATGTCTTCTCCGAAAAGCCTCTCTGCATTAATGAGGCGCAATTGGATGAAATCCCGCGCTCCAACAAGATTATGATTGGCTTCAATCGTCGGTTTAGTCCGCACGCGGCACTTTTAAAGGACTATTTTGCGCGGCGCACCCAGCCACTCGTGATGCACTATCGCGTCAATGCGGGGGTAATCCCGAAAGATATCTGGATTCAAGACCCTGCCATTGGCGGTGGACGCATGGTGGGCGAGGGCTGTCACTTCATTGACTTCCTGTCCTTCGTCTGTGGGGCGTCCGTTGAGCGAGTTCAGGCGTTTTGTATCCGTACGGATAGTTCCGCCGAAACCCCTGAGGACTCGATTAGCGTCAATCTTCAGTTCGCGGATGGCAGTGTCGGCACGCTCGAGTATGTGGCATTGGGCGACACTTCGCTTCCGAAAGAGCGTTGTGAGATTCACGGCGAAGGCTCGACGGCGGTAATGGACAACTTCTGCTCGACTATTTGCACAGGCAAGTTGGGCAAGCGCAAACTCAAGGGACGCCAACAGAAGGGCTTTGCGGAGGAACTCGCCGCGACCGTTGCCGCCGTCAAGGCGGGCGCGGAGATGCCGATCCCGTTCGCCGAAATTGAGAATGTGACGCGGACGACATTCGCCATTTTGAGGGCGGTGAAAAGCGGAGGGAGTGAGCGCGTGTGAATATTGGGCGGCTCTATCGGACGGTTCGCTATTTGACCTTCTGTCAGATTTGGTTTCAAGTCTGGCGCCGCGTCCAGCGGAAAATTGAGGCGCGTTGTGCCGCGAAGGCGGTGCAAGGCAATCTGCCCGCCTTCACTTTCCTTAATTTGACGGCGAGACCGAAGGGATGGAACGATCCTGCGCTCGATATGCTCTGGCGCTACAACTTGCATTACTTTGACTATCTCTCTGCGCCCAAACTCCTCTCCTCGGCTAATTTCCGCTCGCCCCAAGACCTCATCGAACAGTGGATTGCGGAAAATCCGCGCGGCAGTGTGCCAGGATGGGATCCGTATCCGACGAGTCTTCGAATCGTCAATTGGGTGAAGTGGCTTGAGAAGAATGAGCCGACACCGCATATGATTGCCTCGATCGCGGTACATGTAAAGTGGCTTTCGCACCATCTTGAATGGCATTTGCTCGCGAATCACCTGCTCGCAGATTTAAAGGCACTCGTCATAGGAAATAATTATCTCTTAAACGGGGCGGAAGGGACTCCGCCCCCTGCCAAAAAATCCGTGAAAATCCGTGAAAATCCGTGGATAAAAAATCTCACTCTGCACTGGTTGCGGCTCTACAAAAAAGAACTTGCGAAGCAAGTGCTTCCCGATGGCGGACACTATGAGCGGAGCGTGATGTATCACGCGATTATCCTCGAAGACATATTGGATATTCTCCATTTCTGTGGTTCGGACGCGGCAGATTTGAAGTCAATAGCCCAACGAATGTTCCGTTATCTTGTGAATATGACGGGACCCGATGGCAAGATTGTACTCTTTAATGACGCGGCAGAGGGCATTGCGAAGTCGACGGACGCTTTGCGCGAACGGGCGTGGACGCTCGGGATCGAAGTCGCCGACGCAGCACCTTTCGTTGACTTCCCCGAGACGGGCTATGCGCGGCTGACGGCGGGAGACTTTGTGCTGTTCGTCGATGCCGCGCCGATTGGCCCTGATTGTCAGCCTGGACATTCCCACGCCGATACGCTGACCTATGAACTTTACTACAAGGGGCGAAAGATCGTCACGGATACTGGCACGAGCGAATATCGTGGGACTCGACGGGCATTTGAGCGTAGTACGGCGGCGCATAATGTGGTCGAGATAGATGGACGCAACTCGAGCGAGGTTTGGTCGTCGCACCGCGTCGGTTCGCGAGCACGGATTGTGACGCGGGAGGTCGCGCCGACGCGCGTTTTTGCCGCGCATAATGGCTATGGATTCCTTGTCGGACGCGAGTTTCGACTTTCTCCCGAGGGACTTTCCGTTACTGAAAGGGTATCGGGCAAGGGCAAGTGTGTGACGCGTGTTCATCTGACGGATGCCTTTGCGGAAAGTGGGCTTGCGCTGGGTGGAGGTCTTGCGGAGGGAGGTTGCCGTACAGAAGAAGACTTCGAATATGCCGTCCAATTTGGCAAGTTGGCGAAGGGCCGCTGTGTGGCGGGGTCATTTGAGGGCGGCAACTTTGAATACACGATTAGGAGAATAAGTTAATGAGAATACTATTCTTTAGTCATTATTACACCCCCGAGGGCAATGCCCCCGCGACGCGAGTGAGTGCGTTGTGTGAACGCTGGGTAAAGGCGGGGCATGATGTGACAGTGATTACGTGTCCGCCGAATGTGCCGAGCGGCATTGTCTATGAGGGCTACGCAAATAAGCGCGTAAGTGAGGTAATAAACGGCGTGAAAGTCGAGCGCGTGAAGGTTTATCTTGCCGCGAATAAGGGGGCGGTGCGCCGCATGCTGAACTTCGTTTCTTATTTTTTCCAAGCCTTAAAAGTCGCGCTCCAGTTGCCGAAGGCGGATGTCGTTATCGCGACGAGTCCGCAAATCTTCTGTGGCTACGCGGGCGTTTGGTATAAGCGGTTACGGCGCGTTCCGCTCATTACGGAGATTCGCGATATTTGGCCTGAGTCGATGGGGGCTGTCGGGGCGAAGATCCCGAAGGTGGCTTATTGGGCACTAGAACGGATTGAGCGCGCGATGTATCGTTCGTGTGACCGTCTTGTTACGGTGGGCGAGGGCTATTTTGAGCGGCTCGCCGAGAAGGGTGTGCCCAAAGATAAGATGGATATTGTTATGAACGGAACGGACCTTGCCGTTTACTCCCCGCAGCCCAAAAATGCCGCGCTTTTAAAGGCGTGGGGCTTGGAAGGTAAGTTCGTTGTCAGTTATATTGGCACGGTCGGTATGGCGTGCGGACTCGATGTCGTCCTTGACGCGGCGGAGAAGCTCGCCGCGAAGCCGCAGGGGCGTGCGGTCGCTTTCGTGATTGTGGGCGATGGGGCGGAGCGTGCGCGGCTTGAAAGTGAAGCTACGCGGCGCGGATTTAAGAATGTCGTCTTTACGGGTAGGCAAGCAAAGAAGGATATTCCTTCTTGGATTTGCTCAAGTGACGCAAGTTTGGTGCATCTAAAGGGGAGTGAACTCTTCACGACCGTTATGCCAAGTAAGATTTTTGAGAGTGCGGGATGTCGCAAGCCGATTATTATGGGCGTAGATGGCTTCGCTAAGAAGCTTGTGATGGAGGCGTGCGCGGGTGTGGATATGAAGCCTGATGACGCGGACTCCCTCGTGGAATGCGTGGAAAAACTCGTGGCGGACCCTAAGCTTTGTCAGCAATTGGCCGATAATGCCTATGAGAATATCGCTAAGATTTATAATCGCGATGCACAAGCCGCCGCGTATTTAGAGATTTTGAAAGGAATCACAAGATGAAGATTGTCTCTGTTGTTGGTGCAAGACCGAACTTTATGAAGGTTGCGCCTCTTTGCCGTGCGCTTAAGGCGTATCCGCAGGTGCAACATATTCTTGTCCATACGGGGCAACATTATGATGTCCGTATGAGCGAGCAGTTCTTCAAAGAACTCGATATCCCAAATCCAGACATTAATCTCGGCATTGGCTCGGGTACGCATGCGGAGCAAGTCGGCAAGACGATGATGGCTTTTGAGAAGGTGATTGACGCGGAAAAGCCTGATTGGGTGGTTGTGCTCGGCGATGTGAACGCGACGATTGCGTGCTCGATTTGTGCGAAGAAGCAGCATGTTAAGTGTGCGCATGTGGAGGCAGGACTTCGCAGCCGCGATATGGATATGCCAGAGGAGATAAATCGCCTCGTGACGGATCGTCTGAGCGACTTGCTCTTTACGCCCGACCGTTTGAGCAATGAGAATCTTAAGGCGGAAGGCGCAAGCGATGATAAGATTAAGTTTGTCGGCAATATTATGATAGACACCTTGGAACGCGAACGCGGCAAGGCGGCGGCGCTGGACTTAAATGAGATTATCCGTGAGAACTTGATTGACTCGGAGTGTGATGTTCCTAAATTGGAAGATAATTCCTATGTTGCCGTCACGATGCACCGTCCGAGTAATGTTGACCAGAAGGATACGCTTGTGCCTGCCGTGCGGTTCTTCTTGGACGAGGTGAGCGCGGAGCATCCGATTGTCTGGGCGATTCATCCGCGCACCCGCAAGATGCTCGAGCAATTTGGTCTTTGGGCGGAAGTTCTTGCAAATCCAAATATGATTCTCGTGAATCCGCTTGGGTATCACGCGATGTTGCGGCTCAATATGGGGGCGCGGCTCTTTTTGACGGACTCTGGTGGTCTTCAGGAGGAGTGCTGCGTTTTAGGGACTCCGTGCCTCACGATGCGCTGGAACACGGAGCGCCCCGTCACGCTTATGGAAAATGGCGGAGCTTCCATTCTTGTGGGCAATGCAGTTGAGAAGATTCGTGCCGCCTATCGCCGCGAGATTGATGCCGCGCGGCAGGCTTCCCGTCCTGAACTTTGGGATGGCCACACCGCCGAGCGCATCGCAGAGATTTTGGTTAATGCAAAATGAGGAGTGTTAATCTTCTGGACGGTTCTCATCACGGATTTCCACGGATGTGGGATGTTTTTTAACCACGTATTTGCACGGATATCACGGATTTTAGCCGTGGAGATCGGGAGAATCGGGAGATTCTAGGTGGGCGGTTTGGGCGGGGGCTTGCCCGACCCGTCGCTGCGCGGTCTCTTGCCGCCTTTCGGTGTAGAAGATGAGATTATCTCACGCAGAGGCGCAGAGGGCGCAGAGAGATTTTTAGAAAACCCCTTCGGGGCTGAGGGGGCGCGGCGGTTTTAACCACGGAACACACGGAAAGCCGCTTCGCGGCTACACGGAAGATATGGTAGGGCGCATTCGCGCCCAATAAACGGGGCGGAAGGGACTCCGCCCCCTACCAATCCGTGCCAATCCGTGTAAATCCGTGGTAAAACTCATCAAGAAGTTTAACAACTCCACTGTTCGACTTCGACTCTCGACTTCGACTAACTCCACTGTTGACCTTGACCTTGAACCTTGACCTAAATTGCCGCGAAGCGGCACCACTGTTCGACTTCGACTCTCGACTTCGACTAATTTTCCCCTCTAGAGGGCAAAATATGGTATAATAATGGGGTTGAGTTGCGGAATGTAACAAGTCTAGAGTTCCGAGTGGAACAACGGATGAAAGAGAAAGAGAAAGAACAATGAAGATTTTGCATATAGTTGAAGGACTTCAAAAGGCGAGTGGCGTGACGACATTCGTGGAGAACATCGTAGCCGAATTGCGTGCACTCGGTAATGAGGTGGATGTGATAACAAAAGAGGGGTTAGTCGAAGTCACAAGTCGAACAAAGGTAAAGAATAAAGATGATAAAAATCCACTGTTCGACTTCGACTCTCGACTTCGACTTTCTCTTCATTCCTATGACCTTGTTCATATTCACGGGCTGTGGGTGCCTTGGTTGCACTGTTGGGCACGGGCGGCACGGAAGGCGGGCGTGAAAGTGGTGTGGAGTCCGCATGGTATGTTGACCCCCTGGGCGATGCATTACAAATGGCTCAAGAAATGGATAGTTTGGCATCTCTATCAGAAACGAGATTTGCAATTGGCGGACGCTATTCATGTGACAGTGGCGGACGAAGAGCGGGATGTCCGTCGTGTGGGATTGAAGAACAAGGTCATTGTAGCACCCTTGGGTGTGAGGCTGCCTGATTTGAGAGTCCGTGCCTCTGGGGGGGGGGGGTATACGATGCTGTTCGTGAGTCGCATCCATCCCAAGAAGGGACTCGAGAACCTCATCAAGGCGTGGAGGTTGCTCGTGACTAAGCTACTCTTCATAGGGCGTGTCGCGCCGATTAAGGCTTTGCCTAATCTTGTCGAGGCGGCTACAATTTCGGACGGATGGCGTTTGCGCATTGTTGGGACGGACGCAAAAGGTTATGAAGCCGAATTAAAGGCGCTTGCCGACAAAGAGGGGGTCGCCGACCGAATTGACTTTGCTGGACCTAAATATGGTGAGGAATTAGAGAAGGAATATTTGGATGCCGATTGCTTCATTTTGCCAAGTTTCTCAGAGAACTTTGGAAGTGTGGTTGTGGAAGCAATGGCGGCGGGGCTTCCTGTGATTACGACAAAGGGGACGCCGTGGGCGGAGCTTGAGGAGCGTAAGTGTGGTTGGTGGGTGGAGAATGATCCTGAGACGCTCGCACGCACCATTCAGGCGATGATGGCTTTGAGTGATGAAGAGCGTCGCGCCATGGGTGCGCGCGGTCGCAAGCTCGTCGAAGAAAAGTACCAATGGCCCGCGATTGGTCGGCAGATGGTAAGAGAGTATGAGAGAGTAGTTAAGAATTGAGAATTAAGAATTATGGAGAAGTCGAAGTCGAGAGTCGAAGTCGAACAATGGATGAGAAGTCGAAGTCGAGAGTCGAAGTCGAACAATGGATGAGAAGTCGAAGTCGAGAGTCGAAGTCGAACAATGGATGAGAAGTCGAAGTCGAGAGTCGAAGTCGAACAGTGGAGTCCCTTCGGGACGAGAGAGTCGAAGTCCCAAGTCGAAGTCGAACAGTGGAGGGCGGCAAGCCGCCCGTAATTGCTGGTATGGTTTTTGTCTGAATAGAAAGGTTGTTAAATGAAAGAAAGAGGGTTTAGATATGAGAAGTTAATTGTATGGCAGAAGGCTATGCAATTAATGATGCTTGTATATGCGAAAATCGAAAAGCTTCCAGCAGAAGAGCGATTTGCATTAGGCGACCAGTTGCGCCGCGCGGTGCTTTCGATTCCGAGCAATATAGCTGAGGGAGCGGGGAGGTCGTCAAACAAAGACTATTCGCACTTTTTGTCCATTGCAAGGGGTAGCCTTTATGAGACTATGACGCAACTACAGGCAGCAGAGATGTTGGGATACATAACAGTCTCTGATGAGATAATTGATTTGTCTGCTGAAATAGTCCGTATGCTCGGCAGCATGCTCAAGAAATACGGCTCTATCAAATGAAGATATTTAACACACCACTGTTCGACTTCGACTCTCGACTTCGACTAACGGGGCGCAAGGGACTGCGCCCCCTACCACTGTTCGACTTCGACTCTCGACTTCGACTAACGGGGCGCAAGGGACTGCGCCCCCTACCACTGTTCGACTTCGACTCTCGACTTCGACTAACGGGGCGCAAGGGACTGCGCCCCCTACCACTGTTCGACTTCGACTCTCGACTTCGACTAACGGGGCGCAAGGGACTGCGCCCCCTACCACTGTTCGACTTCGACTCTCGACTTCGACTAACGGGGCGCAAGGGACTGCGCCCCCTACCACTGTTCGACTTCGACTCTCGACTTCGACTAACGGGGCGCAAGGGACTGCGCCCCCTACCACTGTTCGACTTCGACTCTCGACTTCGACTAACGGGGCGCAAGGGACTGCGCCCCCTACCACTGTTCGACTTCGACTCTCGACTTCGACTAACGGGGCGCAAGGGACTGCGCCCCCTACCACTGTTCGACTTCGACTCTCGACTTCGACTAACGGGGCGCAAGGGACTGCGCCCCCTACCAATGCGGAGCGAAAAATGGTATAATCTTAGGTGTTCGAGCGTGAATTGTGCAATGTGCTCGGATTGATTCATAAGGGATAGGTTGATGAAACTTCAAAAGAAAGCACAACATGTGCGTGCGGTCAGTAAAGATGAAACGGACGGTGAATTTGCCGCCGTGTTTGATATTATTGTCCGTCATCGTGCACGTGCTCTATTAGATGTCAATATACAAAGCTTGTTAGCGAATTGGGAAATTGGTGCATTTATCTCACAACGCTTGCAAACATCGGCGTGGGGAAGCGCAACGGTTGATGAACTTGTGGACTATATTCACTGTCATGATCCAAAGGCACGAGGCTACGGAAGGCGTAACTTGTATAATATGGTGGCTGTGTATGAGGCTTTCTCTTCAAGCCAATTTCAGGAACTGCTCGCTAAAAGTGGAAAGATTGTGCAGCCACGGGCTGCACAAATAGAGGCTGAGAAGATAGTTCAGCCACTGGTTGCGCAATTACCCGAGGGTGCAGATTCCCAACTTTTATCTAATTGTACATTCCCTTCTGTTTTGTGTTTAACAACTTTTAGCAATCTCGTAGAGATTGTTAATCGTGCGCATACCGTGCAAGAACGCCTGTTTTATATTATTTATGCACATCGCGAGAATCTTAGCAAGCTAGAATTAAGGCGATGTCTAGTTAACGATACCTATTCTGCTTTATTAGGCGGAGACAAGAAGAACTTCTCTAAACCATTAAAACGACTTTATCCAAAGTCCCCCGTCTTGTTTAAAGATACGGCACTAGTTGATTTCCTAAATTTGCCCGAGCGTCATCGTGAGAAAGACTTGCGCAAGGGCATTATCGGACATATCAAGCAGTTTATTTTGGAACTTGGCAGGGAATTCTTGTTTGTTGACGAGGAATATGTGCTTCAAGTTGGGGGCAAGGCGTTCCGCTCGGATTTATTGTTCTTTCATCGCGGTTTGCAATGTTTGGTTGCTATTGAACTTAAGGCTCGTGAATTCAAGCCAGCAGATATGGGACAGCTGGAGTTCTATTTGGAAGCATTAGACCGTGATGTCAAGCGTCCGAATGAAAACCCATCTATAGGAATATTGCTTTGCAAAAATGCAAATAAAAGCGTTGTTGAATATGCACTTTCGCGGACAATGAGCCCTGCAATGGTTGCAGAGTATAAAAGGATGCTCATTCCGAAGGAAGTTCTACAAAAGACATTCGATGAATATCTTTCATTGCCAGGGTCAATTGAATAAGGTTGCTCATATAGGGCGAAGTCTTATCTGATCCGTCTGAATTGCCGTGTAGAGATGTAGAATTGTAGAAAGAGGAGAGTTGAAGATGAAGTTGAAGTTGAAGAGTGGAGGGGCGCATTCGCGCCCAATAAACGGGGCGGAAGGGACTCCGCCCCCTACC
>CAVCJC010000066.1:0-11653 GCA_963602475.1 Lachnospira hominis (ex Liu et al. 2021)
AGGGGCTGCGGACACTACCAACAGGGCGGGAAATATGGTATAATAGAGGGGTGTTTCGGGGTGCCAGGCGGTTCTGGCTGAGATTATACCCGTTGAACCTGAACCAGGTCATGCTGGCGGAGGGAATTGAATATGACGATAAAATATCAGGGAGAGTGCGTTGAAACGAACTCTCCCACGGTGCAAGCCTTTCTAGAAGGGCGCGGCGTTGATACGGCGAAAGCCCTTGTGGAATACAAGGGCGAAGTTTACGCGCTTGGCAAGGGACTCGACGCTCTTAGGCTCGAAGAGGGTGCTGAGCTGAATGTCTTCCATATTGTCGCAGGAGGCTGAGGCGTGAGCGCGAATCTTTATTTAACATCCGTTGAGAAACAGATTCTCGAGGGCGTGCGCATTGGCATTGCGGGAGCGGGCGGACTCGGCTCGAATGTCGCGGCACATTTGGTGCGGGCGGGGGTGCGCAAGCTTGTTATCTGCGACTTTGACGAAGTGAATGCCTCCAACTTGAATCGGCAATTCTTCTTTCGGGATCAAATAGGCGAGAAGAAAGTCGCGGCACTCGGGGGAAACTTGCGGCGCATTGAAGAGGGACTTGATTTGACGCTTCTCGACCAGCGGATCACGGCGGAAAATGCTGCGTCCATTTTCGCGGATTGCGATATGGTCATTGAGGCTTTTGACAATGCGGACGCGAAGGCGATGCTTCTCGCGGCACTTTTGCCGCTCGGCAAGCGTCTCATTGCGGCGAGTGGGCTCGCGGGGTGGGGACGAAGTGCCGCGCTCAAGGTGCGGCGGCTTGGGACGAACCTCATTTTGGTCGGGGATGGCGAGACGGGCGTGAGTGAAGACTGCGCCCCCGCTTCCCCACGTGTGGGCATTGCCGCCGCTTTGCAGGCGAATACGGCGATTGCTTGGCTTTTAGGAAAGGAACTCTAAAATATGAAGAAACTAGTTATTGGCGGACGCACTTTCACGAACCGCTTTTTCTTGGGTACGGGCAAGTTCGCGGACTCGGAACTGACGCGCGCGGCAATTGCGGCGAGTGGCACGGAACTTGTGACCACGGCTTTGACGCGTGTTCACGAGGGGGACGCGGCACATGATGATATTTTGAAAGTCATTGACCGCTCGAAAGTCGAAGTTATGCTCAATACATCGGGTGCTCGCAACGCGGCGGAAGCGGTCCGTATCGCGAAACTCGCCAAGGCGGCGGGCTTCAATTGGATTAAGCTTGAGATTCATCCCGACGCGCGCTATCTTTTGCCCGACCCTGTGGAGACATTGGAGGCGGTAAAAGAGTGCGTGAAAATGGGTATGGTCGTCCTCCCTTACATCAACGCCGACCCTGTCTTGGCGCGGCACTGCGAAGAAGCGGGCGCGGCGGCGGTTATGCCACTTGGGGCGCCCATCGGGTCGAATCGGGGCATCCGTACGCGCGACATGATTGAGATTATCATTGAGCAGAGCCATGTGCCCGTCGTGGTGGACGCGGGCATTGGACTCCCCTCCCACGCGGCAGAAGCGATTGAAATGGGCGCGGATGCCGTCCTTGCCAACACGGCAGTCGCGGCGGCGGGTGACCCCGTCAAAATGGCGGAAGCGTTTCGGCTCGCCGTGCGGGCGGCGGAACTCGCATGCGAAGCCGAGCCCCCAGCGGCGGGACGCCTCGCGCAAGCGACATCCCCGCAACACACATTCGACATCTTCAAGTAAGGAACTTTAAGAATGTTTCCACTTTTAAAGTATACGGAACAAGAAGTCGCCGACTACTACAGCAAGGTAACGCCCGAGATGGTCGCCGCCACACTCGCGAAGACCTCGCGGCACGATTGGTTCGACCTCCTCAATTTGCTCTCGCCCGCGGCGTATCCGTTTAGGAAAGAAATGCGCGTCAAAGCCCGCCAAGCGCGGCAGAGTTACTATGGCAAGACGGTGAGCGTCTATGCTCCGCTTTATATTGGCAATACATGCATAAACTCGTGCCGTTATTGTGACTTTCGCATTCAGCACAAAGGGACGGTGCGCCGCAATTTGTCCCTTGATGAGATTCGCGAGGAGGCGGAAGCAATCCGTCGAACGGGCATCGACTCGCTGCTCATTGTGGCAGGGGAAGATCCGCGCGTCAATACGGTCGCCCATCTCGCGGAAGTTGGGCGGATGCTGAAGAAGATGTTTTCGAATCTTTCTTTGGAAGTCGCCCCACAGACTGAGGAAGGCTATCGCGAACTCTTTCAGGCGGGCTATGAGGGGCTCACCTGCTTTCAGGAGACTTATGACCCCATCCTTTATAAAGAGATGCATCCGGCGGGCCCTAAGAGCAACTATGAGTTCCGTTTGTGGACGCAATTGCGTGCCGGCAAGGCAGGGTTCCGTACGCTTGGGTGCGCCTTCTTGGGAGGGCTTGGTCCGTGGCGACCCGAGGCGGCGTCGCTGGGGGCGCACGCCTTTTACCTGATGCGCGAATGCTATGAGGCGAAGGTGCAGTTCGCGTTCCCACGGTTCTGTCCAGTGGAAGGGGGCTTTGTGCCGCCCGCGCCGATTGAAGAGCGCGATGTCGATTTGATGATGCTCGCCTTTAGGATTGTCTTCCCGCAATGCTGTATGACCGTCTCGACGCGCGAAGCACCTGCGTTCCGTGACTACATCGTGCAAGTGGCTGCGGATAATATGAGCGCGGGTAGTCGCGTCACGCCAGGCGGGTACGCCGTACTTGAAAAAGAGCGGCAGGCGGATGTTGCGCAGTTTACGCTCACGGACCAGCGTCCCGCCGCCGAAGTTTACGCGGCAATTAAGAAGAACGGACAAGAGGTCGTCTTCAAGAACTGGGATAATCGGATTTAACACTATGGAAGACTTTGGCTTTTATCTTGTGATGACCGAACCGAAGGTCGGGTATGTGGCGTGCGCCGAGGCGGCTGTTCGGGCGGGGGTGCGCGTCCTCCAATTGCGTGCGAAGGATTTCCGTACGCGTGAAGAGACACTATCTCTCGCGCGGCAGATTCGTGAAGTGACGCGGGGGACAGAGACCCTCTTCATCGTCAATGATGACCCCGCGATCGCGGCAGAAGTCGGGGCGGATGGTGTGCATGTCGGGCAAGACGATAGGCCCGTCGAAGAAGTGCGGCGGCAGTATCCAGCCCTTAAAATTGTGGGACTCTCGACCCACAATCTCGCGCAGGCGCAAAGTGCCGCGTCCGCGCAAGGTTTGGCGCGTCCCGATTACATTGGGGTCGGTCCCGTCTACGCGACACCGACGAAGAAGATTCCCGACCCGACGCTCGGACCTGAGAAGGCGGGCGAGATGATTGCGGTTGCCCCATTCCCTGCCGTCGCCATTGGCGGCATCAACTTAGAGACGATAAGTAGCATAAAAGCGGCTGGAGCGCGTAATTTTGCGGTGGTACGCCCAGTTTGTGGGGCAGATGACCCCTCTGCCGCGATTAAGGCTTTGCAGAAGAAATTTGCCGAAAGTTGATATTCTAATTGCTTATTTCGCTCAAAAATGGTAAAATACTCATAGTTCAAACGCCAGAATGGTGGAATGGCAGACACCAGGGACTTAAAATCCCTTGTCAAGTATTTGACGTGCGGGTTCGAGTCCCGCTTCTGGCACCACTTTGAGAGAGATAGTTGTGATTCAATGGATAGCGCGATAGCCATAGTTGGTATGAGTTGCCGTTTCGCGGGTTGCAATGCCCCAGCGGCATTGTGGCGGGCGATTATGGCGCGGCGGTCTTTGCTGACGGAACTCGGGCCAGATACGGAAGTCCCCTTTGGACAGCGCAATGTCTTTTCCCGCGCCTACCCCACCCGCATCGGACAGCTCGGCGACCTCTATGCCTGCGTCCCCGCCATGCAGAACTTTCCGCGGCAATTGAATGCGGGTGAAAACCAAGACTTGTATTTCGCGACCCAACTCGCGATGGACGCTCTCGCGGATGCCGCGATACGACCGCGTAGCGCGGGGGCGGTTCGGGGCACCGTGCGCCTCGGGTATGCGCCGCCGTTTAATGCGTCCACGGTCAACTGGTTGCAACATACCGCCTTTCTTGACCAGACGATGGAAATTCTCCGTCGCTTCTTGCCCCACGCCCCCCAGGAGGCACTCGATGAGACGCGGGCGAAGTTACTGGAGTCACTTCCAGAACCGAATGCCGCCGCGTTTTTGATGGGCGCGGGCTATCGCTTTGTCTCGTGGATTGCGCGTGAATGTTCTTTTACCGGCGCGGCCACGATTATGGACGCGGGCCTCATCACTGGCGCGGCGACAGTAATGGACGCCCTCGCTGACTTGCGCACGGGCATTGCCGATGTCGTCCTCGCGGGCGTGCAGGAGCCGCCCCTTTCGCGTGCCTATTTGGAAGGGCTCTCGGGCGAAGTGCAATTTTCGACTCAGAGCGAACTTCAGCCATTTTCTAATGAGCCGCAAGGAACAATCCCCGGCGAGGGCGGGGTCTTCCTCGTCCTAAAGCGCCGCGAGGATGCCCTGCGCGACCACGACCGCATTTATGCGCTCATTAGATCCGTCGCTATCGGGCACAATCCAGCGGATGACCCGTCGGCGATTCTCTCGGACGCGATAAGCCGCGCCGAGGTGCCTGTTCATTCGATTGGACTCATCGAGGCGGACGGCTCGGGCATTGCCGAGATGGAAGCGCGTGAGATAGAAGGGGTGCAACGGCTTTGGGGCGAGCATAAGCCCGGCGGGGCACTCGTCGGTATTGGTTCCGTGAAAGGCAATATTGGCAATACCTTGCGTGTCTCGATGGGGGCAGGGCTTGTGAAGGCGGCACTCGCGCTTCATCACCGCACGCTCCCACCCCAACTCGTCCCTGAGCATCCGCTCGAGTCGCTTTCTACCCTCACTTCAAGTGCCTATCTCTTGACGGAGGCGCGTCCGTGGATTACAGGCGACAGCTCGAGTCCGCGCCGTGCGGTAGTGATTGGGTCCAACTTCGATTCGTGTGACCCCGAGGGAATGCACGCGGCGGGCAAGGGCGGACGTAGCGCGGCAATTGTGCTCGAAGAAGAACCGGAGGATCGTGCATGACAAGTGACGCGTTTAATGAAGGCAATGACGAGCTCATCCTCCTTTCGGCGGCGGATGACGCGGCACTTTGTGCGGAAATTGACCGTCTCGCGTCTTTTGTGAACCGTATTCCCGATGCGCGGCTCGTGGATATTGCCTATACCTGTTCGCTTATGAAAGGCGAGAGTGTCCTCGCGATTGTGGCGGGGTCCGTCGCTGAATTGCGCGCACGCCTCGCGACGGCTAAGACGCGCATTGCGTCCAATACCGTCCGCATTCGTGATAAGAGCGGAACTTACTATTTTAGAGAGCATCTCCTCGGTGAGGGCAAAGGCAAGCTCGCCTTTGTGTATCCGGGCGCCATTTCGTTCTATCCCGATATGATGCGCGATTTGGCGATTCGCCATTGGGTGTGCCGCTCAGCCTTTGATGAACTAGAGGAAGCCCTCGCGGGAGAGGAAGACTTCTCGCCCGCGAACTTCATCTTTCCACCCGCGCCGTATTATCGCCATGATGCGGATATCTTCAGCTCGGGAGCCTACTCTCAGGCGTTTGTCGCCACTCACGCCGCGTGCGCGGCACTTACGCGGCTTTTGACGGAAGTCGGGGTTGAGCCCGACGGTGTCGTTGGGGTCGGGGGCGGAGACTTTGCCGCGCTGATGAAGGCGGGGGTGACGCTACTCGATGAGAATCGCCCCGCCCGCATTAAGGCTCTTAAGGAGATTTATCGCCTCGTCAGCAAGGCGGTTGACCACGGCGGCTTGCCCAAGTCGGTTATGCAGATGGTGATTTTGCGTCACGCGGGAGATGCGGACGCTATTTTGGCGCGCTTTTCGCCGTCGGATGTCACGCTCGCCATCGACTTTTCGCCGCGTATGAAGATTTTTGCGGTTCGCCCCGAGTATGCGGAGTCGGCGACGGCACTATTCACGGCGACCGGCGCGAGGGTGCTCAAACTCGAACTCGATAGACCCTTTAATACCCCCGCTTGCGCGAGCCTCGCGGCGTCCGTCAAGAACTTTACCGAGCCGCTCATTAAGCGCGAGCAGAAGCGCGAGATTTATTCGTGCGCCACGGCGGAGAAGCTCCCGAATAACCTCAAAGTGATTCGGCAGGAGGCGGCGGAGCGCTGGTCAAAGCCAATTTTGCTTGCCGAAACGGTCCGCCATATGTACAACCAAGGCTACCGCGTCTTTTTGGAGGTGGGACCACGCGGACTTCTCACGACGGGCATCGCAAGTACTTTAGAGAAGGAAGCCTTCGCGGCGATTCCGCTCAATTCGATTCATCGCACGGGCATCCAGCAATTCAATCACGCGCTCGGCTATCTCGCGGCACTTGGTGCGAAGGTCGATCTTTCGAAGATACTTGCCGCGCGCGGCGGACGCACCCTCGACTTTGATGCCGCGCTTTCGCTCGAAGTGCGCCGCGAGACCGAAATGCAACTCTCGCGTGCCTTCCCGCGTCTTATGCTCGGGGCGACCGCCCCGACACTCGCGTCGTTTATGGCGGAACCCAAGGGACGCGGCGCCAAGGCGGCGGCACGCGCGGCGGCGCGGGCGGCTCGTGAAGGGCTGCAACTCCAGTTCCTCTCGGGCGCGACGGACCCCTTGATTTCGGATGCGCCCCCGACTGAGTTTACGCCTGGCCTTTCGTATGCCTTCGAGAAGACTTATCGCCTGCAAGATACGCCCTTTATTGGCGACTTCGCCTATGGCGCGAGCCAACTCTCGTATTCGAACCCGAACTTGCACGGGCTCGTCCATCTGCCGATTGTCGTCGCCATTGAGATTATGGCGGAAACCGCCTTGCGGGTTATGCCCAATCGGCATTTGTCGTCCGTCGTCGACTTCACCTGCGCGAAGAGGCTTCCGTTTAAGGATGGTGAGTTGCATATCGTCGTTAGGGCGGAGCGTGTGAGCACCGAGGACCCGACACTCGCGGCAATTCATGTGCAGATTCGTAGTGGCGAACCCGACGCGGCATTTACCCGTTCGGCGATGGAAGCGACATTAATGCTCTCGAAGGAGCCTCCGCCACTTTCTACGGCGCACACGAAGGAACTCGTGCGGCCGCGCTCCGTCCACTGGTCAAGCCGCGATATTTACCCCTCGAAACTTGGGTTCGGCCGCCGCCTGCGCGGCATTGTGTTCGCGGATGAGTGGGGCGAGGATGGCATTAACTATCGCGTGGAAGTTCCGTCGCCCGCTGGATGCGTGACCTTTACGCGCCTTCCTGTCTGGGCGGTGAATCCGCTACTTCTGGAGATTATCGCGAGCGGCTTTAAGCTTTGGCGCAGCCACGAGAAGTTCACGGGCGCATTTTCGTTTCCGTTCCGCATCCGCCGCCTGAGTTTACACGGCCGCCTCCCCAGCGAAGGGGCAATTCTCAATTGCTACTTGCGTCTCTCAGGCGTAACGCCGCGCTCGCATTTGTCGGATATTGTGGCGACTTCGGGCGATGGCAACGCGGTTCTCACGGTGGAAGGCTGGGAAGAGCTTACGGAACGCGTTCCGCAAGAATATTGTAGCGTCGTTTTACAACCCGCGACCTGCTTTATCAGTACAACCGTGCCCAACAACTTCTTGGGCGAGCCTTCGACGGATGTCGCGAGCGCCATCATTACGGAAGTTCCGTATGCCATCTTTGAGCGTAATGATAACCTCTGGCTGAATATTATGAGTCATGTCGTTTTGAGTGAGTCTGAACGGACGGAGCTCGCGGATATGAAAGGTTCCGTCTCGCGGCGGACGGAGTGGCTTTTCGGACGCATTGCGGTTAAGGAGGCGGTCCGTCGCTACCTGAAGGACTATCACCAAGCGCGGTGGAGCTACGCGGATGTGCAGATTTGGCGTGATGAACTCGGTAAGCCCCAGGCGATTGGGGCGTGGCGCGATAATCTCGCCGCCAAGCTCGATGTCGCCATTGCCCATACCTCGCAATTCGTCATTGCCCTCGCCGCCGCCAATGCCCGCGTTGGTGTGGATGTCGAGTCCACAGCACGGAATCTCTCGGAGGAATTCGCGAACGGAGTCTTTACACCCGATGAAATAGAGCTCGCGGCAAAAGCGGTGAACGCGGCACAGGCAATTATCCGTTTTTGGTGCGCGAAAGAGGCGCTTTCGAAGGCGCTCGGCACAGGAATCCGCTTCTCGCCGAAAGAAATGCGCATTGTCGACTACCAAGCCGACTCGGGGCAGGTCGCCTTGCAGTTGGAAGGCGGGTGGCTGGGCGCGTTTAAGATGTTCCGTGGGCGGCCGCTGATGGTGACGACACGCACCATGCGTGACCACGCCCTCGCGTTTTGCTTTATCCCGTCATCTTTATTTAATGAAGAGTAATTCGTCCATCGTTTTTCCTGAGAAGCTGTGCCCGTATGCGCAGCGACTCGCGGCGAAGTCGCCGCGTTTCGCGCGTCAGGCTTATTTTTCGCAGGAAGAGCTCGCGCCGAGTAAGTATGGGGCGGACCCCTTTGGCGAGTGCGCGGGGAATGCGCGGTGTTACGGACTCAAACAGCGCTTTCCCGACCGCGTCCTCATTATGACGAGCGACACCTGCTTTATGAATTGCCGCCACTGCACGCGGCGCGGACTCCTGGGCGCGGCGGAAGTTGTGCGGAGGGCCGAGGAGCTAGAAGGGTGTCTTGAGTATGTAAAGACGCATCCGCAAGTACGGGATGTGCTTCTTTCGGGTGGCGATATTTTGACGCTAACGGACGACAAAGTCGCGTGGTTCGTCGAGGCTTTCGCGGCACTTCCTCAAGTGGAAGTTTTGCGCGTCTGTACGCGTGCCCTTTGTACGAACCCCGAGAGAATAACGCCGGAACTTGTGGCGGAACTCGCGAAGTCGAAGAAAGTATGGGTGAATACGCAATTTAATTGCGCGGATGAACTTACGGCAGAAGCGAAAAGTGCCGCGGCGCGACTCGTGGAAGCGGGCATTCCCGTCAGCTGTCAGACGGTGCTCCTCAAAGGCGTAAACGATAGCGTCGAGGAACTGGTGCGGCTTTTCGCGGGACTAACTGCCGCGCGGATACGTCCGTATTATGTGTTTATGTGCGACCCTGTCGCGGGAATTGACCATTTTAGAGTGCCGCTTGCGCGTGCAAAGGCGTTGGAGAGCGCCTGTGCTGAGCGGCTTGGAGGGCTTTCGTTGCCTCGGTTTGTGATGGATGTACCGGGCGCGAAGCGTAAAATACCAATAGGTGAGGTAGAGGAATGAAGATATATGTTTGCGGACACCGCAATCCCGATGTGGATTCGGCGACGAGTGCCTACGCCCTCGCGGATTTGCGGCGGCGTACGGGTACGGAAAATATAGAGCCTATTTGCGCGGGGCGCGTCCCTGACAAGGCAAAGTGGGTCTTTGAGCACTTTGGGCTGGAGCCACTAAGCTCCAAACTCGATGTTTATGTGAGGGCGAAGGACCTCATTGACCCGAATGTGCCCGTGATTGATGGCTCTTTGCCGCTCGCGGAGTCCCTGCGGCTACTGGAAGCGTGCGGCGAGTCGAGTTTGCCTGTGCGAAACGCGGCGGATGGTGCCTTTCTCGGTATGCTCTCGCCCATTAAGCTTCTGGGGCTCTTCCTCTCGAAGTCGGACCTCACGCTCCCGACGGCGGAAGTTCCGCTTTTTAAGAAGGGACTCGTCCTTTCTGAGAATGAGCGCGTCTATGATATTCGTCGCAACGCCGTGCGCGATGCCCATAACCACTTCCCCGTCGTTTCTGAGACAGGCGTTTTGAAGGGCACAGTTCTTAAGCGGGCATTCGCCGAGGAGCCTCCGTATCGCATGATTCTCGTCGACCACAACGAAACGGCGCAAGGGATTCCTGGACTTGATGAAATCCCGATTATCGAAGTCGTTGACCACCACCGCATTTCGTTTGCGCCGACGAGGGAGCCGATTCGCTATACGGCGGATGTCGTGGGCTCGACATGTACCCTCGTGACGCGCCTTTATCGTGCGGCGGGGCTGCGGCCGACGAAGGAAATCGCGGGCGTGCTTATCGCGGGCATTGTCGCCGATACGCTTCTTTTCCAGTCCCCGACAACGACGGACGAAGATCGCACGACGTGCGCGTGGCTCGAGAAGATTTGCGGCGAGAAGGCGGAGGACATCATGAAGGGGCTCGCCCAAGTCGACTCGCCGCTCGTGAGTATGTCGGCTGAGCAGGCGGTTTTGAGTGACGCGAAGTCCTATAATGAGGGCGGACGCAAGTTTATGCTCGCCCAGATTGAAGAATCGAACTTCGCGTTCTTCCATCAGCACCAGGAGGAGCTGGGCGCGGCACTTGAGAAGATTATTGAGGGCCACGGACTCGACTTTATGGCCCTTATGGTAACGGATCCCATCTATGGCAATTCGGAACTCCTTTATCGCGGCAGTGAGCGGGTGCGGCGGATGCTCCCTTATCGTCTTGGGACGACGGGGACTTTTCTTATGCCGGGCGTACTTTCGCGCAAAAAGCAGCTTTTACCCGTCATTCTCGCCGCACTTTCATAATGAGGGTTGTAGTTTCGGCGGAGAAATGGTATAATACTATGCCGTGCCGTGCGAAAGGGCGCGTCGCCCTAGCGTTTCTCGGTGCACCAAACTAAAATCTAAATACTAACTTCAAATAGGACTAGACCATGAAGAAACTAATGGTTGCTGTGTGTCTCGCGGGTGCTTGCGTCGCTTCCGCTGCCGAAAAGGCCGAGAACTCTGAAACTGCCGCGCAAGGCGCTCAAACGGAAGAATCGTCCGGTCTCACCCTCTGGGGCTTCGGTAACTACGGTATCTACTCGGGTTATCAGCTTTACGGATCGCTCGTCAACCCCGAGCCGACCCTCCAAGGCTACCTCGAAGGTAATGCGAATATGGTCATTAAAGGCATTGACCTCGGCTACCTCGGCGTGGGCATTTGGTCCAATACGGACCTCACCGACCGCCGCCGCGATTCCTATGGTAAGGCGTTTAACGAATGGGACTTCAATGTGCATTGGGGCAAGACCTTCTGGTTCGATGACGAGAAGAAGTATGGTCTCGATTATCGCACCACGGTCGTGTGGTACTACTATCCCCACCGCCGCCATCATCGGCTGAATGGTTCTCAGTATACCACGATGGACTGGAATCATAGCTTCGCGCTCTTGAACCCGTTTGTTGTTCCGTTCATTGATGTCGTGCATGAATATCATGAGTCGGACGGCAACCTCCTGCAGTTCGGTTTGAAGAAGACCGTCGCGGTGAATGATGCGTTCTCTCTTACGCCGGCGATTACCTTCGTGTGGCGTAACCGCAACTATGGTTGGTGCTTCCCCAACTATGGTCTTGATTCGAACTTTGAGAAGATTAATTCTTGCCTCGCGACGATGAAGATTGGTCTTGATGCTAACTATCAGATTACGGAGCACATTGGCATTTTTGCAAAGATTGCTTACTGCTCGGTCATTGATAAGGATATGCGTGACGCGGCAGAGTTCGCGGCTGAACAGCGTGATGGCTACGCCTATGGCAAGTACAAAGACTTTGCCTGGGGCGGCGTTGGCGTTGCGGTCAACTTCTAAGGATTTCCTTGGTTAACCCTTACGGGTTAATATTCAACCATGCGCGCACCCTTTCGGGTGCGCGCTTCTTCTTT
>CAVCJC010000067.1:0-4175 GCA_963602475.1 Lachnospira hominis (ex Liu et al. 2021)
GCAGCCTTGCGACTCGCTTCCGTTGCCGACTTACAAATGACAATCTCCATAAGACACCTCTGACTTTAGGTGAAAGACTATTATACCATTTTTCGGCACCAAAGCGCAATTCCCCCAAAGGACACAAATCCCACTCCCCTAAACGGCAGAGGAACGATGGTGAAACTCACGCTCAAACGGGGACGCGGGTACGGATAGCCTCAACAAAAGCTTTGCCTGGACGCGAGAGCGCGGCACTTCGGCGCGTCAAAAGTCCGACTCTTATTGTGTGCGGATAATTTAGAGGCACCGCCACGATATCGGGTCCGTTAAGCGCACGGCTCACCGCATTCGACGCGACGGTATAGCCGTTCAATCCCAAAATGAGGTTCGTCATTGTGGCGCGGTCTCTGACACGGATATTCTTCTTGCGGTCGATGGCGGGCATGACTTCTTCCGCAAAATACAGCGAATTATATTCGCCCTGCTCAAAAGAGAGAAACGGGTACGCGTCCAAGTCTTTCGGGTTTACGGACTTCGCCTTCGCGAACGGATGCTTCTTGCCGACGAAGACATGCGGCTTACAAGTGAAAAGTTCGTCAAATACGAGGTCGTCCTTACGAAAAATCTTCCCGAGCGGCGCGGCATTTCGGTCGGAGAGGTAGAGTACGCCAATTTCGCTCTTGTGCCGCGAAACATCGTCGATAATCTCGCTCGTCACCGTCTCACGCAAGGTGAAATCGTAAGCTTCCGCCGCGTTCGCTTTGACGACTTCCATAAACGCCTCAACCACAAAGGCATAGTGCTGTGTCGAGACGGCGAATTGGGGGAGGCGCACCGCCTTGCCCGTATATTTCGACTGAATGGACGCCATATCATCGAGAATCTGCCGCGCCGAAGCGAGGAACTCCTCGCCTTCGTGAGTGACCGTCATTCCCTTCGAAGAGCGTGCAAAAATGGCGACGCGCAACTCCTCCTCAAGCTCACGGATACTTTCCGTCAGCGTCGGCTGAGTGACAAAAAGTCGCCGCGAAGCCTCGCCGAGACTCCCAAAGCGCGCAATCGCGTCCGCATACCTAAGTTGCTGTAGCGTCATTTCGTGTTTCCTCCCACGGCCACGCGCTTGACGCGTCCGCCCAGCGAACAAATGATGTCATAGGCGTGAGTGCCCTTAATCGCCGCCCAATCGTCGGGGGTGATACTCTCTTTGCCACACTTACCAAAGCAAATCACCTCATCACCCGCTTCCACACGCGGCACTTGCGAGACATCAACCGTGGTGTAGTCCATTGAGATGCGCCCGACTATCGGACACCTCACGCCATTGATAAAGACACTGCCGCGATTGGAAAGCGCGAGGGGGAGTCCGTCCGCATAACCCGCCGAAATAGTGGCAATCCGCGTCGTTTCGGCTAAACACCAGGTGCGTCCGTACCCGAGGGTCGTGCCAGCAGGGAGTTCCCTTACTTGGGCCACGCGGGTCTTCAAACTCAGAACCGGCTCGACTTTCAACGCGCGACGTCCGTTGGGGTCGAAGCTCCCGTGCAAGTTAATGCCCGTCCTCACGACATTAAACGGAACTTTTGCCGCGCGGGGGAAGTTGTTAATCGCGTCACTCGCCGCCATATGAACTTCTTTGAAATGGTAGCCGCTCTTTTCCGCCGCCTTCACAAACGCGGCGAATCGCGCTATCTGCCGCGCTGTATAGGAGTCGCTCGGGTCATACGCCATCGGACAGTGGGTGAAGACACCCTCAACAGAAAGCCCTTTCAACTCGGCGAGTTCCGTCAAAACAGCGGGAGCTTCCGCGAGGAGAATCCCCAAGCGTCCCATCCCTGAATCAATTTTGATATGAACACGCGCTTTTTTGTGAAGTTTAAGTGCCGCCGCATTAATCTGCCGCGCTTCGGCGAGGTCGATTATGGGCAAAACCACATCCGCCGCGACCATTGCCGCGATTTCATCGGGAAGAATGGACGAAAGAATCTGAATATCCTTCTTAACCCCCAATTCGGCAAGGCACTTCTTAAGCTCCAGCGCCTCATAGGGTTCGGCGACCCCGAAGCCCGCACAATTTGTCCCTGCGAGAGCGCGGGCATAATTGGCAACGCCCAGTCCATACGCATTCGCCTTAAGGACGCATAAAACGCGCGCGGGGGCGACCTTCTCGGCTATGCGTTTATAGTTGCGGTGAATAGCCCCAAGGTCAATTTCCACCCACACGCGATGGGGCAAGTCACTTTTCTGAGCCATACTTACGCCTCCTTGCCTGTCGGAACTTGCCACGTGCGCCCACACATATGGCAAGTAATATCCACCGTTGGCGGCAGCCCCTTGCGCTCTTCCTCAGAAAGTGCCGCGAGAGCGGACTTTACCCGCTCTGCCGAACAGCGGCATCCAAATTGCAAAGGCGAGGTCTTTTTGAGTTCCGCGTGAGTAAGCCCGAGCCGCGAAAGGAGTGTGCGTGGCGCGACCAAGAGGGATGCCTTGCCCTTCTCACCACGCGGATCAAGCTCCGCCAACTTCGCCGTCGAATCAGGCATAACTTCCACCAAAACGCCGCGTGCGGAAACGGCGGAAATCGCGTCGTCCGTACTCGCCTCAAGAAAGATGCGGGCTTTGCGCTGAAGGGACTGGGCATAGTATTCGTCGAGGGAAGTCGCGATGCCCTGCGAAAGGATGCGTCCCGGTACCGACCGCGTCACTTGTAGGCGCGTATCCCCCAGCACTTTTTTCGCTGAAAAGGCGCTAATTCCGTCAAAGTCCTCAAGTATCTTCTTCTCGGTATAGCCGCGCAAGTTGCCATTCGTGGCACATTCGACGACAATTCCGCCGATGGGACCCGTGCATTTCGCTTGAAGGATGACCGTCTCCTCAGGCTCCGAGGTCTCAGTTCCCAAAAGCGCCACAGCGGCAAGCCCACGCGCCAACGCCACTGTCGCGGTCGGACCCGAGAGATGTCCGTGCGCCAAAGCGAGTGCCGCGCCCGAGACATCCACGATTGTCACCGCGACTTTCGCTGTCGCGTCATACCATTCTTCACGCACATTTTCCATAGCCAAATCTCCTTAAAAGGCGTACTGTAGCCCCGCGCCAAACGAATACACCATCCCGACGGAACTATCGAGTCCGAGCGCGGCACTTGTATCGAAGCGAAGTGACCAGTAGTCGCTCAAGTGATAGAAAAGTCCGATGCCGCCCGTGGGACCGACCGTGCCATCAATCCAACCTGCCGCGCCAAAAGTGAAGAATGGGTCAATCTTCTCATAGCCCCACCAATGCCAAAGCCCTTGCACGCCAAGCCCCACCACTTCCTCGAGGGCACTCGCCGAGACTTCGACGGAAAGGAAGTCGCCGAAATAATATCCGAATCGCGCCGTACCGCCGCCCATCCGCCGCATATCGACACCACCCTGGGGCAAGAGAAGTGTGCCCGAGAGCCCGACATAACTGCGCTCCCAATCCTCTTCTTCCGCTTCTTGGGCGAACGCCGAAAATGGCGCGAACACGAGACAAAGTGCCGCGAAAGCGCAAGCTATCTTCTTGAGCCACCCTAATTCCCGCCGCCGCATACGGTTGTATTCGGCTGGAGAATGGTCGTCCGCGCCCGAGAGATGGTCCATCCCATGGGCAATATATAGGAGCAGTTCCTGGGTGGGGGACCAGCCGTGGCGTTTTTCGCCCTCCTCAAGGGCACGGTCCGTATTCACATAAAGCTCGCCGTACACCCCTTCCGGCTCTGGAGGAATCGCCTCATAGCGCTGGGTGATGACGTCCGTCGCTCCCTCGACCCCCATAATGCCGCGATGAACCTCGTCGCTTTCGACATTGTTCTGAAGGATGACGTCGACTTCACGGAACACCTGCCGCACCCTTTGGGCAGAGAACTCAGCAAACTGCCGCGCGGCATTTTGTAGCCCTTTTCGCGTGAAACCGAATGATTTCGGCAACTTACCTTCCAAAGAAATCTTTACGGACATCCTAACTTAATCCTTCCGTTCAATATTCGCCCCGAGTGCCCTCAATTCGCGGTCGACGGCCACATAACCACGGTCAATGCGCTCCGCATTCAAAATAGTCGAAGTGCCCTTCGCCGCAAGTGCCGCAATGACAAGCGAGATGCCCGCGCGAATATCGGGCGAGGAGACCGTTTCACCATAGAGGGGCGACGGACCCGTCACCACGACGCGGTGGGG
>CAVCJC010000067.1:4626-11295 GCA_963602475.1 Lachnospira hominis (ex Liu et al. 2021)
TCGCCTTCAATGTGAGCCCCCATCGCCTGCAACTGCCGCGCGAGGTCCACGACATGGGGTTCACACGCGGCATTATAAATCTCGGTATGCCCCTTAGCGAGCACGCTCGCCATAAGCAGATTTTCCGTCGCCGTTACGCTCGCCTCATCGAGAAGAATCTTTGCGCCGCGTAATTCTCCTTTAAAGCGTAAGGTCTTGCGTCCCGCCGTGGTTTTGGCTCCGAACGCCTTAAAGCCCGTGAAATGCGTGTCGAGTCGGCGGTGTCCAATCGCGTCCCCACCCGGTGGCGGAAACGACGCGCGCCCTGTTCGGGCGAGGAGGGGCCCCGCGAAAAGGAAGCTTGTGCGGGTTTTCGCCGCGAGCTCTTTCGATATGCGGGCGGATTTAATCTTCGGGGTCGTGAGAGTAACCGTGCCCTTGGCGAGGTCGCGTGTCACCCGCGTGCCAAACGCTTTTGCCGCGTCTAGCATACTCGCGACATCCGCAATATCGGGCACATTCTCGAGGGTAACGGGCTCGGAAGTCAACAGAGAAGCCGCAATCATTGGGAGCGCGGCATTTTTGTTGCCCGCTACGGCGTGGGTGCCCGAAATTGTGCGACCACCTTGGATGACGAGGGTACTCATATTACGAAAGCGCGTCTATCTTCTTCGTCTCACCAAATACGATGAGCTTGTCGCTCGTTTGGAGAGTATCCGTCGCCTGAGGAATAATGACCTTGCGCGGCTTGGAGGCGTCGGCATCCTCGCGGCGGACGCAAAGGATGGTTATGCCTTTCGACTGCCGCAAGTTCGCTTCCGCCAAAGTTTTGCCGCGCACATCCTCAGGGACATCAATCTCGGCGATGGAGTAGCCATCCGAGACCTCCAAGAAGTCGACGACATTATGATTCGCAATTGCCCGCGCCAAACGGTGGGCACTATCGCGGTCAGGATAAATGACGCTATCCGCGCCAATTCGACGCAAAATCTTGCCGTGAAGCTCGCTCGTCGCCTTGGCGACGACATTGGGGATGCCAAGTTCCTTGCAATTCGCCGTCGCCATCATGCTCGCCTCGATATTGCTACCAATTGCAACAACGACGAGGTCGCACTCACCAAAGCCCGCCTCCTCGAGGGCACGCGGCTGGGTCGCGTCCCCCTGGAGAGCCGTCGCGAACTCACTCGCAATTTGCATTGCGGGACGCTGACGGTCGATGAGGAGCACCTCAAGATGGGCGTTCGCCAACGATTCCGCGAGGGAAAGTCCGAAGCGCCCGGCGCCAATTATGCCAATTCTCTTCATAGTTTAATCACGAATGCGCTCAAGGGCCGTGCCAATTTCGCCTGCACGGTTATTGCCGCCCTCGCGCTCCACAATGTAGTTGCCCTTATAGCCGAGTTTCTCAAGTTCCGTAATGAAGGCGCGGCCACCAACTTCGCCGTCGCCCCAGACGACTTCCGTCCCCCAAGTGCCGGGCTTCTCGGTGAAGAGCGCGTCCTTGATATGCACCTGCTTAATCCACGGCAAAAGCGTCTTCACGGCTTCCATGGGCTTGCCCTTCGCGTAAAGAACCATATTCGCGGGGTCGAAGTTGATGCCGACACCCGGAACCTTCGCCATGAACGCGGCAAGATCTGCAGCGGTCTCCTGTCCCGATTCCAAAAGAAGCTCTACACCATATTTCGCCGCCTCATCACGCATCCAAGTGACGCGCTCGACATACTTCTTAAACGCGGCAGGGTCTTTTTCGTCCAAGAAACCCGCGTGGAGCGACATATATTTGCCGCCCAAATCTTTCGTGAGCTTCGCACCCGCCGTGACGAGCTTCTTGTTCGCTTCCCAATTCGCGTCTGGCACAATGCCGCCCGTCTTACGGATGCTCTCCAGTGTCGAATAATCCTCGCCCACCGTGCCAATCATCGTGCTCATCAAGTGCCACTTGCCTGTACGGATTTGATCCTTCACAAATGCCAAAGTCTCGGCACTTTCTGCCGCGCCGTGGCGTCCGTCAGGATTCAGAAACGGACCGAGCGCGAGGTGAATGCCCTTCACGCCATCCGCCTCCATAGCGTCCGCTACTTCCTTAAGCGGCTTTTGCCAACTCCAACTGCACACACCCACGCGGTTCGAGGGCAGGGTCAAGACGGGCAATTCACGAATGAAGATATTGCGCCATTCGGTCGGGTCGCCATGGCACTGAAGTTCAATTTGCTCAATGGGGAAAATCGGCCTCTTGCGATCCCAATAATTCTCCAGCGTCACATTATCGACCACAAGCTGACCATTCAGCCAAACCGTAACTTTGTCGCCCTTCATAATGACATGAAAGCGATTCCAGTCGCCCACCCGCTTATCGGCAATCATAAGCGCGTCATGCGGATTCTTCTGGTTGTTATAGAGTCCGCCCGAACCGATGTGCCACTGGTTGTGGGCATCCCAAATCTGCACTTGGGGAGCGCCGCGAAGGTAAAGCCCCGAGTCGCCCGTAATGGAAAGAATACGCCAGTCAGCCCAAAGCTCGAAGTCCTCATAATCGCGGTCCGTCGCGAGGGAATAGCCGCCCTTGAAGCCATCAAAGAAGAGGTTGCCATTGCGCACAAACCAGTGCTCGCGCATGCCCTTATCCGCAATCGCCTGCATGGCCGCCCGCTTCTCGGGGGTGGCAGCTTGACGGACGATTGGGTTGTCGAAGTTTTCTTCCGTCGTAACGCCCTTCCAATTCTTGAGGTCGGCGACTTTGCCGCCGAAGTAAGTGCGAAAGCCCGGCAGAGAATCGCGCGTAAACTTCGGGCACGCGACTCCAAACACCGCGCCCTCAGGAAGCGCCAAAACACGCACATTACGGAACTGTAGGCTCTTATCTGCCGCGAACGCGTCATATTTCGCGGGAGAGAATTGCCCAATGTCTTGTCCGTTCAAATACGCCTGCATTTCATTGCCGATAACAACGAACTCGGCGAAGTTCCAGTCCCCCGCCTTGCGCAGGTAGGAGCCGTCCCCGAAATAGTTCTTATCCTTGCCCCAAATCTGCTTATCTTTATTGTCGTTGCGGCTACGCAGAAAGTCCATTGTCGCGGGAGGCGTCGCGGGTGAGCAGAACTCAAGACGCACCACGCGATTGGGCGCGAAGGCTACCGCTGTCGCGGCAGATTTATCCACAAAGCCCTCATCAAACGACGCAGAGTAGGGTTGCGGACTAGGCGCGGTGCAACAGCCCGCGAGAGCGAGCAAAACGCCTAAACTAGTTACTTTATACCATTTATTCATCTTTACCTCCTAGTATGTGTCTTGTTTATTCCGAAATCGGACGCGGCAGTTTGATTTTCTGCCCCACCCAGAGTTTCTCAAGCCGCTTGATGGGCTTACCATTCAGCTCCGCGAGCTCGGGAACCGTCGCCCCACAAGCACGGGCAATCTTTGTTAGATTATCGCCTTGCTTGACGACATAGGTGACCACCTCATCCTGCGATGAAGATGTAGATGGCGCAACCGTAGTCGCGGACGCGGCAGATGTCGCGGCGCTGGTAGGGCGGGCAGTCCCTTGCCCGCCGCCTTCCGCCCCGCCGCCCCCTTCCGTCGCGCTACCGCTTGCCGTAGGGGCAGGCGTTGGGAGCTCGGCAGGGGCTTCGGGTGGGGTAGCATTGCCCCCCGCCGTCATCGCGAGTAGGCCGAGGAGCACGAAGTGTATCAGCACGCTCCCGCCTATCGCGACGCCCCAAACGGACACTTTATTTTGTGGGTTGGACGACATTTTCGTTTTCTTTGACGAAGCCCTTGGTGGTCAAGAAGTCCCAGTAGCGATCGAGGTAGGTGTAGCTACCCGTGCCCGGTGTTGCCGCAAACATGAAGCAGTGATTGCGCGTCGCGAAAGTGTGAAGTTCGCCCTGGATGCCCATACGACGGAGCTGCTCCCACGCTTTCACGGAGTTCATAGTCGCCCAGACATCCGCGTCACCGTGCAGGAAGAGAATCGGCGGTGTCGCCAAGTCGAACGCGAAGTCGCTGACAAGGCGGTCCGTATCCTCATTGCCGCGATGGATGTTCGGCCTGTCCTCGCCATCCGTCAGCGCATAAGCGGGGTAAATCGCAATCGCCCACTGAACGGCACACGAAAGCTTGTCAATGTCGTCAATCGGATTGTACGCGTGGGTCTTCGAAGTGGTCGCGCCCATCAGCGTGAGGTGTCCGCCCGCCGAGCAACCCGTGATGCCAATGCGGTTGGGGTCGAGTCCGCGTTCTGCCGCGCCTTTGCGGACGAGCCGAATCGCGCGTTGCAAATCTTCCCACGCGGTCGTATGCTTGGCGAGACCTGCCGGACGCGGCGTACGATACTTCATCGTGACAACCGTCATGCCCTTCTCATTCAAATAGCGGCGCACGGGCGCGACTTCCGCGCCATCGGGGCTGTTGCCGCCATAGCCGCCACCCGAGTAGGCGATTTGAATCGCCGTCGTCTTCAAGTTCTTAGGAATGTGCCACTCGATATACGGCGTGCACTGGTTGGTGCGAACGTCGGGCATCTTGCCCTCAGGCCAAATCGGAATCTTCCCGCTATGCGTCGCGAGGTCATCCGCCTCGGTAAAGCGCGTCATAACATTAACCTCAGGGGCAACCTTGCCCAAAAAGCCCATCTGACGCATAAACTCAATCGCACGCTCCGTGCCCCACACGCCATGCCATTTATCAGGATAAATGTGCACTTCGGCAGGAATCTTCATGCGGCGAAGTTGACGATAAACCTGTGTGGAAGCAAGCGGCGAATAGGGGTCATTGCCGCCGTGGGACATCCACATCGGGCAGGTCTTCGCGTCAAACTTAAACGCGGGGTCGAGTTTCACATCCACCTGGTCGCCCATGCGCGAATTGGGGATGCCATAGCCGTCCGTAAGGCCATAGGCAATGGAGTGGGTGCACGCCCAATTGATGTGACAAGGAATGTCATCGACTTCGTCCACCTTCTCATAGGCGGGGGTCAGGGAGCTTGTCGCGAGCAAGACCGCGAGGTGCGAGCCAGCGGACTGCGACATCACGCCGATGCGCTCAGGGTCAATGCCGCGCGCGGCAGCTTCTTTACGGACCAGTCGCACCGCGCGCTGTCCGTCTTCCCACGCCGTTTGGTAGATGGGCAGTCCCTGCGGACGCGGTGAGCGGTAGACGAGATTCACGCACTGAATGCCCGCCTCGGTGAGCATTTTGTTCCAAGTATGAATCCAGCCCACATCGCAAAGACACTGATAACTACCGCCCGAAATAAGAATCATGCACGCGCCAGTGCGGTTCGTCTCGGCAGGAGCCTCAAACCACTCCAAATACGGCTTACGCCATTCATCAGCCTTGAAGCCAGGCTTGCCCGCGACATCCGTCATCGCGGCAATTTGGTGCGCCTGAGCGTCGGGCATCTTGCCCTCGGGCCATAGATAAACCTTGTCCGCCGCGAAGCCACCGAGTGCCGCGAGGACCATTGCCAATGAGGCGAGTAGTTTTCGTAGTATCATTACTTTTTCCTTCTTAGTTGTTAAATTACACGATTATCAATGAGGCGCGTCTTGCCGCAGTACGCCGCCAAAAGAACGACGGTGCCCTTAGCGGTCACTTTCACCTTCTCGAGTGTGGTGCCGTCCGCGAACTCCACATAGTCAGGCTTGAGACCCGCCGCCTCAAGTTCTTTCCAAATGCGCTTTTGTTCCGCCGCGACACGCTTACCCGCCTTCACGGACCCCACGGCACGCGAAAGTGCCAATGCCTGTTCCTTTTCTTTCGGCGTGAGATAGGTATTGCGCGATGAACGGGCGAGCCCCGAGGGCTCACGCACAATTGGCGCGGTGACAATCTCGAGGTCGAAGTTCAAGTCGCGCACCATGCGACGGATAACCTGCGCCTGCTGGTAATCCTTCTGTCCGAACACGGCGAAAGAGGGATGAGCGAGATTAAAGAGCTTGGCGACAACCGTGCAAACGCCGCGGAAGTGTCCAGGACGCCGTGCGCCGCAGTAGCCGCTCGCCACATCTTCCTCGGTGATGTAAGTCGAGTGGCGCGGCAAATACATGTTCGCCGGTGTCGGGAAAAATATCGCCGTAGCCCCCGCCGCGCGGCACTTCGCTAAGTCCGCCTTTTCATCACGCGGATATTTCGCGTAGTCCTCATTCGGACCAAACTGCACGGGGTTCACGAAGACGCTGACGACAATCTCGTCCGCCCCACGCTTTTTCGCTTCCGCAATGAGGCTCATATGCCCCTCATGCAAATAGCCCATCGTCGGCACAAGCGCAATTTTCGCACCAGCTAAACGCCGCGCTTTTGCCCACTTTTGTAACTTCGCGGGCTCACGGAAAATCTTCATTTCCACAATCCTTTCAATAACGCGATCTCTTCTTTGTAGCCCTGGAGGTCGCAAGGGGTCTCCAAATAAAAAGGTAAATCCCGCAGTTTCGGATGATTGATGACACGCGCGAGAGCCTCAAGCCCAATCTTGCCCTTGCCAATCTTCGCGTGGCGGTCCTTATGGCTCGCGCATCCATTCAGCGAGTCATTCAAGTGAATCGCCTTGAGTCGTCCAAGCCCAATCACCGCGTCAAATTGGGCAAGAACTCCGTCGAGGTCGTTCACAATGTCATAGCCCGCGTCCCACACATGACACGTATCAAGACAAACACCCAAAGGTGCCGCGTGACCGAGTTTAGAGTCCGT
>CAVCJC010000068.1:0-11239 GCA_963602475.1 Lachnospira hominis (ex Liu et al. 2021)
CCAATACATAATGGGTAAAAGTGGCACTTTTTCGGATGGGGAAATTAGGCGTTGGGCCAGAGGTCGTGGGCTTTGTCGCGTAGCTCAAACTTACGCACTTTTTGCGAGGCGGTCAATGGGAACTCCTCCAAGAAGTGAATGTACTTGGGAATCTTGAACCACGCAATCCGATTCTTGCAATAAAGCGCCACATCTTCCGCCGTGATGGTTGAGCCTTCTGAACGGATAATAAACGCGGCGGGTTGCTCGCCGTACTTCTTTGACGGACACCCCACCACGGCGACATCCTTTATGCCTGGCATGGCGCCAAGGAACTCCTCGACTTCCTTGGGGCTGATGTTCTCTCCGCCACGGATGATGAGGTCCTTTAGGCGTCCTGTGATGTAGTAGTAGCCGTCCGAATCCATCCGCCCGATATCGCCCGAATGAAGCCATCCATTCGCGTCAATGCACGCGGCAGTTTGTTCGGGGAGCGCGTAGTAGCCCTTCATATTATTGTAGCCACGGCAACAAAGTTCGCCGTCCGTCCCGATGGGGGCGATTTCGCCTGTTTCTGGCAAAATAACGGCGACTTCGATGCCTGGCAAGGCTTGCCCCAGAGTGGTGCATTTGCGCTCAACACTCGGCTCAAAATAGCGCGTCATTGTCATTACGGGGCCCGCCTCGGTGAGTCCGTACGGGATGCACACTTCGCTCATATGCATCTTCTCAATGACTTGGCGCATACGATGGACGGGGCACGCCGCGCCGCTCATAATGCCGGTGCGCAGAGAACGCAAGTCGAACTTATTGAAAAGCGGATGGTCCAGCATCGCGATATACATCGTCGGCACACCATAGACGGCGGTGCACTTCTCTTTTTCAATCGCGGTAAGTACTTGCACGGGGTCAAAGCGTTCCACGAAGACCATAGTCACGCCTTGGTTTATCGCGCACATAATCCCGAGGACGCAACCAAAGCAATGGAAAAGCGGCACAGGCACGCAAAGACGGTCCTTAACGGAGAAGTTTTGGGCGAGCGCAATCCAGAAGCTATCATTGGTAATATTGCGGTGAGTCAATTGCACGCCCTTCGGGAAGCCTGTCGTGCCACTCGTATATTGCATATTCACAATATCGTTGACATTCACTTGAGACTGGCGTTCAAAGTAGTCCGTGTAAGAAACTTCCTGCGCGAGGTCCTTAATCTCATCGAGGGAATAAATGCCGCGATGTTTAGAGCCGCCCAAGAACATGACGCGCTTCAAGTGCGGATATGCCGCGCAACGGAAACTCTCACGCGGCACTTGACCCAATTCAGGCACGAGTTCCCTCACAGCGCGCGTAAAGTCGCAGTCGCGGTAGCCTTCAGTAATAACCAGGTTTTCGGCATTGGACTGTTTAAGCGAGAAGTCGAGTTCGAAGGACTTATAATTCGTATTAAGCGGTAAGAGAATTGCCCCAATCTTCGCGGCGGCGAGCATAAGGACGACCCAGTGGGGCACATTCGTCGCCCAGAGCGCGATTTTTTCTCCGCGCTGGATACCGAGGGCCATAAGCCCTCGCGCGAGCAAGTCCACCTCGCGACCAAGCTCAAACCAAGTTAGGCGATAATCGCGGTCAGGGAAAATGAGCGCGTCATTTGCGCCACAGCGTGCGATGGTCTGGTCGAGGAGCTGTCCGACCGTATATTCCCGCGTAAGCGGGAGGTCGTTCCACGCGACACCGCGCGAGATACTGCGCGTAAATGGCGCTCTTGTGGGTGCCGTGCCATAGGCATCTGACAACTTAAATTCGCTCATATTCCCCACCTTACCTAATTTAGAGTGTGTAGTCTTTAATGGCGCGTGGCAAGGCGCAATTGCAGTTTATAGAGCCACGCGAGACCAATGGAACCAATGCCGTTACCGACAGCCATAAGGACGAAGTACCAAACGACTTTGCCCGAGAAGACGTGTCCGTAAGTGAAATATGCCGCGTTGGCAATGACGTGCTCAAAGCCGCACATAATGAAGGTCGGGATAGCCAAAAAGACGGCAATTGTCTTCGCGAGAGGGTAGGCGCAGATTTGGTGTCCCTTCACCGCGACATAAATCATAATGCCGCACATAATGCTCAAAAAGAAGATGGAAAGCGGCGTATCATTCAACTTAGCGGAGACAAGCACTTTCGCTTCCGCCTCAATCATATTATAGAGGCGCGTCATTTTGATGAGCGCGGGGATGAGAATAGCCCCCATTTGGTTGAAGAAGAAACATATGAGAAGCGAGACCCAAAAGCGCGGCTTATGGTCGCCCACATAACCGACCTTGCCCGTAAAGAGCCACAAGTTCCAATGGATAATCGCGTAGAGTCCGAGCGTAAAGAAGACGGCTCCCACGATATGGAAGCCGTAGGAGTGTCCGCCTTGGCGAATCGCGAGGAACACGGTCGCGCCGAGCGCGATGAAAATGCCCGCAATAAAAGAGCTGAGGGCAATGGAGGAAAGCCGACGGACGAGGAATGGATGTTTCTTCATGATGATTTTGAGAGCGCGTTACGCTTTACCCTTCTTGGCGTTGCGAAAGATGAATGCGTACAAGAACACAACCGCGAAGCAAATCGCGGGGATAGCGAACGAAGCCCGAAGGGAGGTCTCGCTCACGCGCAAATTGGTGTCGACGACGGTATCGAAGCCCGGCACAAGATTCGCCCACGCGCCCGGATTATCGATAACACCCGCCATCCACGGCGTGACAATCGCGCCGCCGAGAATCGCCATAACGAGTCCAGAAGCACCGAGTTTGAGCACTTTCGGGTCGAGTCCCTCGAGGGCAATGCCGTAGATTGTCGGGAACATAAGGGACATAAACCCACTCATTGCGACAAGGCAAATGACATTCGGCGGGAACGCGAGCCCACCCACCGTGAAAAGCGTCTTCGTTGGGAAATACATCACGCCGAGCGAGCAAAGAATCGCGAACGCGGCAAAAATCATCATCATATGCGCGGGGCTAAAGTACTTCATCAGGAATGTCGCGAGCCAACGGAACACGATGAAGAGCACAATCGCGATGGTGTAGTAAGTCGCCGCGCGCGCCGCCGTAATGCCGAGTTCCTTTTGACAATAGACATTCAGCCACGTCCACGCGGCAATTTGTACGCCGATATAGAAGAATTGAGCAATCACGCCGCACCAATATTTCGGAGTCTTCAAAAGCGAAATGAGCATTTGGCGATAGTCGCGGGTGCAGAGAATGGACGCGATAGGACCGAGAGTGCCGAGCAAGACCCACGTAATTTTATCCATCTCTGGAAAGACGAAGTAGAGAATCGTGACGGGGGCAAAGGCAAAAATTGCCGCGATAAAGACGCGTCCGAAGGCTCCGCCGCGCTTCGCCTCTGTCTCGCCATCTTTCTTAAAGAGGAAGAAGAGCCAAATAATTGCCGCGATAGCGCAGAGTCCGACATAGGGAGCGCAGACCCAGAAGAGTTCGTTATGAATAACCCCCTGCCGCGTCGCTTCGTCCATCAGGGCACGCTCCTCGGCGGTCGCGGGATGCAAGTTCGCGAGAATCAGGCACTGGGCAAGCACGATGCCCACCATAGACCCAATCGGATTAAACATCTGGGCGAAGTTCAAACGCCGCACGGAAGTCTCTTCCGCCCCCAATGAAAGCACATAGGGGTTGCAAGTCGTCTCCAGAAGCGAACAGCCGCCTGCCACAATGAAAATCGCGATAAAGTAGATATCAAACGATTGGGCTATGCACGCGGGAATATAGAGGAGCGCGCCAATGATGTAGACACCGAGCCCGAGAAGAACGCCTTTTCGGTAAGAAAACTCCTCCGCCACAACTGCCGCGAAAATCGCGAGCACGGCGTAGGCTCCGTAAAAGGCGACTTGCACCAGCCCCGCACGCGATTGGTCCATCGTGAAGATTTTCTGAAACGCGGGCACGAGGTTATCCGTCATATTATTGAGAAGCCCCCACAAAGCGAAGCAACTCACAAGCATGACGAACACCGCGAGCATCTTGCGCGGTACGACGGGTGCATTTGAACTCATATCTACCTCCTCTAGTTTAGAAATTATGCGGGCGTCGCCACAGGGTGAACCTCAATCTTGGCGGGATGTCCGTTCAGCTCAAGCGCCTCGGCGGTGACGGGACGGAACTCCAATTCCACGGCAAGTGTCTCGGTCTTTACATAGTCCGTAAAGGTTGTGAGTGCCGCGGTAAGAGCCTCATCCGTTTCCACGGCGAGGGCAATGCGCTGGGTGACCTCAAAGTTCGCGGTCTTGCGCATAGCCTGAACATGCGAGACGAATTCACGCGCCAAACCTTCCGAAATAAGTTCGGGAGTGAGGGCGGTTTCGAGGCCGACGACCACCGCACCCATCGAGGCGACGACGAGTCCGTCTTTGGGCTTGCGGGTGACGATGACATCTTCCGCCGTAAGCTCGACACCCTCAATAACTGCCGCGCCCGAGAAGGACTTCAGCGCGGCAATTCCCGCCGCGACCGCCTTCATCTTGGGTCCGCACTTCTTGCCCAGGGTCTTGAAGTTCGCCTTGTAAGTGACTTCGCAAAGAGCGGTCTCGTCCGCGATAAACTCGACGCTCTTCACATTGAGTTCATCCTCAATGAGGGCTTCTAGCCCTTTCACATCGCCGCCCGCGAGCTTAAGTGCCGCGAGGGGTTGGCGCACCTTGAGGTCATTGTCGGCACGCAAACGACGCCCGAGTTCCACGACGGTTTGGACATCCGCCATGCGCTTTTCGAGCGGCAAATCGCGTGCCGCCGCGTTCGCGGTTGGGAAGTCGCAAAGATGTACCGATTCGGGGTCATTTTCGCCGCGCAGATTGCGGTAAATCTCTTCGGCGATGAACGGCGTAAAGGGTGCCGCGACTTTCGAGAGCTGCACGAGCACATAGCGCAGCGTGCGGTAGGCGGAAAGTTTATCCGTATCATTCGTCGACTTCCAGAAGCGGCGACGGCTACGGCGGATGTACCAATTGGTGAGGTCCTCAATGAACTTCACAAACGGACGCACCGCTTTCTGCAGGTCGTAAGCGTCCATCGCTTCCGTCACATCCGTAATGAGCGTCTCCATCGAGGAAACAATCCAGCGGTCAAGGACATTCTCGCTTTCGGGGTAGACGACTTCCTTATCAGCGAAGCCATCCACATTCGCATATGTGACGAAGAACGAGTAGGCGTTCCACCAAGGGATGAGCAAGTCGCGCATAATCTGCTTCACGCCGTTCTCGGAAAACTTCAGGTTTTCCGCCCGAACGACAGGAGAATAGATCATATAAAGGCGAATCGCGTCCGCCCCATAGGTGTCGAGCATCAAGTTGGGGTCGGGATAGTTCTTCAGGCGCTTGGACATCTTCTTGCCATCTTCGGCAAGGACGAGTCCGTTCACCACCACATTCTTATACGGCGACTTGCCAAAGAGCATGGTGCCGAGGAGCATCAGCGTATAGAACCAGCCACGCGTTTGGTCAAGACCCTCAGCAATGAAGTCGGCGGGGAAGAAGTTCTTAAAGGCTTCCGCGTCAGGCTTGCCGTCCGCGCCACCCATATAATGCTGCTGGGCGTAGGGCATAGAACCCGACTCAAACCAGCAATCAAGCACTTCGGGGGTGCGGTGGTAGGTCTTACCATCCTTCTTAATGACAATCTTATCAACGAAATGCTTGTGGAGGTCCGTCACCTTCTCACCCGAGAGAGCCTCGAGTTCGGCGATGGAGCCGACGCAAATCATGTCGCTTGGGTCCGCATCATTAATCCAGACAGGGATGCAACTACCCCAGAAACGGTTGCGGGAAATATTCCAGTCGCGGGCTTCCTTAAGCCAGTTGCCAAAGCGCTTATCGCCCACATACTCAGGAGTCCAATGCACCGTCGCATTATTCGCCGCGAGCTGGTCGTGCAAATCTTCCACCTTCACATACCACGCGTCAATCGCACGGTAAATGAGGGGAGTATCGGTGCGGTCGCAGTACGGATACGAGTGGACAATCGTCGATTGATGGACGAGTTTACCTTCCGTCTTCAAACGCTTAATAATATCCTTATCGCAATCCTTGCAGAAGCGCCCCTGGTACTCAGGAACTTCTGGACCAAATGCCGCGCTCGCGTCGAGGGGGTCGACAATGGCGTTCATCCCCGCTTCTTTGCAGACACGGAAGTCGTCCTCACCATAGGCGGGGGCGATATGGACAAGTCCCGTACCATCGTCCGTCGTCACATAGTTGTCATTGAGGACACGGAACGCGCCTTCCGCCTTCTTTGCCGCGTAATAGGGGAAAATCGGCTCATATTCCCAGCCCTTAAGTGCCGCGCCCTTCATTTCGGCGACGACTTCGTATTGCTCGGGCTTCTTGAAGTAGACGGGGAGCCGCGCCTTAGCCATCACATAAATCGGCTTTGCCGCGTCCGTCACATCCTTGACGGCGACATAATCGATATCAGCCCCCGCGCAAATCATTAGATTCTCAGGGAGCGTCCACGGGGTGGTCGTCCAAATGAGGAGGTAGACCTGCGATTCGGTTGGGAAAGTGAAGGAACCCGTCGAAAGCGCCTTCACCCGCACCGTCACGGTCGGGTCTTGCACATCCTTATAATTGGACCCCGCCTCGAAGTTAGAAAGTGGCGTTGAGAGCTTCCACGAATACGGCATAATGCGGTGCGACTTATAGACGCGCCCCTGATTCCAGAGCTGTTTGAAGACCCACCAAATGGTCTCCATAAAGTCAGGATTCATCGTCTTATAGTCGTGGTCAAAGTCTACCCAGCGCCCCATCCGCGTCACTGTCTTACGCCACTGCTCAACATACTTAAGCACCATCGAGCGGCACTGCTCATTGAACTTATCGACCCCAAGTTTCTTAATCTCGGGCGCACCCGCAATACCGAGGGCATCCTGCGCGAGAGCCTCAATCGGCAAGCCGTGTGTATCCCAACCAAAGCGGCGCTCCACATATTTGCCGCGCATGGTCTGATAACGCGGAACAATATCCTTAATCGTACCCGCGAGGAGGTGCCCATAGTGCGGGAGCCCCGTCGCGAAGGGAGGTCCATCATAGAATTTGTAGCGTTCTTTGCCCTCATTCTTCTTGAGGGACTTTTCGAATGTCGCGTCCTTCTGCCAAAAAGCGAGGACTTCTTCTTCCATCTTCGGGAAGGCGACCTTATTGGATACTGGCTTAAACATACTCTTTTCTCTTTAAAATCGTAAACTTACGCGGGCTTATAGGAGTCCTTCAGCGTCACCGCACGGTTAAAGACGGGCGCGGCAGAAGTAAAGTCCTTCTCGTCCGCGACAAAATAGCCGACGCGCTCAAATTGGAAGCGCTCCTCCTTCGCGGCAGCAGCGAGGGCCGGCTCGACATAACCCGTCACCACTTTAAGCGACTCGGGGTTCATGTACTTGAGGAACTCGTCAGGACCATCCTTAAGCGGATCTTTCTCCGTAAAGAGACTACTATAGAGACGGAAAGTTGCCTTCACGCCTGTGGCGCAGTCCACCCAGTGAATGGTGCCCTTGACCTTGCGGCCATCTGCGGCATTTCCGCCCCAAGAAGCCTCATCCCAAGTTCCGTGAATCTCGACAATCTCGCCCGCCGCGTCCTTGACGACACCCGTGCACTTGAAGATGCAAGCGCCGCGAAGACGCACTTCGCGTCCAGGTGCCATACGGAAGAACTTCTTCTCGGGAACTTCCATAAAGTCGGCGCGCTCAATCCAGATTTCGCGTCCGAACGGAATCCGCCGCGTTCCTGCCGCCTCATCGAGGGGATTGTTGGGGGCTTCCACATCACGCGGACCACCCTGCCAATTGTCAATCACTACCTTAACAGGGTCGAGAACTGCCATCCGCCGCGTGGCGGTCTTATTCAGCTCTTCACGGACGCACCACTCGAGGAGCGCAGGGTCGCTTTCGCTTTCCGTCTTCGAGACACCGACGCGGGCACAGAACTCGCGAATCGCGCCCGGCGTAAAGCCGCGCCGACGCATTCCGCACACCGTCGGCATACGCGGGTCGTCCCACCCTTCTACATGCTTCTCGGTGACAAGCTTGAGCAGAAGCCGCTTAGACATTACCGTATAGGTGATATTCAGCCGCGCAAATTCGCGCTGTTGGGTGCGAATCTTCACGCCGTTGCGCACAGGCAAAAGCCCCATCTCATCGAGGCGGTCGACTACCCAATCATAAAGCGGACGGTGCACCTCGAACTCGAGTGTGCACATCGAGTGGGTCACGCCCTCGAGCGCATCCTCAATCGGGTGCGCGAAGTCGTACATCGGGTAAATGCACCACTTATCGCCCAAATGGTAGTGGGCGACATGACGGATACGATACAGCACTGGGTCGCGGAAGTGGATGTTCGGCGAGGCCATATCGATTTTGGCCCTCAGGCACCATTCGCCGTCCGCATATTTCCCCGCCTTCATATCACGGAAGATTTCCAAATTGCGCTCGGGGGTAGTATCCCGCGAGGGGCTGGGCTTACCAGGCTTCTCGGGAACGCCGCGATAGTCCTTCCATTCTTCCTGTGTCAAATTACAGCAATACGCCTTGCCCGACTTAATGAGATTCTCGGCAATCTCATACATCTTATCGAACATATTGGAGGCATTGTAGAATCCCGCCTCGCCCGCGTCACCAGGTCCCGACCACTTGAAACCGAGCCAACGGATGTCCCGCTTAATATTTTCGGCATACTCGTCGCTTTCTTTCGTTGGGTTCGTATCGTCTAGGCGCAGGTGGCACTGGCCGCCAAAGAGTTCCGCCATACCAAAGTCCACGCAGACGGCTTTGGCGTGCCCAATGTGGATGTAGCCATTTGGTTCGGGCGGGAAGCGCGTGACCACAAGTCCGCCAGTACGCCCTTCGGCGACATCCTTTTCAATCCATTGCCTCAGAAAGTGACGTGAGGTATCCGATTCGTTTTCCATAATAATACCTTAGAAGTCCAAATTACGCACATTTAGCGCATTTTCTTCAATAAACTTACGGCGCGGCTCAACTTCGTCGCCCATCAAAAGGGAGAACATACGGTCAGCAGCCGCCGCATCCGAGAGCTTTACGCGCAACATATGACGCTTCGCGGGGTTCATGGTCGTGTCGTAGAGTTCATCCGCGTCCATTTCGCCCAAGCCCTTGAAGCGGTAGATGGAAAGTCCCTGCTTGCCGTGCACCCGCACATCGTCCAGCAACTTTTGCAAGACCCCGGCAAACCAATCATCGGGGGTGTAGCCATATGCCGAGAGGGACGAGAACTGCTTTTTCAGCATAGAAGCACCCGAACCCTGCGCATTCGCGTCATTTACGAGAATGGCGGGGTCAAAGCCGCGCTCCTCAACCATCTTGGCGGTGGTCTCGATTTCCGCGAGAAGCGTCAGGAGGTCCTTCGCTTTTGCCGCGTCCATTACCGCGCCGTCCTTGCCCTTGACCTCGAAGTCATCAAGCCCGAGGGTCAGGAGTTTCGCCGTAAGTTCATCGTCCGTCAAAACATATTCCGTCTTTTTCTTGCGCTCCACCTTATAAAGCGGAGGCTGCGCCAAATAGACATAGCCCTTCTCAATGAGTTCGGGCATCTTACGGAAGAAGAACGTCAAAAGCAAGGTACGAATGTGAGCGCCATCCACATCAGCATCCGTCATAATGACGATCTTGTGGTAGCGCGCCTTAGAGACATCCCATTCCTCACCAAATCCGCACCCAATCGCCGTGATGAGCGTACGAATTTCGGCATTAGCGAGCATGCGGTCAATCCGCGCCTTCTCGACATTGAGCACTTTGCCGCGGAGTGGCAGAATCGCCTGTGTCGCACGGTCGCGCCCAGACTGCGCCGAACCGCCCGCCGAATCACCTTCCACGAGATAGAGCTCGGTTTTGGCTGGATCGCGCTCTGAGCAGTCCCGAAGCTTACCCGGAAGCGAAAGCCCGTCCATCACGCCTTTCCGCCGCGTGGAATCACGCGCGGCACGCGCCGCTTCACGTGCCCGAGCCGCCAAAAGCGTCTTCTCAATAATGATTTTCGCGACCGCCGGATTCTCTTCAAAGAAAGTCATCAACTTATCGGAGACGATAGACGACACAATGCCATCCACTTCGCCATTGCCGAGTTTCGTCTTCGTCTGCCCCTCGAACTGGGGCTGCGGAACCTTCACACTGACAATGACCGTGAGACCCTCGCGCATATCGTCGCCCGTGAGCTGGTCTTTCGCCTTGATGAGGTTATTATCCGAACCATACTTGTTGATGGTCGCCGTGAGGGCGCGGCGGAATCCCGAGAGGTGAGTGCCGCCCTCGATTGTATGGATGTTGTTGCAGTAGGTCTGCTCCAAGGTGGAGTAGCTATCCGTATACTGCATCGAGATTTCCGCCTGAACCATTCCCGTCAGGCCCTCTTTTTGTCCCTCAAAATGAATGACGGGCGAGAGCGGCTTCTTGCTCTGGTTCAGGAACTCCACGAATTGGTCGAGACCACCCTCATAATGGAAGGTCTCCTCATGATGGGCTTCGCCCTCGTCATCGCGGAAGTGTATCGTCACACCCTTATTCAGGAACGCGAGTTCCCGCAAGCGGTTGCAAAGGATTTCCCACTTAAACGCATGGCAGGAGAAAATCGTGTGGTCAGGGAAGAATGTGACGCGGGTACCCGTCTCATCGCCGCACTCACCAATGACGGTGAGAGGCTTAGTGACATGTCCGCGTGAAAGCTCAATGTGGTGAATCTTACCGCCGCGCTTGACTTCGACCTTCATCCATTCCGAAAGCGCATTTACGCACGACACACCCACGCCGTGAAGACCGCCCGACACCTTGTAGTTCGAGCCATCAAACTTACCACCCGCATGAAGAATCGTGAGCACCACCTCAATCGCTGGACGATGCTGAGTCGGGTGCATATCCACAGGAATGCCGCGACCATTATCCGCCACCGTCAAGGAGCCGTCGGGATTAATGATGACATCAATCTGCGAACAATAGCCCGCCAAAGCCTCGTCAATGGAGTTATCCACCACCTCGTAAACAAGGTGGTGATAGCCGCGTTCACCCGTGTCGCCAATGTACATAGCTGGGCGCTTGCGCACAGCCTCCATACCTTCCAAAACCTGGATGTTTGCCGCGTTGTATCCGCCCTCGCTAGGGACTGCATTCTCTTCGTCGTTCATACCTGTATATTATACCAAAAATTGGCTCTATTGTGGTGAAAAATCTTAAGAAAATGCCAATACCAAAACGGACACCTCTCCGCTTT
>CAVCJC010000069.1:0-11047 GCA_963602475.1 Lachnospira hominis (ex Liu et al. 2021)
CAACTAAAGGAAACTAGAAATGGAGGCAATCATGAAAAAAGGAATCCTAAAGCAACTCATAGGCTTAGTGTGTATCGGACTTGCCTTCTCGGCAGGTGCCACCACCTGGACCTACAATAGTGAAGATAGTACAATCACAGACGGACAGTGGACGATAATTGTGAACAAGGACTTTAAAACAACCCAGACGCTCAAGATGAGTCAACGATTGGTGTCAGGCGGTTGGAAGTCCGCAATTAGCGGATGGAAAGAGCCAGAAAATACGGCTCTTTCAGGCGTTCTTAACTTACGGAGTCCTTTGATTGTCAAAGATGATAGCGACAATACTGAGACAACCATTCAATCGGTTGAGGTTGGTCAATCAGCATTGGGTGGCGCAGGAGCAGTTACTTACAGTATGACCGAGCTCTACTGCGATATCATTGGTTCGATGGGGGCTACTTGCTTTGGCTCGAACGCGAGTTTGACGAAGGCAGAGATTGGTGGTACAGCCGATAATATGCCTACTCTTTTTGCTTATTGCGCGAACTTGAAAACGATTAAATTCAATTTCCCCGATGTGAGAAAGGCTGGCTCTACTAACGGCTCTTCAATCTTTGGTGCAAACGTATCTCCAAACGCGATTGATGTGGCAACAGTTGTCGTCCCTGGTATCACAAATATTCTTAAAGGCGCATTTATGAGTTCAAAGTTGTACGGTGATATTGTCCTCACCAACATTATGTCCATAAGCGCTCAGGCGTTCCAGGGGGCGATGTTGACAAATGTGTATCTTGCTGGAACACTTACTGGGTTGCCAGATCAGGTTTTTAGAGGTAATAGTACGATTACAAATGTCGTACTCGACCTGCCTGATCTTACAACCATAGCCTATCAGGCGTTTGGGCATCCAAATTCTGGATTAAACCAGACGAAGATTCGCCGTGTGGAGTTTGTGTCTGCAATCAAGGATATGGGGCTTGTCACGAATATCGTTAGATATGCCAATAATACTAACATTGGCGACCTCCGTATTTATGTTTCGAAGAAGCAATGGACACCGAGCGACGAGCAGAAATATGACGCGGAGACAAAACCAGCAGGCTTCTTCTCTGAAATAAAGGACGAAGAGAAGGCAGTACTTGACGCAGAAACACAAAAGAATATCATTGGCGTACTGGTCAAGGGTGGAACGCGTAAGGGAATCTTCATCCATAAAGCTTCGATTCACGATAAGCCTACTGGCTTTGCCATCAGCATTCGGTAAGAGAGCATTGGTTTTTTAACCACGGATTTACACGGATTGTCTCGGATGGGTGGCGGGCAGTCCCTTGCCCGCCGTTTATTGGGCGCGAATGCGCCCCACCATATCTTCCGTGTGCCGCGAAGCGGCTTCCGTGTGTTCCGTGGTAGAAAACCGACCCCTCAGCCCCGAAGGGGCTTTCTACTCAGGAAACAACTCGGACGTTTCCGTCCGAGCACCTAACCTCTTGGACGCACGAGGTGCGGTAGCGGGCGTATGTTGGAATTAGAATTGTTGCCAGGTGTTGTGGGCGGCGTTGGAGTCGAGTACGGCTTCGACGAAGCGCATGGACCTTACCCCTTCGGTGGCGGAAGGGAAGTCGCCTGCTTGCCGCGTGCGAACGGCCGCGCAGAATCCGTCGTAGATGGTGGCAAACGCCTCGATGAAGCCCTCTGGGTGTCCAGCCGGGATACGCGCGGCTTTATCGCTCGCGGATGAGAGTGCCGCCATATAGGGGGCTTTGCGCTTGTAGATGCGCTCCGCCTCAAACGGATACTTCACGCTTAGGACATTCGGGTCTTCTTGGTTCCAATAGAGGCTCGCTTTGTCTCCGTAGACCCTGAGGCGCACGCCATTTTCCTCGCCTGTGGCGATTTTGGAGATGACGACACTCGCCTTGGCACCGCCTTTGAAGCGCATGAGGACGGACGCATCATCGTCCAGCGTATTGCCGGGCGCGTAGCTGGAGAGGTCCGCGAGTAGGCTTTCCGTTTCGAGTCCCGTCACATATTCGATGAGGTTGAAGGCGTGCACGCCGATATCGGCGACGACGCAACTCGGACCTGAGACGCGTGGATCCATCTTCCAGATGTTGTGTCCCGTAAGAGGCTTTGTGAAGTCAATCTTACGGAAGCTCCCCTGGATGTACTCAAGCACAATCTTGTTGATGGTGCCGAGATCTCCGTTACGGACGATATCCCGCGCGGCTTTTACCATGCTGTAGCCCGTGTAGGTGAAGGGGATGCCGAGGATGCGTTTATGCGCGGCGGCGGTTTGGGCGAGGTCGCGCGCTTCCTCGAGAGTGAGGGCGAGCGGCTTTTCGCACATAACATCCATCCCCGCCTCGAGCGCGGCTTTGGCGATGGCGTAGTGGCTGTCGTTGGGGGTGCAGATGGTGAGGAAGTCGATTTTGCCGCGCTCGGCGGCGATGAGTGCCTGCCAGTCCGTGTAGGTGCGCTCGGGGGCGATACCAAAGGCGGCGGCGGTCTCGGCGTTGATGTCGCTCTTGCGCGAGAAACAGCCCGCGACGAGGTCCGCGAGGTTATCCATCCTTACCGCCATACGGTGGATGGGCCCAATAAACGAGTTGGCGGCGCCGCCAACCATTGCATACTTCAGAGTCATTTTCATACTTCTATTATATCAAATTTTTGCGTCCTCAAAAAGAGGTAGTTGCATTTTTCGCGCAGATTAGGTATAATATTGGGACATTTCAACCTATAAGAAAGAAGAAGAGGTCATAAAATGGGTACAGGTCGTACACTCCGCAAGGAATCACATGTCCGTCCGTGCAAGACGCCCGCCGCAAAGGCGCGCAAGTGCTCGGCGCAGCGTCGTCGTCTCGTCAAGTTCGGAATGAAAGAAGAAGACGTCAAGCTTATGGGCGACGAAGACGTGCGCGTTTTGGTGCAGCGTCCCACGGTCGTCAAGAAGCTGGTGGCGAAAGCCGCGGCGAAATAAGCCGATGAACAAACTGTTCTGCTCTGTCGACGAACGGTTTGAAAATCCCCTCTTCGAAGTCTTCGACGGAGGGGATTTAGTTTTGTCCTCCTATCGGGACATCGAGGAGAAGAAGCCGCAAATCCAAATCTACTATCCCGACAAGGCGCAGACGGACTGTGCCCGCGCGGCACTTCGCGCGGCACTCGAGCTCGTGGGCGCGGCGGATTATGAGATTAAGTATGCGGAAATCCCCGATGAAGACTGGAAGCTCTCGTACCGCCGGCACTTCACGACGGAACGCATTGGCCGCCATCTCGTGGTGCACCCTCCGTGGGAGCCGATGCCGACCGAGGGCGTAGTCGTCACGCTTGACCCCGGGCTCGCTTTTGGGACGGGCAAGCACGAAACGACGCGAGCGTGCCTCGAGTACATCGATGAGGCGGCGACGGAAACGCCGCGCTCGTTCCTTGATATGGGGGCGGGCTCGGGCATTCTTTCCATCGCGGCGGCCAAACTCGGCTACAAGCCTGTGGCGGGCTTTGACATCGACGAAGAAGCTGTGGAGGCGGCACGCGAAAATGCCGCGCTCAATCAGGTGGCGGTCGATTACCAAGTCTTTGCGCTCGGCGGCGGCAGAGTGACGCTCGAGGAGTCCGTGGAAGCGGCGAAGGGACTCTACCCCGACCTCGCGTTGCAGCACACGCCCACGCCGCCTCTCAAAAAGCCATTTGAGCCGGCGGACTTCGTGGTCGCGAACATATTGGGTCCGTTGCTCATTGCTTTCGCGGACGAGATTGTGGGCTATGTCAAAGATAAGCTCGTCATCTCGGGCATCTTGAATGAGCTTTATCCGGAAGTCCTGCAAACTTTTGCCGCGCGCGGCTTTACGGAAGTCTCGCGCAAGACCTACGGCGAATGGACGACGGGGCTTCTACAGAAGGAGACGAAATAATGGACGCGGTCAGCCTAGGGACGCTTTGTGGGTTTATTGGTTTTGTCGTGGGGGCACTCGTCGCGATGTGTGCGGGGGTGGTGTGGGTGGATAAGCTCCGGCGTAAATGTGCCGCGGCGGAGCTCCAACTACAGTATGAGCGCGCGGCATGGGAGACAGAGCGCGCCCAGGCGGCAAATCTGCAGGCGGAAAAGGAACGCACTCTCAAGGCGACGCTCACGGGAATGCTCGCCCAAGTCACGGAAGTCACAAATGCCGCGCTTAAGTCGCGTGAGAATGAGCTTACGAAGAAGAATAACGAACTTCTTGAGCCCCTCAGGAACAATATTGCCGACCTGCAGAAGGAGTCCGTCGCGAGCAAGGCGAAGATTGCTACGAAGCTCGATGACTTCTTTAGCAACTTGCAAAAGACCGCCTCACAATTTAGCGTGGAAGCGCGTGCCTTTCGGGATGTTATGCGCGGCGCGAATAAGCGGCAGGGCACATGGGGCGAGAATATCCTGAAGGCGCTCCTTGAATCGTTTGGGCTTGAAGAAGACAAGCATTACCTTCTGCAGACGGGCGAGCAGGGGATGATTCCCGATGCCCTCATTATTGACCATGTGGGCGAGCGGATTCTTATTGTCGACTCCAAGATGAGCTGGACCAATTATGCCGCCGCTTATGAGATGGAAGAAGGTCCCGCCCGCACGGAAGAATTGAAGAAACATACCGCGAGCGTCAAAAAGCACATTAAGGAACTGGCGGAAAAGAATTATCCGTCGATGGCGGCGCCCAAAGAGTTCCCGAACTATAAGTATGTGCCGCTAACGGCGATGTTTGTTCCGTGTGAGGCGGCACTGGAAGTGGCGTTGCAGGAAGATTCCACGCTGATGGAAGAGGCGTTCAAGAGCGGAGTCGCCCTTGTGACGCCTCATACGCTCCTCGGCTTCCTTTACCTCATTAGCCGCGCCTGGTCGCAATTCCAGATTGACCGTAATACGGAAGGGATTCTTCTTGAGGCAAATAAACTCGTAAAGTATGTGGATAGACTCTTTTTTGAGTTGGAGTCGGCCGAAAGTTCCCTAGCTAAGAGTCAGGATTCTCTCTCGCACGCCCTAAAGCTCGCGAATAAGGAAGGGGACGGACAGAGCGTGAAGGGTTCGATTAACCGCATCATAAAGCTTGGGGCGCGGCACGAGAAGGATTTTAGGTCTAAGGCTCTTAAGACCCCCGAAACGAAAATTGAGGGCTGAAAAGTTTGGCTAGCCTAAACACGCCGAAATATGATATAATATAGACCTAGAAAAGCGAGAGAACTATGGCGAAAGAAGTGACAAAAGAAACGACGAGTGCGGGCGCGACGAAAAAGCCCACGAATACGGCTCTTGAGGCCGTACTGAGCCAAATTCGTAAAGAGTTTGGTGAGATGTCCATTATGCGCCTCGGCGACCACAAGACCGAGACGATTCCGGCTATTTCGACGGGAGCGCTTTCGTTGGATATGGCGCTCGGCGTGGGCGGTTTGCCGCGCGGACGCATTGTGGAGTGCTATGGGCAGGAGTCCTCGGGCAAGACGACGCTCGCGTTGCATGTTGTCGCCAACGCCCAGAAGGCGGGTGGCATTGCCGCGTTCATTGACGCGGAGCACGCGCTTGACCCCATTTATGCGAAGAAAATCGGTGTTGATTTGGATAGCCTCATCGTTTCGCAGCCCAATTCGGGCGAGGAAGCCCTGACCATTTGTGAACAGCTCGTGAAGTCGGGTTCGTGCGATGTTATCGTCGTCGATTCCGTCGCCGCGCTTACGCCCCAGGCGGAAATTGATGGCAATATGGGTGATAGCCATATGGGCCTCCAGGCGCGGCTTATGTCCCAGGCGATGCGTAAGCTTACGAGCTTCGTCTCGACGACGAAGACGCTCTGCATCTTCACGAATCAGGTGCGCGAGAAGATTGGCGTGATGTTTGGTAATCCCGAGACCACGCCTGGCGGCAAGGCGCTTAAGTTCTACGCGACTTGCCGTTTGCAGGTGCAGCGCATTGGCGCGATTAAGTCGGCGAACGGACAGGTCGTCGGTAACCGTACGCGCGTCAAGGTCGTCAAGAATAAGGTGGCGGCTCCGTTTACGGAAGCAGAGTTTGACATTTTGTACTCTTGTGGCATTTCGTGGGAAGGTTCCGTCTTGGACGCGGCACTTTCGCGCGGCATCGTCGAGAAGCGCGGCAGTTGGCTGTCGTTCGGCGATGAACAGCTGGGGCAAGGGCAATTGGCGACAATCGAATATCTTAAGAACAATCCGGAGATTGTGGCGAAGATAGTCGAACTCGTCAAGATTCGCCCGCTCAACCCCGCGTTAGCCAAGAAGAAGTAAGCGACTTTTATACGGAGAGGTGGCGGAGTGGTCGATCGCGGCGGTCTTGAAAACCGTTGAGGATGCAAGTCCTCCGGGGGTTCGAATCCCTCCCTCTCCGCCAATGAGCTGAGGCGACTCGGCTCGCTAAGGAGGTCCTAATGAGGCGGTTATTTATAGGATTTCTAACAGTATTCGCCACGGCGGCATTCGCCCGCGCGGCAGATTCCGCTACTTACCGTGATTACCAGGGGCGCAAGCAGGGTTCGGTCACGACGGACGCGAAGGGCAACGCGACCTATCGGGACGCTTACGGACGCAAAACGGGCTCTTCCACAGAGAATTCGGCGGGTGTAACCACTTATCGTGACGCGTATGGACGCAAACAGGGCACTGCGAGCGTCGATAAGCGCGGCAATACGACCTATCGCGACGCGCTCGGACGCAAAACGGGTTCGGCGAGCGTGGATAAATCGGGCAAGACCACCTACCGCGACGCACAAGGGCGTTTGCAGGCGACGGCGACTACCGATTCCTCGGGGCGCACCACTTACCGCGATTCACACGGACGTCTCCTCGGCACCAAGAAGTGACGCGGGCGGTTATTTCTCTTTTTTGAACATCAACCAAACGCGCAAGAGCTCGCTAATGCTCCAAGCTTGGGCCGTAGAGCCTTTTTGGGCGTGCGGCGCGTCACCATCGGCAATTTCGCTCATATGGCAAACGCATCCCTCGCCATTCAGGTTCGCTACGGCGGAAGCTAAAATCTGCAGGGCTTCGTCGGGTGTCGCAAGACCCGTAGCAACGAGAGCCTCAGCATAGAGCGGGAAGAGCCACGCCCAGACCGTTCCGTTATGGTAGGCGGGCTTGCGCTGGGTGTCTTCGTCGCCCGCGTAACAGCCCTTGTAGAGGGGAGATTCCGCATTCAGCGTGCGCATACCACCCGGTACGAGGAGCTGTTCGCATTGGCGGACGATTGAGGCATCGGGGATGACCCCGAGAGTCACCAAAAAGAGCGCGTTGGGGCGAATTGTATCCTCAGGTACGGCCTGCGCGGCGGGCTCTCCGTTAGGCGCGGCAAGACAATCCCACGCGCCACCGCCTGGACGCAAGAAGTATTTCCTAATCGAAGCGCGTACTTTCCTGGCGAGTTCTTCTTCTCCAAGGAAGTCGAGTGCCGCGAACCAGAGGGCTTGAATTTCTACGGGATATCCCACGCGCGGCGTGCAGGCGGGGTAGTTGGTGTCCATCCAAGTGAAGTGGGGCGGACTCCAAATAAGCCCGCTCTCGGGGTCCATATGGATTCCGTTTGGCGTACCCGTCTTATAGGCCTCGACAATGTTTCGGCAGGTTTTGAATAGCGGCTTAATGGCAGTCTTCTTAATGCCTCCGTGCTTAGAATTGGTGAGCTCGTTTACACAGAGGATGAAGAAGAGTTGGGCGTCGCTCGTATCACGATTGCCCGCCGTCTTGCCGTAGATGATGTTGGGGAGTGTACCCTGCTCTTCAAATGCCGCGAAGGCTTTCAAGATGGCGAGGGAATCCTTTACCATTCCAGCGGCAATCATTCCGCGCATAAAGATGAAGGTGTCGCGTCCCCAGTCCAAGAACCACGGATACCCCGCAATTACCGTCTTAAGGTCGTCCCTCTTAACAATAAAGAGGTTCATTGCGCGGCGCAAGTCTTCTTCAAGCGGAATTTCCGCGAGGCGCCCAAAGAGCGAATCTCCCCAAACAAGGGGTTGATTCGCTTTGCGTACGGGACCAATGCCCGTTACTTCACCCTCAATAGTCGCGTAATTGTTGGACTTAAAGTCTATCGAAATCCAACCCGGGCTAAATAGGTCGCCCGCAGGCTCTTGTCCGCGCGCCGCTTCCTCTGGATGGGGCACATTATAAGTCCATTGCGGTTCGTGGTGATATTCGCCGCCTTTGACGCGCAACTCGAAAGTGCCTTCATACGGGTGAAACTTCACGCCGTTTTTAGTAGGTGTGCACGCGGCAGGGAAGAGCTTCTCGGGTCCTGTATAGGCTTTGGTTGTCGCGTGAAAGCTGCGCCATTCCAAATCGGGACGAAACACGAGACGGACAGGGTCTTCCATTTTGTCAGGGCAAAGGCGACCGCGGTTGCGACATATATTTATCCGTGCGGCGTTTGCACCCTGTGCGAGAGCGATGTCGAATGTAAAGTCGACGCGCTTGCCCATCCCGTATGGAACTTGGAAGCGCCATTCGGCCTCGCGTCCTTCGGGGTCTACACGAAAATAGCAAACGGAGCGAGCGTCTAGCTCTCTTACATATCCTTCATGTTGCACCCAGCAACGCATCCGTGTCCAGACATTGAGGCGGTCAGAAGGACAATTCGGGTCGGGATTTGCCGCGAGAATGGCATCATATTGACTCGCGATAGCCCCCCACCCCAGGCGCATTTGCGCCGCTGCGCCCGCTCCGTTGGAAAGGACGGTCCGCATAAGAGGATTCTTTCGAACCTTATCATAGCAAGCCGATTGCTCGACCTTCGCCCTATTAGCTGGCGGAGGAATTACAATCTTCGAAGTCGTATGCTTTGTGCCACTCGGCTCAAAAACGCTCAGATTTAGGATGAGCGTTCGGCAATTGGTGCCTATTTCCCTATGCTTTTCGTCTTCGTATTGAGGAACAGTGATAATTGTCGTGTGGGTCGTCGTGCCCGCTTTGGGAGTTGACCTAAAAGTGAAGAGTATATTCCCCGTATCAGGGTCAAAAAGGGCACCCCTAAAGGAGGCTTCCGCCGCGATTTCGAGGGTCTTGCCACCGAGGGCAATGACATCGCGCCGCGCATCGCGCGGGAATTGCCAATGCGAAAAGGCTTCGGGCGCGGCACTTTCGTTGGTGGGTAGCGTATGCGGAACTTCTACTTCGTCCTTATCTTTCAAGAAGAGGACCTCGCCTGCCGCGAGAGGAATGGGTTTTGTCGCGTCAAAGACCCGCCCTGTGAGCAGGTCTTCGGCGTGGGTGGGCGCGAATGTGCCGCGCTCCCAATCGATTTCCACGCCATTGGTGCAGTCCAAGTTGGCGAGGACGAGACGCGAAGTGCCGCGCTGGACGGCGAGAGTGTTGCCGTTGCCGCGTGTGACGAGTTTCAAAGAGCAGTGCCCCGTGAAGGTGGGGTCGCTCGAGAGAAGGGTGTTGAGCTTGGCGATGAGCGCAACCATATTATCTGCTGCGCCCCAATTGAGGTCGTTCTTGTCGTGCACATCGATTTTCTCGGTGCAGTACCACTCAACGCCATTCACAATCCCCCACGCCCCCTGCGCACTCAAAAGTGCCGCGAGTTGCACGCGAAGGCGTGCGTAGAGCGTGCCACCTTTGGCGAGGCGGTCATTGTCGTGGGTCTCGGCAAAATGGACGAGCGTGCCGAACTTCTCGCTTCGCTCGAGGGCACTCGGTAAGTATGCCTCGAATTGGTCGCGCGTGTAGGTTTGGAAGATTTCCGAATACGCCCAGTTGAGTCCGCTTTCCGTCAGGAGCTTGTCGGTTACAGCGAGGTCTCCACCGAGCCCCTCGAGCATAAAGACGGTATCAGGGAACTCTTCCCGCACGCGGGCAACGATGTAACTCCAGGTCGGAGCGGGAATCATATACCCCGCGTCACAACGGAATCCATCCACGCCTAGGCGGCACCAAAAGAGGAAGACTTCCGCCATATAAGCACGGAGCTTGGGGTTCTCATCATAATTGAGCGCGACGAGGTCCGCCCAAGTTACGCCCCACGCGCCCGGCGAGGTAAAGGAGCCGTCCGTATTGTGCTTGAACCAGTCGGGATGGTGGATTTGCAAGGTCGAAGCCCAGCCTGTGTGATTCGCGGGCAAATCCACGAAGAAGAGTCCGTCTTTGGTGTGCACCGCGTCAATGAGCTCACGGAACTGGTCGAGCGGCGTTGCGTGAGTGTCAAACTCCGCCATCGCGGGGTCGACGGACATAAAGTCCAGCGCGGCAAACGGACACCCCATCTTGCCCATCACCGCATAGGTCGTGGGCACTGGGAAGGGCGGCAGAGTTTGGATGCACCGAAAGCCGAGGGTGTCCATTATGTGCGGGAGGCGACGGACTACTTCGCGAAACGATCCAAATTGCCGCGGAAAGACGGTGTAGATTGAGTTGCGCGAGCGCGTCGTTTCGCTTTCTACTTTAATGTGGCAGTTCTCGCCTTCGGGCCAGAGGGGCGTGGAGCTTCCCTCAGGGAAGAAGCACGCCTTACCGCTGAAGATGCCCACTTCATTGAGCGGAATTTGCGCGGCATAGAGTCCGGGGCTGACTTCCTCGAGAGGAATGTCGTGCCATGCCCGCGCCATAGGTATTTCACCTGTCTCCGTCTCGTCAATGAGCTCTTGGCGACGGATGTGCGCGTGCTCTAGATTTGTACGAAACGCCGCGCGTCCTTTACGGACGGGTTCGACGCGCAAAGTTACTTCTAGTACATCGCCGCGCCACTTCAGCAGGAAGTCACGCGGACTTGGAGATTGCAATAGCTTCATAGTTCACTACTAGTATACCACGAAATTAGGTGATTTGGCAACCCCTAATTTTCACTTTCTGCATTTTTTGGTATTGGGCGCAGTCCCTTCCGCCCCGTGTGCCCGCAGTTTAGACAAGACTAAGAGGTTTGCTTAGACTCCCTCCGCTGAGCCTTTTCTTTGCCCGCTTTGTTTTTGCCTGACAACATGCGGCACGGCGGGCGGCAACCGTGCTGACCCGCCCTGATGCGGGCGTCTTGCTTGTCCACGCCCCGCTCGACAATCATTAGATTGCCGTCGGGGGCGCGTCCTGCGCAATCCGC
>CAVCJC010000070.1:0-11044 GCA_963602475.1 Lachnospira hominis (ex Liu et al. 2021)
GGCAAGAGACCGCGCAGCGACGGGTCGGGCAAGCCCCCGCCCAAGCCGCCCTACCTCTCTTCTCTGTGAACTCTGCGGCTCGGCGTGAGATAAAATGGTGTTAGCCGAGGAGGTCTTTGGGGGTGGAGTCGGGGTTGGATTTGAGGGCGCGGTTGAGGATGCCAAAGAGCATCTTGCGTTCCGTACTCGTGAACGCGGCAAAGTCTTCAAAGCGCGCGGCAAACTCTGTCGCGAGCGCATCAAACTTCTGGCGCAAAGGCGATAGGTCGTCCGTCGCGTAGGGGTAACTCCCCTCCTGAAGCCACTTGCGCTGACTCTGGGTTGCGCGGGACTCTTTCTGCGCCGCGAAATGTGCCTTCAAAATCTTGCGGGCAGAATCCAAATACTGACGCACCTCGGGGTCTAGCTCGTCCATCACGAGCATATTTTCCGCATGAAGTGCCGCGAAGCGTGCGGAAATAAGATAAGCCGTGAAACTCACGCCCGACGGACGCGTCCCCGCCGCTGTTTCGTAGAGGCAGAATCCGTCCGCCCCCGCGAAGACGAGCTTACCCGCACCCGTAAAGCGGCGCCGCCATTCGATGATTTCGAGTTTGGCTTCCGCGCCACTTGGCAAAGTCAGACGATAGTCCGTAACTTCCTTCTGGACAATGAGCGGGGTAACGGGGATTCCGTTAAAATATATGCGCACATTGGGGTAGCTCTTCAAGTAGAGCGCGAAGCGGGAGGCGAGCGTTTGCACCGTCTCCTCCACCTTCAAAAGTGACGCGGTCGTGGCCGTTACATTCGTGATATAGACCTCGGTGCCCATCGCGGGACCTGTCTCAACGGACTCAATCTCGAAAACACCCGGATTCGCGAGTTCGCCGTGAATCTTGTAGGAAAGAAGCTCGCCTCCCTCACGAACCGTTGTCCGCCACTCCACATCATGTCCGAGGGCAAATGCCTTGAAGCGTCCGCGCCCTTGGCGTCCGTGCAAGCGGCGATGAGAAAGCGGCGTTTTTGCCGCGTCACGCTTCCAGCTACCGCCGAGTGAACCGAATGTAGAGTCCGCTTTAAGGACATCAATGCCTGTACCATCGTCCGAAACGCGAATGGCCTCCACGCCCTCGAGCATATTCAGGACGAGGTCCACGCGCACTTCGCGCGCGTCGGCATCGAGTGCATTCCAAATGAGTTCCTCAAGTGCCGCGAGAGGTGCGGCTTTAGAAAGCGAAGCGATATGGTCCGCCTGCGCTTGGACATAGACTAATTTACTCATTGCGCATCCTTTGTCGCGTTTGGCTTAGTGAGGTCGAGCGGCTCGACGGTGCCCGCCTTCGTAATCTTCTCTATTTTGAGACGGATAGCTTCCAGCTCCTTTTGGCAATCCGCCGAGAGAGTGCGTCCTTCCTCGAAGGCCTTTATCATCTCATCGAGTTTGAGTTCGCCCGATTCCATCTTTTTTGCGAGGGCTTCTAGCTTCGTCATCTTTTCTTCGAATGTCATAATTAGCCTCCTTAGAGAAAAGTCATTTGACCTGGCATATCCGCGATTTTCTTGCGCGGCTTATACATAGCCTTGAGTTGTCCGTCAACATCAATCACATTAGCCTCGAGGTTTGAGAGAATCTCGCCCGCTCTCTTCACAACTTCAGGCGGTAAGCCCGCCATTGCGCCGACATGAATGCCGAAACTCTTCTCGGCGACACCCGGCACAATGCGCCGCAAGAAAACGACACGGTTGCCTTCTTCTTTCACCTTAACGGTGTAATTCTTGATTCCGTCAAAACGCTTGGCGAGATCCGTCAACTCGTGGTAGTGCGTCGCGAAAAGCGTCTTCGCCTTCGCGTCCTTTTTACCATAGAGGTATTCCGCGACGGACCACGCGATGGAGATTCCGTCGAAAGTCGAAGTGCCGCGCCCAATTTCATCGAGAATCACGAGGGAGCGCGTGGTAGCGTTATTAAGGATGTTCGCCGTCTCCTGCATTTCCACGAGGAAGGTGGATCTGCCGCGTGCGAGGTCATCGCCCGCGCCAATGCGAGTAAAGACGCGGTCCACGACCCCGAGCTTCATTTCTGCCGCGCTCACCCAACTACCCGCCTGCGCCATAATGACGAGCGTCGCCACTTGACGGATATAGGTCGACTTGCCCGCCATATTGGGTCCCGTAATAAGGTGGATTTGGTCCGTAGTACAATTAAGGAAAGTCGAATTAGGCACAAACGGCTCGGCATCGGGAAGTTGCTCGATAATGGGGTGGCGTCCGTCAGTAATGGAAAGCTCATCCGACTCATCGAGCGTCGGTCTCACATAACCTGCCGCGAGAGCACGGTCCGCGAAAGAAAGAATGACATCCAACTCACCAATCGCGGCGGCGGTCGTCTGAATCTCGCTGGTTTTCGCCGCCGCACTCGCCAAAAGTTCCTTATAGAGACTCTGCTCAAGCGCAATCGCACGCTCCTGCGCCCCCAGCACCTTGCGTTCGTATTCCTTGAGTTCGGGTGTCGTATAGCGTTCGCCCGTGGTCAGCGTCTGACGGCGCTCATAATCGGCAGGCACCTTATCCATCGAACCCTTCGGAACTTCAATCACATAGCCGAATGGGTTTACGTGCTTCACCTTCAGCTTCAGGATGCCCGTACGCTCCTGCTCCGCCGCTTGGTAATTGGCAACCCATTGGTGTCCCTCCGCGGCAATTTGGCGAAGCTCATCTAGTTCGGCATTATAGCCATCGGCAATGAACTCGCCATCCACCAAGAGAACGGGCGGCTCTTCCATAAGGGCTCGATTGATGTGGTCTACGAGTTCCGTCTCATCCGTGAGGCGGCTCGCCATATCCACTAAAAGCGGACGCGAAATTGCCGCGACCTGCGCCTTAATTTCGCGAATAGGCGCGAGGGAAGTCGCGAGGGCTCGCATATCGCGGGGATTGGCACGCCCCGAGTCCACTTTCTGCACGAGTCGCTCCAAGTCGCGGACATCCGTGAGCAGAACACGCAAATTACTCAGCGCCGCGCGGTCCTCCACGAAGGCTCCCACGGCATCGAGCCGCGCATTGATTTCGTCCACCTTAGCGAGGGGACGCGCAATCCAATTGCGCAAGGTGCGTCCGCCCATCGGCGTTTTCGTCATATCCAAAACGCCCAAGAGGGACGCATTTTTCGTGACTTCGCCGCCTGGCAAAAGTTGCAAATGACGAATCGTGCCACCATCGAGCACCAGCCCTTCCGCCGCGTTCCTTAGACGTAGCCGACGGATGTGCCCCAGCGAATGGTGTAGGGTCGTGCCGACATAATAAAGGAGCGCCCCCGCCGCGCAGATGGCGTCCGTCTTGCCCATGAGCCCGAAGCCCTCGAGCGACAACACCTTAAAGTGCCGCGTGAGACAATCATATGCCGCGTCATAGGAGAAGGTCCATTCATTATTCTCGTCACGCTTGAGGAGTTCGGCGGGACGGATAATTTCCAGCGCCTCGTCTAATTTCGCGTCCGTCGCATATTCCTCGACGAGGAATTCGCCTGTCGCCAAATCGAGAAGCGCGAGGGCATGTCCGTTGACTACCCCGACATAGTTATTGGCGGTCTCATCGAGAAGTCCGTCTTCCGTCACCGTGCCTGGCGTGACGATGCGCGTAATCTCGCGGCGCACCAGCCCTTTCGCCGTTTTTGGATCTTCCACCTGGTCGCAGAGCGCGGCAGTTAGTCCCGCACGGATAAGCTTCGCGAGATAAGAATTAATCGCGTGATAGGGAACTCCGCACATCGGCTGGTTGTTGCGGTGGGTAAGCGTCGCCCCAAGGATGGGCGAGGCACGAACCGCGTCCTCACCGAACATCTCATAGAAGTCGCCTAAACGGAACATCAGAATTGCGCCCACGGGAATCTCGCGCTTAATGGCGAGATATTGGCGCATCATAGGAGTTAATTCTTCAGCCATTGGGAAGCTCCTTCGCGTGCTGGACAGCCCAACGCGCTTGGCGGGCGACCCCCAATAAAAGTGCCGCGTCATCACGGGTGAAAACGCCGCGCGAAAAGACACGATGGAAGCCCTGCATAAAGTGTTCCGTCTGAATGCTTTCCATAAAGCCAATCTCAACAAGCATTTCCGCCCAATTCTTCATAAGTTGCATCTTCTGGGCTTGTGGGGCGGGCGGGGCTTTTTCGTGCGGTGGCACATAGCGCCCTGTCGCCGTGAAGAATTCGTAGCAAGTAATCAGCACCGCTTGTGCCAGATTGATGGAGGTATAGCCCTCGTCCACTGGAATACGGATAAGGTGCGTGCATTGGGCCACTTCTTCATTGAGGAGCCCCTTATCCTCGCGTCCAAAGACGAGTGCCACGGGACCCGTCTCGGCGATGGAAAGAATATCCGCCGCACAATCTCGCGGCGCTTTTACATGCTGCCGATAAAGTCCCTCGCGAGCCGTTGTCCCGACGACGGCCACACAATCAGCGACCGCTTCCTCGAACGTCGCGAACTCCTCACGGTTCTTCAGGACATCCGTCGCATGGACGGCGAGGCGTTCACCTTCCTCCCACGAATTCTGCAGATTGGGCGCGGCCAGTCGCAGGTGATGTATGCCCATATTCGCCATTGCGCGGCAGGCGGACCCCACATTGCCTGTATAAAGCGTCCCCACGAGTACCACACGAATATTATCTAACGGATTCATCTTCAAGACCTCACTTACTTTACTGGGCTACCACAAACTATGCCACGATAAACATCAAGATAATCCTCGCGTCCATCAACTTCCACGCGCTTATAGACGGTGCAGGAGAGTCCGTTCGCGTGGAACATCCATTTTTCATTGCTCGAGCGATACATTGTGCCCGAAGAAAGGATGTTCATACATTGATAACCGATGAAACTCGTTTCATCTGGGAGCACCACTTCCACCATCAGGCGCGAGGTAAGCGTCATTTCCTTGCCCGTTATCGGCCACACATAAGTCGTCGTGTGGTCTTTATCGAGCCGCCCATAATACACCGTCACCTGCTCGCCTTCATCATTCGTGAAGACATTCGTTTGGAACAGGCGATACGAATGGCACCCCGTGAGGAATAAGCCGCAAAGTGCCGCGCCGACTAGTGGAAGGATTCGTTTCATAATGCCGCCAACTTTTTCGCTACGAGTCCACCGACAATCTTCGGGTCGGCCTTGCCTTTCGAGAGCTTCATAACCTGCCCCACGAAGAAACCTGCCGCCGCTTTCTTGCCAGCCTTGAAGTCCGCCACGCTCTTCGGATTTGCCGCGATGGCTTGGTCGACAAAGGCTTCGAGTGCCGCTGTGTCGCTGACCGCGCCGAGTCCACGCTCTTTCACAATAACCTCGGGGTCGCCACCCTTCTCAAAGAGTTCGGGCAAGAGTTCCTTCACGGTCGGACCATTAATCGTCCCTTTCGCCGCGAGCGAGACGAGAGCTCGCAATGCTTCGGGGGTTAGAGCACTTTCGGCAATAGCCTTGCCCGTCGTATTCATAAGCGCCATTACATCGCCCATGAAGAGGTTGCAAAGAAGCTTCGCCGTCTTCGCGTCCAGTCCTTTCGCCGCCGCTTCAAAGAAATCCGCATTCGCTTTATTCTGCGAGAGGACATCCGCATCATATTCGGCGAGTCCATACGCGGCAACCATCCGTGCCCGCCGCGCTTCGGGCTTTTCGGGCAAAAGTGCCCGCCACGCTTCAACTTGTTCCGTCGAAAGCTCCACGGGCACAAGGTCCGGCTCAGGGAAGTAGCGGTAATCGTGGGCATTTTCTTTCGTGCGCATCGAGGCGGTCTCGAGCGCTTCACCATCCCAGCGCCGCGTTTCTTGGATAATCGGAATCGAATGCGCCATACATTCGCGTTGCCGCCGCGCTTCATATTCAAGTGCCGCGTGGATGCCCTTGAAGGTATTCATATTCTTGATTTCCACCTTCGTGCCAAGCTTCGTCTCGCCAACAGGGCGAATCGAGATGTTGACATCCGAGCGCATGTTGCCTTCTTCGAGGTTGCAATCACTCACGCCCGCATAAACGAGAATCTCCTTAAGAGCCGTCAAATAAGCAATCGCCTCGTCCGCGCTCGAGAGGTCGGGCTCCGAAACAATTTCCATCAAGGGCGTACCGCCGCGATTGAAGTCCACGCCCGAGCTCGTCGCGTAGTGGTTGATTTTCGCCGCGTCTTCCTCGAGATGGATGTGGTTAATGCGGATAAACTTCTTGGTGCCGTCCGCACGCGTGATTTCCACGCCGCCGCCAATGCAAAGGGGATTGCCGTTTTCGGAAATCTGATAGTCCTTCGCCATATCGGGGTAGAAGTAGTTTTTGCGGTCGAATGTCGCGTGGCGGTTAATCTCGCAACCGAGCATCATGCCGCTCATCACCGTGAGCTTGACCGCTTCCTTGTTCATCACAGGTAGCGCACCCGGATACCCCAAACACACGGGGCATACATTCGTATTAGGCTCGCAACCTGTCTTGAGCAGGCACGAACAGAACATCTTCGTCCGCGTTTTCAGCTGGACGTGGGTCTCGAGACCGATAGTATTCTCAAATTGCATACCTATATTATATCAAATAAATGTGACTTTGCGGGATTCTTCGTTGCCTTCGCGATGTTCGAAGCGAATATGCTTCGCCGTCGCCGGAATCAGCCCTCCCGCGCGTTCGGGCCATTCCACAACCAAAACAGCACCACGGGCGAGGTAATCTTCCCAGCCAATGGCCTCAACATCTGCCTCATCTTGAAGGCGGTAAAGATCCATATGCACGAGGAGCTTCACAGGCTCTTGCGTCCCCGTGTGCTCCTGAACAATGCAGAAAGTCGGCGAAGTGACGCGCCCTTTCACACCCAGCGCGGCGGCGAGTCCCTGCGTAAATGTGGTCTTGCCCGCGCCCAAATCACCCTCGAGGCACACGACATCGCCAGGACGCAAGCCCGCCGCGAAGTCCTTCGCGAGAGCCCAAGTCTCTTCTACACTCGAAACATCATATGAGCCCGTCATCTTTCAACTCCTTAAAGGCACGCACAAGATAAGAGCTACAAAAGGCACTCGCGTGAGGCATACGGATTAGGTTCCACGGTAGATGGTTATATTCCCTGCCATAAATCACAGGGGCCTCTTTCGAGAATGGCGAGGGCTCGCCACGAAAAACATCGAGATACGCGCCCGCGATATATCCGCGCCGAAGGGACCACAAAAGCGCCTTTTCATCAACCGCATTGCCGCGGCCAACATTGATAACCACCGCCCAAGGTCTCAATTGTCTCAAGAAGTCGGCATTGACGATATTGTACGTTCCAGTATCGCCTGGCAAGGCGCAAATAACCCAGTCCGCCCTATGGATGGCATCGGGGATTTCCTTTTTATTTGAACGGGTGATGCCCGTAACGGAGACTCCGAGGCGTTCGAGTTTCTCCCCAATTGCGCGGCCTACATTGCCATAACCCAGAATAACCGCGCGGGTGCCCTCGACTACTTCACACTTATCGCTCAATTCGACCCGTGGCCAGAAGTCCTCTCTCTCAGGTCTAAAGAATCCGCGTGACCAGGCGAGTATAAACGCCGCGACTGATTCAGCAATAATTGCGCCGTGGTAATGCCCAAAATGAACCTTTATCTTATCCGTGGGCGGGGGGGCAATGAGTTCGTGCCCCGCGCTCGGGGTCGCAACAAGTTTTAGGCAAGGGGCTTTCTTATACCATTCTGCCTTGAACTCCCAAGTAATAACTTTCGTCGCACGCCGCAGTTTAAACAAGAAGTCCGCTTCCTTCTTGCAGGTGAGGATTTCCACATCTTCGCCCACGTACTCACGCAAGAAGTGTAAGTTCATATCCGTCAGCGAGAAACACTTCTCAGGCCAATGGAGCCACACCAAGAGAACTTCTTTTTCGTGCTGCATAGTCAATTATTACCTCTTAAGAATGGAAAACGCCGCGAACGTTCCTCGCGTCCACGGCGTTTTGTGCGTTGGCACGAGACGAGATTACTTAATCTCGACTTCAGCACCAGCCTTCTTGAGCTGCTCGGCGATCTTCTCAGCTTCGTCCTTAGCAACCGCTTCCTTGACCTTCTTGGGCGCGCCATCGACCATGTCCTTAGCGTCCTTGAGGCCGAGACCCGTGATAGCACGGACTTCCTTAATGACCGCGATCTTGTTCGCACCAGCGGACTTGAGGATGACGTCAAATTCCGTCTTCTCTTCCGCCGCCGCGCCAGCCGCAGGACCCGCAACAGCGACAGCCGCCGCCGCGCTCACGCCCCACGCTTCTTCGAGCGCCTTGACGAGGTCATTGATTTCGAGAACCGTCTTACCCGACAGTTCCTTGATGATTTCTTCGTTTGTCATTTTTACTTTTTCCTTTTTACTTCAACCCGTGGCGTATTTCATCCAAGGGAAATTGTTTACATTACGCTTGAGCAGGTGCCTCCGCGGCAGGTGCCGCTTCAGGTGCAGGGGCCGCCTCAGCCGCCGCTGGCGCTTCCGCCGCGGGGGCCGCATCGCCACCCTTCTTCGCCTTCTCAGAAAGGACACGCGCCAGACGCGTCGCCGGCTCCTTGAGGAGCATAAGCAACGTCGCACGAAGCTGATCCTTGCCCGGAACCTTCGAGAGAGCCTCAACCATCGCCGCGTCGACAATCTTGTTGTCGTAGTCCGCGCCCTTGACGGAAGCCTTACCCGCAGAGTCCTTCACGAACTCCATAATAGCCTTCGCGACCGCTGTCGGCTCGCCGTGACCCGTAACGACGGCGGTTTGACCCACAAACATCGCCTTTACTTCGTCACTCCAGCCCTTCTCTTCAGCAACCTTCGCGAGGAACGTATTCTTGACGACCAACATGTGGCTATCAAGCTTACGAAGCGCGCTACGAAGCTTGGAAGTCGCCGCGACGGTCACACCGCCGTGATTGATGATGAAGCAGTAGTCCGAATCTTTGACGCGGCTGACAACTTCGTTGAGGATAGCAACTTTTTCAATTCTCATTTTGAATTATCCTCCGTTATTCGGCATCCGCCGAAGCAATGACCGGCACGCCCACTCCCATCGTAGAAGCAATCGTCACCGACTTAATGAACACGCCCTTGACCGTAGCCGGCTTGTGCGCCTGAACCGCCGCGATAACCGCCTTGATGTTCTGAACGAGCGCACCCTCTTCAAAGCTACGCTTGCCCGCCACAACCGCGAGATTACCCGTCTTGTCCATACGGAAGTCGACCTTGCCGCCATGAGCTTCCTTAACGGCTGTCGCCGTATCGTCCGTCACCGTGCCCGTCTTGGGGTTCGGCATAAGTCCACGCGGACCGAGGACACGCGCACACTTACGGACTTCCTTCATCGCTTCGACCGTCGCAATCGCGACATCGAAATCGCACCAGCCCTCTTTCTGGACCTTATCAATGAGGTCCGCGAGACCGACATAGTCCGCACCTGCCGCGCGCGCCGCTTCCGCCGCGTCGCCGCCCGCGAACACCGCGACTTTGACCTTCTTGCCGGAACCATTCGGGAGTTTCACAACGCCGCGAACGGCGGTATCGCCCTTGGTGAGTTCCTTGCCGAGGTGGAAGTAGACATCCACCGTCTCGTCAAACTTCGCGCCCGCATTCGCCTTAACGAACTTGACCGCCTCTTCAATGCTCACAGGCTTCTTGGGAGCCTTCTTGAGCGCGTTGAAATATTGCTTACCGTGACTCATTCAACCACCTCGATTCCCATATTGCGCGCCGTGCCCGCAATCATCTTGATTGCCTGCTCGGGGTCATCTGTGTTGAGGTCAGCCTTCTTCATCTCCACAATCTTGAGGAGCTGCGCCTTCGTGACCTTACCGACCTTGTTCTTGTTCGGTACGCCACTGCCCTTGGCAAGACCCGCTTCCTTCTTCAGAAGCACGCTCGCTGGCGGCGACTTGAACTGCAGCGAGAAGCTGCGATCCTGATAAACCGTAATAATTACGGGAATCACGAGACCCGCATCTTTCGCGGTCTTCGCGTTGAACTCCTTGCAGAACTGCATGATGTTGACACCCGCAGAACCGAGCGCAGGACCAACCGGTGGCGCGGGATTCGCCGCGCCCGCCGGGATCTGGAGCTTTACTACGCCAGTAACCTTCTTGGCCATTTATGCCTTTTCCTTCTTTCGTGCGGCTCCTCCCGGGGATCCATCCCGGTCAACGGACCGCAAAACCTACGTTTCTACTTAACGGGCTCGAGGGTATCCTCAACGGGCACCTTCTCGACCTGCCAGTATTCCGCGTCAACTTGAACCGAGCGGCTGAAGATGTTTACTTCAACCTTGAGTTTGTTCTTGTTGGGATCCACCATAGATACCTGGCCCGTCAAACCCATGAACGCGCCATCTATCACCTTAACCGTCTCACCGACGGTGAAATCAATCTTCGGACGCTCCACCGGCGGGGCTCCCACCGGACGATTCGAGAATATCGCGTCCACTTCGCTCTGCTTAAGTGGCACGGGGCGCGCGCCACCAATGAAACCAATTAGCCCCTGCGTCTCACGCAAAAACTGCCACGTGCGCTCATAAATCGCGGGGCGACCCATCTCGTCCAAATCCTTGGACTTATCATAAAGCGCCAATTCGCACAACACATAGCCAGGGAAGAACATCTTCGTGCGCTTCGTCGTGCGACCATTCTTCTTCTCAACTACGCGCTCAGTCGGGATTTCACACCGCCCGATGTAATCTTCCATACGCTCAAGCTTGACGCGAGCAATAATCGACTTACGGACCTTGTTCTCCTGTCCGGTAAGCGTATGCAAAACAAACCACTGCTTATCCATCGTTCTTTATCCTTAGGCCTTAAGCAACTTCAAGCCAAACTCAATGACCTTATCGCAGACAAGCGTAGTCACGGCGAGAATGAAAATGAAGGAGATGACGACGAGAGTCGACTCCCAAAGCTCACGCTTGCCAGGCCACGTCACGCGCTTCGCTTCCGCCGCGACACCTGATAGATAAGCGCCTGTCTTCTTAATAATTTCCATTTTTCTTCTCTTTCCGTTCAATTTGGCAGGGTAGGAGGGAATCGAACCCCCATAGGCGGTTTTGGAGACCGCTGCAC